>NZ_CAMFHL010000249.1 GCF_945952095.1 uncultured Arsenicibacter sp. | reverse complement strand
CCCAGGATGATGCCCATGATCACCTGAGGCAGCATGATCGATCCAATACTGGTGAGTCAGGGCCCTTAATACTGGCAAATTAATGACTTGATCGGGGCGTCACCCAATTGATTCAGAGCCGGCATGTGTAAGGGTGTTTAGCGAAAAGGGGTGCAAAAGTAGACTGAATATCTGAAACTTACAATAAAGAACCGGAATACGTGTTTATGTATATTACTTAGCCGGGAAAATGCCTACCTTCCTTGCCTGAACACAACCTCTTCCCTCAACACGTTATGTTTCTGCATTACACCAGAATCGTTTTCCGGACTATCATCCGGCATAAAAGTTATACCGGTATTGTCGTCAGCGGGCTGGCTATTGCCATGACGGCTTATCTGCTCATCAGCGGTTATGTCGACGGGCAACGGAGCTTCGACCGGATGCACGCGGACGGCGACCGGATTTACCGGGTCGAAACACTGTTCCGGAAAAACGGCGAGATCATTGAAAACTGGCCGACCAGTACCAACGGAATGGCACCCGCCATCAAAACAGCTTTCCCCGAAACCGAAGCCTATACCCGTATCAACTGGCGTGGGTCGGCGCGGGTGGTGCGGTATGAAGACGTGAAATTCCGCGAAGAGCACGTCTGCTTTGCCGACTCAAACTTCTTCACGTTTTTCGGATATCCGGTGCTGAAAGGCGACCGGAACACCTTCCTGAAAGCGCCGAATACCGTCGTTATTTCCGAAGCAGCGGCGCAGCGTTATTTCAAAGGTGCCGATCCGATGGGCAAAATGATGCATATCACCGCCGGCAGCCGGCAACTGGATTGCGAAGTGACCGGCGTGTTTGCCGACCTGCCCGCCAATTCGACGATGCAGTTTGACATGCTGATGTCGTGGACGACCTCCAATAAGCAGGTCTGGGACTTCTGGTATCAGCACGAAAGCTACACCTTTGTCCGCCTGCATCCATCTGCCGATCCGCACAAAATCGAAGCGCAGTTTCCGGCACTGGCCGAAAAATATAAAACCGCCGAAACCATGCGCGACCATGAGTGGGGCGTTGAACTGGTGCCGCTACATGATATTCACCTGAATCCGGCCAAACCAAACGAAGTAGAAGTGAAGGGCAACCGGCAGGCTGTTACCTGGTTGTCGGCCATGGCGCTGGTGATTCTGCTGATGGGCTGGTTCAACTACATCAATCTGTCGACGGCACGGGCCATGGACCGTATGCGCGAGATCGGTGTACGCAAAGCGGTCGGAGCCGAAAAAGGGTACCTGCTCATTCAGTTTCTTACTGAGTCGCTGGTGCTCAACGCCTTCGCCCTGGTGATTGCGCTGGCCGTTGCAGCGATTGCCAGCTATACCTTACCGGCCTATCTGGACATTTCCCTGCCGCTCATCGACTGGGCCAATCCGATGCGCTGGCTGACGATGCTGGCCATGCTTCTGATCGGGGTGCTGGTTTCGGGACTGTATCCGGCACTGGTGTTAGCCAACGTAAAGCCCGTCCTGGCACTCAAAGGCCGCTACCGCTTCTCAGCAACGGGTGGCTATCTGCGGCAAGGCCTGGTGGTGCTGCAATTCAGTGCATCGATGATTCTGCTGGTCGGTACGGTGGTTGCCTATCGCCAGCTTTCGTTTATGACCAGCCAGCAACTGGGCGTCAACACCGATCAGATTCTGGTACTGCATGCGCCGGTGAGTACGACGGGAAGCGCTGAAAAGCTGGAAAGCTTCCGGAACGAAGTAAAGCGGCTGGCGGGTGTTGAAGCCGTGACGGGGTCCGGCTCGGTACCAGGTCTCGAAGTAGGGCAGATGCTGGCCAACCGGCGTTTCGGGGCCAATGCCAGTACCAGCCGGTTGTATGAATCGCTGACGGCCGATTATGAGTTTATCCCGCTCTTCGGGCTGCAGCTGGTGGCCGGCCGGAATTTTGACCGGGGCCGTGCGTCCGATGTATACGGACTGGTGCTGAACGAAGCGGCTGTTGCGCAGTTTGGTTTCAATTCCCCGCAGGAGGCTATCGGGCAGCGGATTGCGCTGGAAGTGACCACCGACCGGCCGAACGAAATCATCGGTGTTATCAAAAATTACCACCAGCAGGGGCTGCAACGGTCGTTTACCCCTATCATTATGCTGATGGACCCCGATTACAAGTGGTTGCCAACGGATTTCTATTCGGTGAAGGTATCGACAAAAGACGCAGACCGCGTTTTAAAAGGTGTGCAGGCAAACTGGGCGGCCTTCTTCCCGGAATCGCCGATGAATTACTTTTTTCTGGACGAATTCTTTAATAACCAATACAAGCAGGACCAGCAGTTTGGCCGCAGTTTTATGCTGTTTGCGTCGCTGGCCATTCTGATTGCCTGCCTCGGTCTGTTCGGCCTTACATCGTACAGCACGGCCCGCCGGACCAAGGAAATCGGCGTGCGGAAATCGCTGGGTGCGTCGGTCAACAGCATTCTGGCAATGCTGGCGTGGGATACGCTGCGGCTGGTACTGATCGCAAGCGTGCTGGCCGTGCCGCTATCATGGTACCTGGTCAGTAAGTGGCTGGAAACCTATGCCTTCCGGATCGACCTCGATGTGCTGGTCTGGTTTATTCCGGTACTGGTATTAGGAGGCATTGCGCTGCTGACGATTGGCTATCAGACCACTAAAGCTGCGCTGGCTAATCCGGTGAAGGCGTTGAAATCGGAATAAAGGTTCTGGTCAAAACGAACAAAGGCAGGAAAGAGCATGCTATTGGCGCTCCTTCCTGCCTTTGTTCGTTCATACACTCGTTACTATTCTGTCCGGATCGCCTGAATCGGGTTAGCCGTGGCAATCCGGTAGACTTGCGAGCCAATGGTAATGATGGCCAGCAGCAGCATGATGCCTAAGGTGGTCACAAACGTCCAGGGGCCAACGGCGATGTGATAGGCATATACACTGTCTAACAATCCCTTCAGGGCATAAAAGGCAAGGGGCAAAAACAAAACGCCCGATACGGTAATCAGGATCAGAAACTCACGGTTGATGAGGTTGGCAATGCTGAGCGAGGACGCACCCAATACTTTCCGGATACCGATCTCCTTTGTTTTTTTCGAAATGTTCAGAGAAACCAGCGCAAACAATCCCATCGCTGAAATCATGAGCGTCAGAACAGCCACATAGGTAAAGACATCTTTAATCCGGCGCGACTCATCGTAGCTTGGGGAATAAACATCATCCTGCTGTGAAATCCGGAATGGTGTATCGGGCATTGCCTTGTGCCAGACCGTTTTGAGCCGGGCAGAAAGCCGTGAAATATCGTCGGTATTTACTTTCATAGTGAGCACCCGGTTGGCGTCAGGCTGGTTCATACGCAATACGCAGGGGGCGATTTTCTGGAAAAAGAACTGATAGTTAAAGTCTTCCAGAACGCCTGCAATCCGGCATACCTTATCTTCCAGCCGTACCTGCCGGCCCACTGCCGAAGTCCAGCCCATCGCCTTCACCAGCGACTGATTGACGAGGATAGCCTGTTCAGCGTCGGTGGCCGAGTTATCCAGAAAGTTACGCCCCTGACTCAGGCGCAGGCCCAGTGTGCGGACATATTCAGGACTCACGTGAATAATCTCGGTCGTTGATTTGTTAGCTCCTTCTTCGAGCGTTGCAATGTGATCGCCGGCATGGCCAATCTGATCCTGCGAACCGGCTACGGCAGTGACTTCGGGCTGTTGCAGGGCGGCATCGCGCAGCAACTGATAACTTTTTTCGGAATCGGCGCGGAGAACGACTAGTTGGGATGGTGTGTAGCCTACATCCATGCGCCGCAGGAACTGCGCGTTCTGTGTTGTCAGTATAGCCGATGAAACGGTAAACATCGAGAGGCCGAACTGAACAATCAGTAACGTGCGGACCAGGCCTGTCACGCTGCTGATGCGCTGTTTACCCTTCAATACCGTAACGGGGTTAAACCCGCTGATGTAGAGCGACGGATACAGGCCCGATAACAGGCTTACTCCGGTTATCAATGCCAGAAAAACGCCGACAAGCGGCAGGTTATCCCATACATCAAACCGCAGCTGATAAAAGTCAATAAGCCGGCTGAAGGTTGGTAGAAACACCGTTTCGGTCAGCAGAATACCGAGACCTAACGCCAGAATGCCCATAACCATATTTTCGCCGATGAACTGCCGTATGAGCTGGTTACGGGTGCTACCCAGTACTTTCCGCACCCCGATTTCCTTAAACCGGCTGGTTGATGTGGCTATGGTATAATTCATGAAGTTGAAACAGGCCATGAACAGAACCAGCCCTGCGAGAATACCCAGCATGATGAGACCGGTAGGAGAGGTACCACCCGAAAACGAGTGGCGGGTCATGTGTGCATTCAGGCCGATTTGTGTGAGGTTATCCAGAAAAAACGAGTTAACCGGCGCCTGGCTGTTGATACTGTTATAGGTTCGTACGTAGCGGTTAAGCGCCGCCGTAACCCGCCCTGCCGATTCCGGTTTGTCGAGTTGGATGAAGGTTGCCTGAACGGGACGTTTCCAGTCTCCGGCAGTCCAGCCGAGTTGGTTGCCAACGCCGTAGTTGACCAGCATGTTAAACGTTAAACTGGCTGTGTTCGGAAACGGAGCGGCTACACCCGCAACGGTAAAATCGCGTCGGGTTCGCCCGTCAAATACTACCGTAACGGATTTACCGATTGGATTCTCGCTGCCGAAGTATTTTCGTGCCATGGGTTCTGACAGGATAATGTCCGACGGATTGGCGAGCGCATGAGGATTTCCGGCCTGTAACGGAAAGCTGAACATGCTTAAAAATGCAGGATCGGCCAGGTGGATGTATTCGTTGAAGACATTGCTGCCGTATTTCACGACGACACTTTGCCCCTGATACCTCGCCATGTTGGTTACTTCGGTCAGGTCCTTTTGAAGCACAGGCCCGATGGCATCGGGTGAGGTTGCCCAGCGTTCCGGTTCGCCGTTGGTCGTTCGCATATGATGCACCATAAAAATCCTGTCGGCATTCGTATGAAATGCGTCCTGATTGTACTGATGCTGGATAAGCAGGTAAACAACAAGGCAACAGGCAATACCCATTGCAATGCCCAGGAGATTAAAACCGGCAAACAGCTTTTGTTTCAGTAGATTACGGATGGCAACGCGGAGGAAATTCAGTAGCATGGCATTAACGGCTTGATAGTCAACAGTATATTTACCTCAAAAAACCTGCCGGAAATGCTATGTGTCTGATTTGTAAAATGTTGAGTGTAGTATCAGTACGTTGGGTTGTCCACTAGCGGACAACCCGACGTACTGATGCGGACAACGCATATTCAGGCTTTTAGAGTCCCTGGCCTAACTAAACCAGGCCATTATTGGTGGTCCCCAGTAGATTTTGGTAAAGTAGTAGGTGCCGAGCGCGATGAAAAATGTCGCAAACAGCAGGGCTGCCGATGCTCCCAGCCGGATGAAGGCCGACGTGCCGGGCTTCCGGCCTCTGACCATTAGTTCAACCACGAGCAGGTTAGGGAGGTAAAAGAAGAAGGCCATAAACTGGTCAAACGGACCGGTAAAGGTTTGGTTATGGCCGGCAGCATCGGTCAGCATCACCCAGAAGCCGTAATCCATCCGGTAGAGCCACGAGCCGATCGCCAGCGCATACAGACGCAGAGCCCAGATCCGGTGCGTTTCCAGACGGCCTGCCCGGGCATGGCGCAGGGTTTCGACGGCTGCAATACCCATCAGAATACCATACAGACCAAACCCGATGTTCATTACCGTGCCACCGATAGTTCCTTGCAGGAAGATAAATACCAGACCGCCGATGGCCGCCGAAAAGCATGCCAGCACATAAAACCGCCCGATCCACCGGTGCAGCGCCGGGTACCGGAGCCGTACGCTGTCCAGTAGCTGAATACTGCCCAGAATCAGGATAATGCCGCCCGCTGCGAAATGCAATCCCATACTGCCGGTCGATGCCGGCTGGCCCTGTGTGTACAAGCCGGGAAGTACGCCGTTCCAGCGCTGCATGGCATTCTGCACCAGCGCCGTGGCATAGAAAGCAAGAATATACAGGCCAAACAAGGCCGAACTCACCCAGACGCTGGTGCCGAGGATGGTGGCTGACCACTGCAAAAGCCGGGCGCTCCAGACAGAAAGCGGGGATTGTTGTTGTATTACGGGCGAAGAATTACTGATCATGTACGGTTTTTGGGCTTTAAATCGATGGCTTCTCCCTTCACCTTTAGGTTTGACATTCCGATCCTGAGGGGGAAACGTTGCTAAATGTTCCCTGCCGGAGGGACCAGAGAGAGGAATACTTGTTTAAAAAAAGTCTCAGGCTTAACTGATACTCAAAGATGTAAAACTTCTCTGACTATTAGTAACTTTTATTTGCTTTACGGGCTGTAATTTTGGCTCTTATTTTACTGAACTAAACAGATCGGTTAGATTGTAAAAGGTATATGAGGGAACGGATTAAACGGCAGTACCGCATTGCGAGATACGTACTGTATAAAGAGACCATTGTATCACCTGCCGATCATTTCTGGACGTTTGTCGGTACGTTCGTGGCCATTGCGTCGATTGGTCTTTTGCAGCAGGCTGGTTTTACACCGCAAGACGGCGTTTTTCTGATCGGGTCCTTCGGGGCGTCCTGTGTATTGCTTTTCGGGGCGACCAACAGCCCGTTGGCTCAGCCCAGAAACCTGATTGGCGGGCATGTGCTGGCCTCGCTGATTGGCGTTGCCGTGCATAAGCTCCTGCCCGATCAGCTATGGCTGGCTTCGGCGCTGGCGGTTTCCACGTCGATTGTGTGCATGCAGATTACGCGTACCATGCACCCACCGGCGGGCGCAACGGCGCTGATTGCCAACATTGGTTCCGCCAAAATACTCGGTCTTGGCTTCTGGTATACGCTCACGCCGGTCCTGAGCGGGGTACTGATTTTATTTGTCATAGCGCTCCTTGTGAATAATATACCGGCGGGACGGTCGTATCCGGTCAGGCCTCTGGTTTGGCCCCGCCGGTTACGAAGCCGGATCGTCCAGTTTGTCCGGTTACGCTGAAGGCGTTTTAGCGTGCAGAGGCGCTTTTTCGGGTAAAACTATTTGGCCGCGACATGGTTATGCTACTACAACCAGCAACGAATCATGATCATGGATAAGAAACAGACCACAGCGATTGGCCTGGCGTTAGGTGCAGCCGCTTTGCTTGCCGGCGCCGGCTACGGGATTTATACATACATTAAAAAGAAACGCAGTCAGGCAGGTGGCACAGGCCAGGATGGTGACCAGGGGGCAGGGCCAATCGGCTTCGCAGGCCCTTTCGCCGGCGGGTTTATCGGTAACAGTCTGGTAAAACACATGCATCTGTACGCTACCGGCGAAAACGGCCTGATTGGCGGCGGACTAACCCGGTCGGGCATTCAGCTGGCGGGGTAGGACACCGTACTGACGTAGTGATTTATGAGCCCTGTACAGGGCTTTTTTTATTATTGAGAGAAAAAGAAGGCTAATGTGGCACCTCTGAGTAGTAATCTTCGAAATAGATTTGCCTTAAAAAGCAAAAAGCCAAACTCGTAAGAGTTTGGCTTTTAAGTGCCGAAGGCGAGACTCGAACTCGCATGTCCGTGAAGACACACGCCCCTGAAACGTGCGTGTCTACCAATTTCACCACTTCGGCAGAACATTTCCCCTGTGTTGGGAATGCAAATATACGGCGGTAAAAAGGGCTTTTGCAAGCCCTGATGCCATTTTTTTGCATTTTTTTTCTGCATAACACAGGGGAAAGAGCTATAACGTTACCTTTTCGCGCATGTCCGGAATCATAACATTTTTAAAACCAGCGGCTTCCAGCTTCTCTTGCCAGATCTGTTGTTTATCGTATTCACCGTGGACGAGGAAAACTTTTTTTACCAGTTTTGGGTCCTGGCACCCTAAATAGTCGAGCATTTCGGCATAATCGGCGTGCGCACTGAACGAATCCATGACCGCTACCCGCGCTTTTACGTCGTAGGTTTCGCCGAAAATACGAACCTGCTTATCGCCGCGTTTCAGGGCACCGCCTAAACTGGTTGGTGAGCAGTAGCCCACAATCAGGATGGTGTTCCGGTTGTCTTCGATGTTATTTTTGATGTGGTGCTTGATGCGCCCCGCCTCGGCCATGCCCGACGATGAAATGATGATGCACGGCCCGTGCCAGTTGTTGATGTCTTTCGATTCTTCGACGTCCGACACGTAGTGCAGGTTTTCAAAATTAAACGCATCGCCGTCCTTTTTGATGTAGGCCAGAATCTCAGGGTTAAAACAATCTTCGTTCTGCCGCATGACATTGGTGGCTTTCACCGCCAGCGGACTGTCAACAAAAACAGGGATCACCGGCAGGCGGCCTTCGCTTTCGAGCTGGTCCAGGGCATAGATCAACTCCTGCGTCCGGTCAACGGCAAAGGCCGGAATAATGACCTTTCCCTGCTGACGTACGCAGGTTTCTTCCACAATCCGGAGCAAATGCGACCGCATGTCCGGCTCCGGTTCGTGTAACTGACTGCCATAGGTCGATTCGCAGATGATGTAGTCGGCCTGCGGGAACGGCATCGGCATCGGCAGTATTTTGTCGTTGGGCCGGCCAATGTCGCCGCTGAAAAACACCTTTTTCGGCCCCTCTTTTTCGTGAATCGTCAGGCTAATGGCGGCGCTGCCCAGCAGGTGAGCGGTATCCGTAAACTGCACCTCTACTTCATCGGTAAGCCAGAAAATTTCGTTATACCCTACGGTTTTGAAGCGGCTCAGCGTTTCCTGTACATCGTCGGCGTCGTAGAGCATATCCAGTTCGGGACGTCCCTGCCGGTGCCGCCGTTCATTGACGCGCTCAAGATCTTTCTGCTGGATATGTGCGCTGTCCATGAGCATAATTTCGCAAAGGTCTGCCGTGGCGGGTGTGCAGTAAACAGGGCCTGCAAACCCCTGACGAATCAGTCTTGGTACCAGACCCGTATGATCGATATGGGCGTGGGACAGGACCAGGTAATCAATACTGGCCGGTTCAAAGCCGAATTCCTGATTCAGTTCGTCGGTATTAATGCCCTGGAATAAACCGCAGTCGAGGAGAATCCGGGTGCCTTTTTCGGTAGTGATGAGGTGTTTACTGCCGGTAACCGTACGGGCAGCCCCAAAAAATTGTATGGTCATTTTGTCTGTTGGGTTTAGAAAAATACCCCGCCAACGTGTAGATTGGCCTTTATACCAAAAACGCCGGAACGGTCAGGGGGTTTCAGAGACATATTGATTTTGAGCGATTGGAGCGAATATTGGAAAAAATAACCGGCATCACCAAAAAACTGTGGGAACGGAAATCTGTCCGGGTGCTGCTGGCTGTCCTGTTGCTGGCTGCCGGGCTGGACGTGGCTTTTCCACCGAAAACGAATGTGCCCTATTCGACCCTGATTACGGCGCAGGACGGAACAATTCTGCATGCATTTCTGGCGCGTGACGACCGGTGGCGCATGGTGGCGACGCTCGATGAAATTACCCCGACACTACAGAAAACCATTCTGTTTAAAGAGGATAAGTACTTCTATTATCATCCGGGAATTAATCCGGTGGCGCTGCTGCGGGCCTTTGCGCGGAATTTGCTGACCGGACGCCGGACCTCGGGTGCGTCGACCATCACGATGCAGGTGGTGCGGTTGCTGGAACCCCGTGAGCGTACTTACGGCAGCAAACTCGTCGAACTGCTGCGGGCCATTCAGCTGGAACTGCACTACTCGAAGGCTGAAATTCTGCAATTGTACCTGAACCTGATTCCGTATGGCAGCAATATCGAAGGACTCAAATCGGCGTCGCTGCTGTATTTCAATAAACCGCCCAAACTGCTGAGTCTGGCCGAAATCACGACCCTGACCATTATCCCGAACCGGCCGTCGAGTCTGCGGTTAGGGCGCAATAATACGTACATCCTCCAGGAACGCAACCGCTGGCTGAACCGGCTCGGAAAGGCCGGTTTGTTTGAGGCCGATGTGGTGACCGATGCGGTAGCCGAGCCGCTGACCGTACGGCGTCGGGAGGCACCTCAGCAAGCCCCGCACCTGAGCCTGCGGCTGCGGGCAGAACAACCGGCAACACCCATCATCCGGACCACGATCCGGCCGGCTATTCAGACAGCGGTGGAGCAGTTGGTAAGCAATTATACGAATCGCGTCCGGGCAGTTGGTGTGCAGAATGCAGCCGTGCTGGTGGTCGATAACCAGACGATGCAGGTAATGGCCTATGTCGGATCGGCTGATTTCCGCAACACGCTGGATGGGGGGCAGGTGGACGGAGTGCAGGCTGTCCGGTCGCCGGGCAGCGCGCTGAAACCGTTTTTATATGCCCTTGCTTTTGATGCGGGACTGGTGACGCCGAAAAGCAAGCTGAATGACGTGCCGATAAATGTCAGCGGCTATGAGCCCGAGAACTACGACCGGCGGTTCAACGGGGCCGTAACGGTTGAGTATGCGCTGGCCAATTCACTCAACATTCCGGCGGTGAAACTGCTGAAAGATATCGGTACACCGACCTTTGTGAGTACGCTGCAAAAGGCGGGTTTTGCCACCATCCGCAAGCAGGCAAAAGATCTGGGTCTGTCCATGATTCTTGGCGGCTGCGGCGTAACGGTCGAGGAGATGACACGACTCTATACCGCTTTTGCGAATCAGGGTGCCATCAAACCGCTGGTCTGGCAGGCTGGTGAGACGGCAGGCGCGGGCAGTGAGCTGATGTCGCCCGAGGCCGCGTTTCTGACAACCAACATCCTGACACAGATTACCCGTCCGGACTTACCGAATAATTTTGACAACAGCTACCACCTGCCCCGGATTGCCTGGAAAACCGGCACATCATACGGGCGCCGGGATGCCTGGAGCATTGGCTATAACCGCCGGTTTACGGTAGGGGTCTGGGTCGGCAATTTTTCGGGGGTCGGGGTGCCGGAGCTCAGTGGGGCGAACACGGCCACGCCCTTGCTGTTTCAGATTTTTAATGCGATTGATTACAATTCGGGTAAGGGTTGGTTTACGGCGCCGAAAGGGAATCTGGCGCTCCGGCAAATCTGCCCCGAAAGCGGCGACGTGCCGAATGAATTCTGCCGGAGCCGGGCGGTTGACTATTACATCATGGGTGTGTCGCGCGCGCAGCGTTGCCAGCACCTGAAACCGGTCTATACCAATCCGTCCGGCACGGTTTCTTACTGCGTGCATTGCCTGCCCGAAC
>NZ_CAMFHL010000248.1 GCF_945952095.1 uncultured Arsenicibacter sp. | reverse complement strand
AACCTGCTGCATATCAACGCCATACTGCGCCAGTTTTTCGGAGTTTGACGAAACCGTAATCTGCTCCTGCTGATCGCCGACCCGTTTGATTTTCGACACGGCCGGAATGGTCCGCAGGTTGTCTTCCAGCTTTTGGGCGTATTGTTTCAGCTGCGCGAAACTGGCCTGATCGCTTTCAATGCCAATCACCAGGGCTTCGGTATCGCCGAAATCGGAGTTCACGATCGGCCCCCGCACCCCCTGCGGCAGTTCCAGGCTTTTGACCACCAGCAGCTGATGGCGCAGTTTGCTCCAGAACACATCCGGATTCTTTACATTTTCACCCAGTTCGACATTCACCACCACCATTCCGTCGCGGGTGGTTGAATAGGTTTTATCTTTCCGGACCTCTTCAAACTGAAACAGGTATTGCTCCAGCTTTTTGGTCACCTGATCCTCTACCTGCGCCGAGTTTGCGCCCGGATAAAAGGCCAGCACCAGGCCCTGACGTACGGTAATTTTAGGGTCTTCGCGCCGTGGCATCGTCAGCAGCGAGTAAACGCCCAGCGCAAACACTAACAGCAGCACCGACAGCGTGACCTGTTTATATTTTAAAGAAGCTTGAACGAAATTCATGACGTTGATTAATTAGAAAGGCTGACAGAAGAACCATCGGTGAGCTTTTGCTGACCACCCGTAACCACGATTTCCTGCGGTGAAAGACCGGCAGTCACTTCAATTTTGTTGTCGACCAGCTGGCCCACGCTCACATTGCGGCGGAAGGCTTTTTTCTGCCCTTTATCAACCACGAAAACATAGCTCTGGCTGTCGGTATCGTGCAGAATGGCTTCGGCGGGCAGCAACAGGCGCTCAACCGGCTGATTGGATTTCAGCGTAATTTCGGCGATCATCCCCGGCCGGATCAGTCCTTTAGGGTTCGGCAGTTCGATTTTGACCGTAAACGCCCGTGAGGTAACGTCGGCCACCGAACCGACTTCTTTTACCCGACCAGTAAAGGTCTGGCTCAGCGACGACACCAGGACGGTAGCCGGCTGCCCGATTTTGATGCTATGCAGCTCGCTTTCCGGAATATAGGCATTGACGTTGACCTTGCTGATGTCTGATACGACAAACAGCGGCGTGCCCACACCGGTGATTTCGCCCGTTTCGGCCAGCTTTTTCAGCATCACCCCGCTGATGGGTGCATATAATTTTGTGTCTGATAGGTTTTTAGCCTGTAGTTTCTGCTGCACTTTTGCCTGTTGCAGCCCGAAGTTGACCTTCGCAAAATCGGCGTCGCTGAGGCTGTTACGGTCGTGCATCAGTTTGAGGCGGCTAAATTCATCGCTGACCTGCGCCACCTGCACATCGGTCATTTCCTTGGCGATGCCGTAGTTGGTCGGGTCGAGGCTGGCTAAGAGTTGACCTTTACGGACAACCTGTCCTTCGTCGGCCGCGATAAAGTTCAATTTACCGGCAACCATAAAGCCCAGCCGGACTGTGCGGCTGCCTTCAATGTTGCCGCTGATGGAGGTAGTGCGGTTGACCTGCTTGCGGCTGACCTGTTCCGTAACGACCGGAATAGCCGTTTCCTTTACCTCTGTTGTTGTTTCCTTTGTCTGACAGCCACTTACCAGTGTCGTAGCGATCAGCGCGATATAGAGTTTCTGGCTTTTCATAGCGATTAATACGTCGAAGAATGATGATGCAAAATTGACAGATGAAACACTGCTTTCTTTTCATCTATCTTAAAAAATGGAGATGTATGGTTTCTTTCTTAATTCCTAAAAACAGAAGCTGATCCCGGACCACCGACACAAATTCAGGCTGTCCGGCCACACTGATCTTCAACTGGTCGCGGGTGTTGGCGTTCAGCATGGTTTCAATGGTTGCCTGATGATCAAACCGGTTTTCGGGATCAATCACCAGCGCGGGAATGAATTGAGTCGGAAAGTGACGGGACAGAATGTGCAGCTCGGGCGCAAAGACGTGCGCCGATGCCCCTGACGCATAGATCAGGGATACGTGAGTCGAGGGATGGCCGACCAGATTTTGTTTGATAGCCGGAAACACATCACCGATCCCTGACTCGTCGGTAATGTATAGATAATGGACTGTTTTTACCGGATGAATCGTTTTCATAGCCTATCCAATTAGTCATACAAAAGACTAATCAGCGGCCCTTATTTCTTTTCATCTGGATTAAAAAATCAGTATATAACCTGAAAGTAAGCTAAAATTTATTGTAAGGCCCTGCTCCTGGCCGAATGACGCGGATCGGTTAACGTTGCGCGCGTATTACGCTGAGGGTCTGCTGGGTAATACCCAGATACGATGCGATATGGCCTAACGGAGCGCGCTGGAGAATGGACGGATACTGCGCCAGCAACGTATTATACCTGTCCTGCGCCGACTGAAACTGGAGGGCATACAACCGGTCGGAAAAGGTTTTCAGCGTCTGGATCAGCAGTGTCCGCATTATTTTTTCCAGCTTATCGTGCTGGTCAATCAGCTTTTCAAGATCGGCATAGGGTATCGACCGGACCACCGATTTTTCCAGCAGTTCGAAGCCATAGGGAGAGGTCCGGCCATAGAAAATATTTTCGATGGCCATAAAGAAAGAGTTCTCCAGAATAAAATGGTGGGTCACATCTTTGCCGTCGGGCTTGATGTAGTAGGTACGGGCGAGGCCCTGTTCGATAAAATAAACCTTCTGCGAGGTATTGTCGGGCAGCAGGAGCTTGTGCCGCTTCGGAAAAACGTCACGGACAACCGCCTGATCCAGTTCGTGTTCCAGTTCGGGAGAGAGAGAGACCAGTTCGTTCAGGTACGCCGTTAGTTCCATGCCGCTTCGATTAAGGCCGAAAATTAGCCGTAACTTACCGGAAAGCCAATTTAAAACGCAACTCCGGTGCTTTTTTTCACCTCCAGCGGTTTGCTGTCTTTACCGGAAATGCTGACTTTATTGACAATCCAGTCTTTACCAAGCTCGATACTGCCCGCCTGTGCAGCGTTGATAGACACGTTATCTAACCGGAAGTTTTCCAGCAACGACTGTCCTGAGCCCTCGGCCCGGATCCCCCGTTTGGCATCCGATACCGTCAGATTGGTAATCCGGACGTCGCGGAAGTGTGGAATACCCCGTTCGGCCGGTTCGACTTTTTGCAGCATGGCTTTCCAGTGAGGCGGTAAGCTGGCTTCGGTATAGCCCGCCGGCAAGGTCGAATAGCTGTAGCTCGGATTCCAGTTCATGGTTACCTCAATGGCGGTACCGACCCCATCCATCGTAATGTCTTCCAGCGAAACGTCCTCCACGGTGCCGCCCCGCGTCATGGCCGATTTGAGCCGGATACCGACGCCGGTACCTTTGGCTTTCAGATTCCGGGCAATTACGTGCCGGATGCTCCCCGACGTTTCACTACCAAACGTAATCAGCCCGCCGCCCGCACGGGCAATGCAGTCTCGGATAAGTACGTATTCGGTTGGCCGGTTTACACGGAGTCCGTCCCAGTCACGGCCCGCTTTCAGGCAGAAATCGTCGTCGTTACAGTCGATGTCGCAGTGTTGCACCAGTACATAGCTCGATGAGTCAATGTCAATGCCGTCGGTGCTCGGGCCGTGACCGCCGATATTGTTCTGAATCACCAGGCCATCGGCCGTTACGTGGTCGGAATACAGGATATGAACTGTCCAGAAACCGGCCTGTTGCAGGGTAATGTCTTTCAGCGTCACATCCGACGAGTTGGCCACCAGCAGCGTACGCGGGCGTTTGGCGTCATAATCAACGATCCAGCGCAGGCCTTTCGGCTCGTATTCTTTCCGCATAGCCCAATAGCTGTCCCAGAACGGTTTGCCCTGTGCGTTAACGGTCCCCTCGCCCACCACGGCCACGTTGGTCTGCCCCAGTACGTTAATCAGGGCGGCGGGCCATTTCATTTCGATGCCCGCAATCCGGGTGTCGATTTCGGGGTAATCGGCCAGCGACTGGCTGCCGAGCAGTTCAACCCCTTTGTCAATCCGCAGCGTAACGCCTTTCTTCAGAAACAGCGAACCGGTCAGGTATTGCCCGGGCTGAAAGGAAACAATGCCGCCGCCTTTGGCCGCACAGGCGTCGATTGCCTGCTGAATGGCGTTGGTGGCCAGCGTTTTACCATCGGCAACGGCACCGTACTGGTTGGTCAGAAAAACGGTTTTGCGGGTTGGTTGCTGGCGGGCACCCACCTGCTTTACCCACGCCGGATCCGGTGCACTAAAGAGCGTCAGCCAGAACGAAAGACAAAAAAGAATCATACACTAAACTCACTGATTAACCATTTACCCTTTCACCACATAGCCACATAGAAAACATAGATTTTCACTCTCTTTGTGTTTCTGATATGGCTATGTGGTAAAACAATACTAAATCTTAACGGCTTGCCGGGCAAAGAGCTTCCAGCTGCCTTTCTGCTTGACCCAAACCGTCAGAATGGCGATTTTGGCCGTTCCCGGTACGCCTTTGTCGTTGGTTTCGCCGTACAGCTTGTGCCGCACCCAGGCCGTATTACCCGACACCGTAACGGTCTGCTCGGTCAGTTCGATGGTTTTGAAATCGGATGTACCGCTGGCAAATGCCTCCACAAACTCCTTTTTGTCTTCGACGCGGCCGTTGGAGTGGCCATAGCTCAGTTCCTCGGCCGCTACCGATTCCAGCGTGGCGCGGTCGCCGTTCAGCATACCCTGCCGCAGTTTTTCAACGGCTTGTTCGACATCTTTTTTGTCATCGCCTTTTGTGGCGGCATTCGCAGAGCAGACAACGGCGATCAGCGCAATCGCCAGCAACGTTTTCAGTGTTTTCATGTGTTTTTTCAGTTTATTTTACATCCGGCTTTTTCTTCAGTTCATCAGGACTATCGGCCGTAAATGCCTTGAAGGTATCGCGGGACGGGCTGTTGAACAAAGCGCGGATTGTTGTTAAATCTACCGATGTTTCCGGGTTAAAAGCGGCGGTCTGCATGTAGGCCCGCAGGCTCCGGAACAGCTGACGGGCAACGATCCGGTGGTCGGGGTCGCTCAGCAGGTCGGCACTACACAACATCAGTTTCCCCGCCCCTACCTTTGTTTCCAGAATCATGCCCAGCCGCCGGTTCAGAAACCAGGTATCGATGGGCTGTACAATCGGCCGGAACGACGCCGGAAAATCTTCGAGGTTCATCACCTGCGCCTTATGTACAATCTCCCACCATTGCAGGTTACTGTGCGGGTCGGTCGGGAACTGCGCAAAGGCCGGATGTGCGGGATTCACCACGAACCCGAGCGTGTGCGGCGGCCGCATCTTAAACCACGATGTATTCCAGAATACCGGCAGAAAATACTGCACTACCTCCTTGCCTTTTTCAATTTTCCCGGCCGCCTGCAGGAATACCTTCCCCCCGTTTTTCAGAACGGTCTCCGCTTTTTCGTCCAGGGTTGTTGTCACATAAATATCGTCTTCGGCTAAGGCAGGCGGGGTTGCCGGATAGACCCAGACCTCCCAGCTGTTGGCAACCGCCGTGCCCGGCATAGACACCTCCAGCGTGAGCTTTGTGGCCTGCTGCATACCGGCCAGCGATACACTGACCGTCCCGACCGGCTGATTCGTACCGATGGAAAACGACTGTGGCGCAAAGGCCCCGCGTGCCACCACCTTTCCGGCCGGACCGGTCAGTGTCCAGGTAAGCCGTGCATTGGTCAGCGGGGATCTCCCGAAATGGGCCAGTTCTACCGCTGCCTCCATCGTCTCATCCGACCGGTATACGAACTTCGGCAGTCGTGCCAGCGGCACTGTTTCGCTACAGAACCGGCTGAACGTCTTCGCGTTGACATAGCCTTTCTCGTCCCAGAAGGCGTCCAGCAAACCGACCAGCGCCGTTCCCTGCCCCGAGTAGTCATTCAGCGACAGCAACTGAAACCCCGCGCCGCCGGGTGTCCGGAGCGACCGCTCAATTTCCTGCTTGTAACATAGTAACTGCAACTTACCGGAAGCCATCAGAAACTGATCGCCCTGGTCGCCCATGCCCCGGTCGGTCAGGTCTTCCTGAAACAGTTCCATGTTGCGGGCGCGGTACACGCCGGTGTATTTTTTGATTTCCTTGAAATTCGGCGTTGCGCACCACTGCCCCATTTCGTGCGTCAGGTAGGGTACGGTAAAGCCTTCCAGCTTTGAGCGGTAATCGCCGGTACTCTCCGGAAGTTTGTCGTAGGGCAGGTTGCGGGGCCCCGACTTAACCATAAATTCGTTTTCGGGCACCAGCGGCCAGCTCATCCCGACCGACGCGCCGGTGTATTTCCGGCGCGGATCTTTGGCCATCCAGTAGGTACAGAAAGCCCCCAGCCACTTCGCCTGGTTGCGGCCCGCGGGTTCGTTGCCATAGGCCAGCAGACAGTACGAAGCGTAGTTGCCATACGATCGGGCCATGCGGTCGGTTTCGTCGTAGAGGTACTTGTCAACGGGTTTGCCATCGCCCAGCGACGTGCCGTGGTTGCACCAGCTCGGCCCTTCGGGTTGCAGGTAAAACCCGACCTTGTCGGCAGCGATAAAGGCTGCTTCGGGCGGGCAATACGAATGGAAGCGCATGTGGTTCAGACCGTATTGTCTGGCAATCCGGAAAATACGCTCCCAGGCCGGTACGTCCATGGCGGCATAGCCCGTCAGCGGAAAATCACAGTTTTCGACCGTCCCGCGCAGGTAAACCGGCCGGCCGTTGACGGTAAACCGCGTCCCCTGAATGCCGATTTCCCGCATTCCGAACTGTACCGCCCGCCGGTGCTCCTGCTGACCCGACCGGACACGGACCTGTAGCAGGTAAAGCGCCGGATCAAACTCGTCCCACGTCAGCAGACCGTCGCCCATCGGATAGACAATGTCCAGGGTTGCGGAGGTACCGTTCAGCGTAAACGACTGCGAAACCGGTGCGACGACATGCTTTTTCGCTGTGTTAAACGCCGACGCTGCTATCCGTACGGTACCGGCCGCATTGGGGGTCAGGCTGTTGATTGTCACCTTCACCCGCGCGAGTTTTTGTTTCAGATCAGGATACACCTGTACATCGTCTACCCGGACAGGCGGCATGGCCTGCAACTCCATACGGCCCACAATGCCGTTCCAGTTGCCCTGCGTATGGTCGGTCAGGCTGTGCGAGTCCTTGCCGACATTGATGTCCTTGATCCGGTTATCGATCCGGATGGTCAGCGTGTGTTTCCCGGGCGGTAGCTTACCGGTGAGGTCAAACACATGGGGGGCTACCAGGCTGTTCTGCATCCCGATCTCGGCATCGTCGATCCAGACGCGGGTTTCCGTATGCGGTCGTTCCAGAAACAGTTCAACGTGCTGATTTGTCCAGTTGGCGGGAATGGTCACGTCTTTCTGGTACCAGGCGGCGCCGACATATTCCTTCACCGGCGTCAGCCAGAACGGGAATTTCAGGTTTTCCGGCTGCCGGTACTTCGCCATGCGCGGGTTGAAGTACCACGAACTGTCGTAGATGCTACCCGTCCATTTTGTTTGGAGCGTAATATCGTTGCCCTTACCGTTTTCGGCCATAGAGCCGGGCAGTTTAATGGTTTCGGGCAGTTTTCCGGCGAACCACCGGCCGGCCACACCCTTATCCGCCGCATCAGTCCGGAACCGCCACTGCCCTTTCAGATCAATGACGGACGATGCCCATGCCGCGTTACCGGACACGACCAGCCACATCACCAGTAGAGACGCAAGATGTTGCGTTTCGAATAACGTTCTGAACCTCGATAAACGAGACGCAAGATGTTGCGTCTCTACGGTTGGCGCCATACAATTCCCGTTATCCTCCACGTTACGATTTGACAGCCAGCGGTTTCAGTCCCGTCAGGTCTTCGATCCGGACGGGTTGACCGGTCTGAATACTTTTGCGGGCACCGATGCCGACCAGAATCGCCATGGCTCCGTCGCGGCTGCCGGCGGCCTGCCGGAAGGTGTCTTTCGCGCCGGGATTCCGGAAGATTTTGTCCCGCAGCCGGGCATCGCCGCCACCGTGGCCTTCGGCCTGCGGTACTTTAATGTACTCGACCTCGCCAAAGTTTTTCGACAGCATCAGCTCGTCATACGGCTCAATGGTCATTTTACCCGACTCCTTGACCCACGCTTCCAGACGGCCTTTTGTGCCGTTAAACGCAATCCGGTAGCCCTCATACGGCGAGTACGTTGTCAGTGAGTAGCTGACATTCACCCCGTTGGCATAATGAATCGTTGCCGCCATTTTATCGAAAATATTGATATCCTCTTTGAATACGCAGCCGTCGCGGTGGTAGCCGTCGTATTTTTCGTTATCGACGTACAGTGCCGTCAACCGCTTATCTTTGGTAATATCCCAGTAGTAGTTACAGTCCGATTTATGCGGGCAGGCGCGGCAGTTTGTGCTGCGGAACGGCCCGTTTTTGCCGTAGTTTTCCAAGGCGCCCTGCGCATAGACCGACTCCGGTTCCGACTCCAGCCACCAGTTCAGCAGATCGAAGTGGTGACTCGCCTTGTGAACCCACAGCGATCCGCTGTTTTCGCGCAGCCGGTGCCAGCGCCGGAAATAGTCGGCCCCGTGGCGGGTATCCAGATACCAGTGAAAATCGACCGACGTAACCTTGCCGATGGCCCCTTCACGCAGCAGTTCGTAGATTTTCTGGCGGTGCGGCGAGTAACGGTAGTTGAAGGTTACGGTCACTTTTTTGCCCGTCCGCTTTTCCGCATCCAGAATCGCCCGGCACTTGGTTTCGTCGGTGGTCATGGGCTTTTCGGTGATGATGTCGGCCCCCATTTCCATACCCTTGATGATAAATTCGTCGTGGGTCGCGTCTACAGTCGTTACGATGAGCAGGTCCGGTTTGGTTTCCTGCATCATTTTCTCAAAGTCGGTATAGGTCGCACAAGACACGCCCAGCATTTTTTTGGCCGTTTCGGCGCGGCCGATGTTTTTATCGCACAAGCCGACAAACTCAATGATATCCGCAAACTCCCTGACGACCGGCGTACCCCACATGCTCGTGCCGCGGTGGCCGGTACCGACCATAGCCACTTTACGTTTGGCCATCGGCGCGGCCAGGGTTGTCAGAGGAGATGCCGCCACCAGACCGGCGGTTGCAAGGGAAGACTGACGCAGAAAGTCGCGTCGTGACAGGTTATTCAGCGTTGTTTCCATAGAAGGTAAGGAGATGTACAAACGATCCCGGGTAAATGGTAGTAACCGGATGTCAAATTTGATTTTATCTTTCAGCCAAACTTTCCCGCACCCTCCTGTCTGGCGGCAAAATGAACCGGTTGCGCTGATTTAGCGAGGATTGTGTATAATGGTTTTGTGTATAATCTCTTGTTGAGCGTAGTATATACGACACTAATGCGACAGCCGGCGGTTTACGGCTACGTGATCAATTCCGGACCCACGAAAATCAGGCTGTTGAAGCATTATCGAATGCATTTATTGACCAGAAGCTGACGTATATGCATCAGAACATGGTCCGGGCCGGTTGGGTCGATAAAGCTACGACCTATTTGTATTCATGCGCCCGGGACTATGCAGGCCGTAAAGGCTTAATTGGGACTGATCTTTTATAAAAAATACGCCGGTCAGAGACCGGCTAACGCACGGACGTAGTGTGAACTACGCCTGTGCGGTGATAATGCACTAAAAGTGCAAATTTTCTAAATTGTAGGTAATGCCCCACCGTCTACCGAGTAATTAGCTCCGGTAATATATTGTGCTTCCGAAGACACCAAAAAAGCGACAAGATTAGCAATCTCTTCTGGTTCTGCCATCCTGCCTACCGGAACGCCTACCTTGTCCATTATAGCTTTGAACGCCTCCTCAGCAGTACGATTTGACGACTTGGCTATAGTTTCAATAAAATCCTGCATTAACGGTGTTTTAACTACACCTGGTGAAACTACATTTACACGGATACCTTTTGAGCCCAATTCATTCGCTAATGCTTTGCTGTAGGCATTCAATGCTGCTTTTGCTGAAGAATATGACATTGTCATCTCCCAGATCGGCTGTTTTGAAGCACCCGTAGAAATATTGATGATTACACCACTTTTTTGCCTAATCATAGCAGGTAACAGTAATTTGTTAAGGCGCGTTACCGACAAAAAATTTAATTGCCAGTCCTTGTACCAATGTTCATCAGAAAGTGCGTCAAAACCGCCACCAGGACTTAGGTTAGCGCCTGCGTTATTGACGACAATGTCTATTCTGCCGTATTTTTCAAGAATTTCCCTGGCAATAGCTTCTGTATCTTCAGGCTGTGTGAGGTCGGCAGCAATGAAGTGATGTCTGTTGGTATTTGTCTCAGGTGCAGTTCTTGCAGTTATCACCACTTGAGCCCCTCTACTACTTAATTTATCGGCAATGGCCTTGCCAATGCCTTTTGTTCCTCCTGTTACCAATGCTACCTCACCTATTAATGTTGTGTCCATTGTGTTTTTAGAAAATGAGTTGCAAAGTAAAATTCAATACTTTATTTTTGAAAGTAGGAACACCTTTGTATAGTAATAACAGAAAGTAAAGCCTTAAACAAAGTCAGTTACTTATGGACAATAAAAACAATAAAAAAAGTGATGAACGATGTGCACTTCAGGAAATCCTGGGCGTAATCGGAGGAAAATGGTCTATGTCGATTATCTATGCTTTGTTTACCGGCAAGAAGCGTTTCAGCGAATTAGAGCGGCTTATTCCCAACATTAACACCCGAATGTTGGTCAAGGAATTGAAAAATATGGAAGCAAATGAGATTGTCGTCAGGCAGGTTTTTGCAACTGTCCCGCCAACAGTCGAATATACCTTGACAACGAAAGGTCAAAAATTAGAACCTATTATTGATGAATTATATAAATGGGGACTGGAGTATGTTGGCTGACGTCAATATATATCTGTTCTATTTCTTAGCTTGATAGCCGTTTGTAGAATGCCCGGTTCTTTATGACGGTCAGCGAGCAGTTGGCGGTTGCATCAATTTCAGCCACGCCTTGTCTCAATTAATTTACACAAAACAAAGCCCTCAGAGTTGGATACAGAAGAAAAAACCGGATTTGGACTTTCGCGATTTCCCCTTGCTGATCGTAGTTTACACGACGCTCGTGCGTAAGCCGGTCTCAGACCGGCATCCAACCAACTAATGCACAACTTTTCATCCGCGCAACAGCTCTCAGATTGTTGTTGGACGTAGAGTTATAGCCCATTTGAGACATCAGGTTGTATTATTTTTC
>NZ_CAMFHL010000247.1 GCF_945952095.1 uncultured Arsenicibacter sp. | reverse complement strand
GGCGAGAGTGCGGGTGTTGGGTGCAGCCTGGGCTTTCTGGGAAAGAGGGCGTGGGCCCGCGAGAAAGTTGAGCAGCTGTACATCCGGATGGCGGAGAAACAGGCTAAGAAGCAGGCAGCCCGGAAACCCTGACAGGCCAATACGTAACCCGAACTAAAGCAACAGAGAATACACAGCGCTTTTCCCTTATGTATTCTCTGTGCTGTGGTAAACGAGGAAAAACAGGGAATCTGTTTACTCCCCTGTTTTTTCCTGTAATTTCACTCCTTCCGGACGGAACGGCTGGTTGTAATGCCGCTTGCCGGTTGTTTTGTACAAGGCATTGGCAACCGCCCCGAATACCGGCGGGAACGGCGGTTCGCCCAGCCCGGTCGGATCAATTTCGTTCTGCACAAAATGAACGTCGATGCTCTTCGGGGCCTCGTTGTGGCGGATCATCCGGTAATTATGGAAATTAGTTTGTTCGGCCGCACCGTCCTTGTGGGTCAGTGCCCCGTACAACGCGTTGCCGATCCCATCGACAACCGCTCCCTGTACCATGTTCTGCGCCGCATCGGGGTTGACCACAATGCCGCAATCAATCGCACTCGTCACCTGTTCCACGTACGGTTCGCCGTTCCGAACGACCATATCCACCACATGGGCAGCATAGGAGTTGTGGCAGAAATAGGCCGCTACGCCGCGGTGTTTCCCCGCCTGCGCAGAGCTTCCCCAGCCGGATTTATCCCGCACCAGTTCGAGCACACCGGCGTACCGGTCAGCGTCATATTCATTGTTTTTGCCAACCGGATTTGCTTTGGCGCGTTTCAGCAGATCGAGGCGGAAGCTGATCGGGTCTTTGCCCATGAACTCAGCCAGTTCGTCCAGAAACGACTGTTCGGCAGCGGCGTTAAAGTTCGATCTCGGCGCCCGGAAAGCCCCGATGGTGATGTTCGACGGAATTTCCCAGCCCTCAGCCAGGTAGTTGTCAACGGCTCCGGCCGGGAAGCGGTTGGCCGCAATCGGATGCTCGGGAATCCCCCCGCCTTTCACATGGAAACCAATCAGGTTTTTTTCCGCATCCAGCGCGGCGCGGTAGGTTGCGGTGTACATTGGCCGGTAAATACCATACGTCATGTCGTCTTCGCGGGTATACATCAGCTTTACCGGTGCATTAACCTTTTTCGAAATCAGCGCCGCCTCCACCAGATAATGCCCGTAGGCCCGGCGACCGAAGCCACCGCCCATCCGCGTCATCTGAATTTCCACTTTGTCAACCGGCATATTCAGCACCTTTGCCAGCGTACCCGTCACCAGCGACGGTGCCTGCAACGGCCCGACCAGCAACGCCTTTTCCGCCGTTACGTGGGCGAAGAAGTTCATGGGTTCCATGGTATTATGGGCCAGAAACGGCGCGGTGTACGTCCGTTCGATCACATGGGCAGCACCCTTGAAAGCCGCTTCCGGATCGCCGTCTTTCCGCAGCACGGTTGCGGCCTGTTTTGCCCGCTCCTGCATCTGCGTCAGTTGCAAGGCGGTACTTTCCAGCCCGCCCGGTACGATTTCCTCCCGCGCCGGGCCGCTCCAGCCTTTCACCTTTTCTTTGGTGTCGGTCGTAACCTCCCACTGCACCTTCAGCTTCTTTTTGGCGTTCATCACTTCCCAGGTCGTACGGCCCACGACAACCACCAGTTCATTAAACGTGCGGGTATCAAAAGCCGACCGTTCGTACCCTTCTTCAAACAACCGGATCGGGAACACACCGGTAATGCCCGGCATTTTCAGGGCCTGCGCCGCGTCGAACGATTTCAGCTTCATGCCGAAGGCCGGCGGATGCTGTACCATCGCAATCAGCATGCCCTCCTGCCGGTAGTCGAGCCCGAACAGCGGTTTTCCGGTGACCACCTTAACGCCCTCCGTATTTTTCTTTGACCGGCTGACAATGGTAAAATCCTTCGGTGCTTTCAGTTTTACGTTCTTCGGCACCGGCACGGCGGCGGCTTTGGCGGCCATCTCGCCATAGGTTGCTGTTTTGCCACCGGCATGACTCAGCACACCGGCTTTGGTTGTAATCTCACTGCCGGGCACACCCCATGCCTGCGCCGCAGCCTCACACAGCATCAGCCGCGCCGACGCCCCGGCATTCCGCAGCGGCTTCCAGTAGGTCCGGACCGACATACTGCCACCCGTAAACTGCGACCCGAATTTCAGATTATCGTGAGGGGCCATTTCTACGACCACATTCTTCCAGTCGGCATCCAGCTCCTCGGCCACCATCATCGGCAGCGACGTCATGACGTTCTGCCCGAACTCAGGGTTGGGCACCATGATTTTGATGACGTTATCCGGCGTGATCCGGATATAGCCGGTTAACTCATGCCATTGGCCGGCAAGGTTCAGGGCTTCGGTTTTTCCGGCCGCTCTGGCTTCGGTCAACCACGAAAAGCTCAGCATCAACCCGCCGCCTGCCAGGGCAGAAGAAATCAGAAAAGAACGTCTGCTGGTATTTTTTTTCGTTTCCATGATCAGTCAGGGTTTATTTCTTCGCAGCCGATTTAATAGCTTCCTTAATACGCAGGTAGGTGCCGCAGCGGCAGATATTTCCGCTCATGGCCGCATCAATATCCTCGTCGGAAGGCGCAGGATTACCTTTCAGCAAGGCCGCCGCGCTCATGATCTGCCCTGCCTGACAGTAGCCGCACTGGGCCACATCGTGGTCGAGCCAGGCCTGCTGCACCGGATGCTCCCCGTTTGCAGACAACCCTTCGATGGTGGTAATGGCCTGCTTCCCCACCGCCGACACCGGATAACTACACGACCGCATCGCCATACCGTCGACATGGATCGTGCAGGCACCACACTGCGCCATGCCGCAGCCATATTTTGTGCCCTGCAAATTGAGGTGATCACGCAACACCCAGAGTACGGGCGTCGCCGGGTCCACCTCCACCTTCCTTACTTTACCATTGATTTTCAGCTGAAAAGTCGCCATAGGTTTATGAACATGAATAGTCTGCAACGAAGATGTAAAGAAATTACTTTTTGCGGAATGTGCGGTAACGCTTTTCAAACAGACTATTACGAAAATCAATTAATGGCTGCGCCTGACTGGTGCGGTTTCCTGGTAAGCGTGTAAACAACCTGAAGCCGTGTGCCTGCCTGGTCCGCAGCAAAGTTTCGAAGCGCCGAACCTGGGCGACGCGGATGGTAGGGAAGCTAAACGATAATCGTTAGAGGTGAGCACATACCGGTTGATCGCCGGCGAGGCACCTGAGCGGAGCATTATCAATTGATTGCCGCTCGGCATGGACTCGCCCGCTGCACGATACGTCTTGTATCCGGCAGCGCAAGCCTGACCAAGTGACCATCATTCACCATGCTTTAAAAATTCGAATTTTAATCCTTGACTTTATCATAGCAATCGGGAACTTTCAATGGATCATTAATAAGGGTGCTTCCTATTATATTCTTCAACCCAGCTAAAGTCCCCTTCAATACAAGGCAATAGATATGCTTGTAATAGAATACATATATTATTCAATCCGTGCTTAACCTTTTCCAAAGAAGGCTCTACTTCTAAGAACCTAACAAGTCCCTCAGGCTCTTCAACCCCTGCATTTTTTATTATTCTGGATTTAACAATTTGAACAGCGCTAAAAATGCTAACACTAGCCTGTGTCTCAGTTCTATTTATCTCTGAATTTAAAAAATATGCTGTCATAGAACTTTCAAATCCTTCGGATATTATTAGTCTACACTTTGGAAATACAATGATAATATTTCCAGACTTAACTTCTTGCAAGTAATAATCTGAAGGCCACGAGTATTGCTCTAATACTTCTTTAAGAATTTCAATGTCAAAATATGATTCTGGGTAATACATATAAAGTGTTATTTAGTGACTGTGCCCCGTTATCGCTCGCCTCCGTACTGACGACCGGTTTCATGGGCTGGGCCATTAGGTTAACGCTCAGCAGGCCCAGGCCTGCGGTGAGGACGACGGTGGTACGCGGGTAATGGTGGTGCATTGGTTTGTGGGTTACGGATGCCGGTAGGCATTGGTAATGAACAACTTTGTTTTGTTTGCCAGCGGGTGTGGTAAACCTCTCCGGCTGGCAGTGATAAGGCTGAAAAATTGTACTATAACCCTTGATTTTATCATAGCTATCGGAGCGATCAAGTCTATAACGTGATAGGCAAACTTTATGAGAACGGCTCTAACATTTTTAAGAAGTCTATTAGAGTTGGGGCTAAAAGAATTAAAGGAATCTCCCTTTCCATAGTTAGATCATCCGTATCTTCAATAAATACTTGGTCTTTGATAGGGTCCGCGAATCCTAACATTATATGACTCCCCTCTTGTGTACCTCCAATCTGGAGGATTTTCTCTTGGTATTGATATTTCATACCAGAAAGATTAATTTCATGGAATTCATTCATGCCCCTTCTAAGCTCTTCTATCGAGGCTAGAGTTGGATATATAGTTATTTTCCAGTTTTCACCTGGATGTAAAGGATGGTTGAAAGTGCCAACAACATCTGCCCCATTCGAGTACTTCAGAAGGTCTTTATACTGTTGAGGAATAATTACAGCATAATCATTTTCAAAATGAGAAATTTCCTTATCAGAAACAGGTGTACTAATTTTAGTGACTAATTCTTCGATTTCCATAAATCTTTTACTTAGTTGCAATTTATTTTGAACCAGCAAGCACAGATTTCTTTAAAAATTTGGATTATCTGTGAGTAGTTCTAAAAAACTAATAAATGATGAAGAAACTTCATAGATAGGTATTATGCCTTTTTCGTCTTCATCAAAAATATCTTCAACCCAGTCAATAAAAATCCTACCTAAAAATATATCTTTTATTCCAAGAAATATTTCATTGCCCATTGCCGTATCACCAATAGGCAATAAAAATTCTTAATATTGGATATAAATTTTATCTTTCATATTTTGCCTAGGCCTAATTTGTTGTATAATAATAAGAAGGCTATCTGTATCATCCAGCGATACGATTAAATCATCTCGGCTATCTGAAAGTCTCAAATAATTCTTTTTTAAAGTAGCCCCATTAGTAATTTCCAAGAAATTACGATACTCTGCTGGTAGATTAAAATTAATTTTACCTTCAAAACCTTTTAACTCATTTTCAGAAAGGCCTTTATTTGTTTTCTCAAAGAATTCTTCCATGCTAATTACAGTCTAATCTGCCATATAAATCTGGTAATAACCCCTTTAAACCTGCCTCGACAATTGAAGCTCCTCCTAAATGTGTAGCATTTTGGTTAATAAGCCTTGGAACCATAAGCATAGCATATGTTTTCCATCCTGATGATGGTGCCAAAGATATCCCGTTATCGCTCGCGTATCGCGAGTGATTTTTATCCAGAAGGGCGTCCCGACCGTATTTTGAAAGACCCATAACATAATGATAACCAACCAATAAGCACCTAATACAGCTGGTAGCGACTCAGGACACACACTAATATTATAGGTTCCAGTACAATACCTGCGTTCACTGGATTCATATGGATGTAGTTTAGTTGGGCGGCGTACCGGTCTTTAGAGATAATTTTATTAGACCGCCGGGCAGCCCCGCACAACTCAACCGGATGACTTGTTGTTTGGCCAGAACATCACTTCCGTATTTTGCTCCCCGAACTTAAGGCGATATCGAAATATATGCATTTTTTGCGATATCGGCCATAACGGCAGGTGATTGCTCCGTTGTCAGGTAACCCTGTCAGTCGCGCATACCTGTTCTTTAACCAATCACAAGCATTACTTAGCCAATTTGGCCCGTACAGGAGAGTACCGATAGGTTACTTTGGTGACAATATTACTTTTGCAACGAAGAATGACCGGAACGTGTTATTCTATTGGTTCTATTACAACAAAACCATGTCTACCTCTTCTAATCAGTTAGCAGCGCTTTTTCAGTCAGAAAGCGACATTCCTGCTGAATACCTCATTCAACCCCTCGATCAGCGTGAGTACCTGATCAACGGCGAAATGCGCCAGTGGGGTGGTATGACGACCGACGTTGTTTCACCCGTTTATGTGCAGTCGGAAGACGGATTGAAGCGAAAGGTCATCGGCAGCTATCCGGTGACGGGCGAAACCGAAGCCATGGAAGCTTTGGACGCCGCTGTACAGGCTTACGACAATGGCCGCGGCGAATGGCCCACCATGTCGGTTGCCGACCGCATCGCCTGCATGGAACGTTTTGTGGGCCGGATGCTTGAGCGCAAACAGCAGGTCGTGAACCTGCTGATGTGGGAGATCGGCAAAACGCTGGGCGACTCTATTAAGGAATTTGACCGTACTGTTGAATACATTTACGATACCATCGGGGCACTGAAAGACCTTGACCGTAACTCGTCACGTTTCCGCATCGAGCAGGGTATTATCGGTCAGATCCGCCGCTCTCCGCTGGGTGTAGTGCTGTGTATGGGGCCGTTCAACTACCCGCTGAACGAGACCTATACCACCCTGATTCCGGCGATCCTGATGGGTAATACCATCCTGTTTAAGCCCCCGAAACACGGTACCCTGCTGCACTATCCGATGCTCGAAGCGTTCCGCGAGTGTTTCCCGAAAGGGGTTGTCAACACCATCTACGGTCGGGGCGCTACGGTGGTACCGGCCCTGATGCAGTCGGGTAAAATCAACGTGCTGACCCTGATCGGGTCGAGCCGTGTGGCCGATCAGCTGAAGAAAATGCACCCGAAAGTAAACCGCCTGAAAGCGGTGCTGGGACTGGATGCCAAAAACGCCGCGATCATTCTGGAAAACGCCGACCTCGAACTGGCCCTGAAAGAATGTATGCTCGGTACGCTGTCGTTTAATGGTCAGCGTTGCACGGCGATCAAGATTGTGTGGGTACACCGCTCTATCGCCGATCAGTTCCTGAAGCGGCTGGCCGAAGAGGTGAACAAGCTGCAACCGGGCATGCCGTGGCAGAAAGGATCACAGATTACCCCGTTGCCGGAGCCGCAGAAGCCGGCGTATCTGACCGAATGCATCCGCGATGCCGAAGCCAAAGGCGCATCGGTGATCAATGAAGGCGGCGGTACGTATGTGGAGTCGCTGTTCTTCCCGGCCGTTGTCTATCCGGTTGCGGAAGGCATGAAACTGTACCGCGAAGAGCAGTTCGGTCCGGTAATTCCGGTGGTACCGTTCGACTCGATTGAGGAGCCGATTGAGTACATCATTTCGTCGGATCACGGGCAGCAGGTGTCGCTGTTCGGCACGGATCCCGATCAGCTGGCCCACCTGATCGACCCGCTGGTGAATCAGGTAAGCCGGGTAAACCTGAATGCACAGTGTCAGCGCGGACCGGACACCTTCCCGTTCACGGGCCGCAAAGATTCGGCCGAGGGAACACTGTCGGTGGAAGATGCCCTGCGTTCGTTCTCAATCCGGACGGTTGTTGCGACCAAAGACACGGCGGCCAACAAGGAAATTCTGAACGAAATCGTCGGCGAACACAAATCAGAGTTCCTGTCGACAAATTATATTTTTTAACTGCCTGACCGGATAATGTGCGGTAAATGCTTTCAGTGCATTATCCGGCCATGTGGTAACTGGTTCCGATCCTGATTCAGCGCTATAAAATCCCTGCCTGCACTGACATGCGGGTAGGGATTTTGTTTTTTGTAAGCAAACACAAACAAAAAAGTAACATATATTTAACCCTGAACCTGTTGATAGAAATTTCAAAGATATTTTTCTAATCAAGAAAACAACATCTATTTTCAGCACGTTAAAGCAAGTTAACGCCATATGTAAAGATCGTATGGCTGTCCTGACCTCATTCATTCATGTCTACTAGATATTCAACATGATATGCTGGATTTGTTGCGCAGTAAAGAGCAACAGATCCTTTAACGCTGGATTCAACACCAGCTTACTCTTGAGTCTTTACGTGATGACCTGATTTCGAATGATGAATTGCGGGAGCAATCTGAAGGCATCGTGAATCTGGTTGTCGATAATCTGAACGAACAGACTATTCAGCTCGACCCGTACGCCCTGGAACCGATCCAGGAATACCTGGCAGGGATCTCTATTTCGCGCGCCCGGCATGGTTTTTCGCCCCGTGAAACCAGTTTCTATGTACTCAGCCTGAAAAATGCGATACTGGACGTTCAGGAAGAATCAGCAGGATCGGACATTGCGGCGCTCTATGAGTCGACGCGGGCGCTGAACCGTCTCTTCGATGAACTCAGCACAAATACCTTTGAAACGTTTATCAAAGGCCGTGAGGACGTTATTCTGCGGCAAACCGACGAGATTTCGGAGATCTCGACCCCGGTTATCCGCGTCTGGGATCAGATTCTGGCCATGCCGCTGATCGGAACGCTGGACAGCGCCCGCACACAGACCGTAATGGAAAACCTGCTGCAATCCATTGTCGATACCGGCAGCGAAATCGCCATTCTGGACATTTCCGGCGTCCCGGCGGTCGATTCACTGGTGGCGCAGCACCTGATCAAAACCGTCAGCGCTACCCGCCTGATGGGCGCCGAGTGCATCATCAGCGGCATCCGGCCCGAGATTGCGCAGACGGTCGTACAGCTGGGAATCGATCTGTCGCAGGTTGTTACGAAAGCTACGTTAGCCAGCGCACTCAAACACGCCTTTGGCATGTTAAAGCTGGAAGTCCGGAAAACGCAGCCACCAAAACCGTTTATGATTTAATACCGCATGGAACGTATTCCGATCTTACGAATGGGTCCCTTTTTGCTGGTGACCATTCAGGTAGACCTCTACGACCGGCTGGCCCTGATGCTTGAATCTGACCTGGTCCAGGCCATCAGCAAAAGCGGTGCGCAGGGCGTCCTGATTGATATTTCAGCGGTATCCATCGTCGACTCGTTCATGGGGCGCATCATCGGCAACATCGCCAGTATGGCCCGCCTGCTGGATGCCCATACGGTGGTGGTGGGTATGCAGCCGGCGGTAGCCATCACCCTCATCGAACTGGGACTCACGCTGCCGGGCGTTCAGACGGCACTTAACGTAGAAAAAGGCATGCAGTTGCTCCAATCACGGATTCGGGTGGCAGACAGCGAAGAGGATGCGCCACACGGGGACGACGATGCTGGTAGTCCTGAATAAAGATGCGTATTCGATACAGCGCGAACAGGATGTGATTCTGTTCCGCAACCGTGTGAAGGAGTTTGCCGTCCGGATCGGCATGGGGGTTGTCAACCAGACAAAGCTGATAACGGCGGCCAGCGAACTGGTCCGGAACATGCTGCGGTATGCCAACGGCGGCGATGTTCTGATCGAAGTCATCACCCGGGGCCGCGAAAACGGCATCCGGCTGACGTTTAAAGACCAGGGACCGGGCATACCCGATATTAAGCAGGCTATGCAGGATGGCTTTTCAACCGGCCGGAGTCTGGGACTGGGGCTGCCGGGCACCAAACGGCTCGTCAGCGAATTTGATATTAAAAGTACAGTGGGAGTTGGCACAACTGTAACCATTGTAAAATGGAAAAATGGATAAGTCAATTCAACACGCTTACAATGCCACTGACCGGAGTTATCTGGCATTTTTAAAGCGCGATATTCATCAGCTGGCCGTTCAGACCGGTTTTTCGGGGCAGCGCCTCGCCGAAATCGACCTGATCGTCGCCGAGCTGTCATCTAATCTTATTAAACATGCCGGCGGGGGCGAAATCCTGGTCCGGCCACTGGGCGATACCACGGTTTACGGCCTCGAACTGCTCAGCATCGACAACGGCCCGGGCATGAGTAACCCGACCCGTATGATGGAAGACGGTATGTCAACCACCAATACGCTGGGGCATGGTCTGGGCTCGATCCGGCGGCTTTCTGATTTTTTTGATCTCTATACGCTGCCGAACTGGGGCACGGTGGCACTGTCGCGGATCTACCTCCCCGGCATTCATCCGCCGCAGGGCAAACCCGCCCGCATCGGTACGCTGCTGCTGCCGAAAACCGGCGAAAAGGTCTGCGGAGACGGTTATGCCGTAAAGTATGCGGCCAACCAGCTGCATATTTTTCTGGCAGACGGTTTAGGACACGGCCCCGAGGCAGAAGCGGCTACCCAACTGGCGATCAGAACATTTACTGCATCTGCCAGCACAAGCCCGGTTACAATCCTGCGGGAAATTCATCAGGCGGTACTGAAAACGCGGGGGCTGGTGGGCACAGTCGGTATATTGGATATGCAGGCCGGCCAGTGGAAGTTCTGCGGCATCGGCAACATCACCACCCGCCTGTGTAACCTGAACCTTCAGGATATACCGAAAACGTTTATGTCGTACAACGGCATTCTGGGCGGCAATCTGCCACGGACCATGAATGAGCAGGTAGCGCCCTATCTACGCGGGCAGACCCTGATTATGGCGTCTGACGGCCTGAAATCGCGCTGGGACACGAACCGGTTTGTCGCTGTCCGGAGCCACGATCCGGCGGTACTGGCGGCAGCGTTGCACAAGGATTTTTCGCGTAAAACAGATGACACTTCGGTGCTCATCGTTCAAACAACCTAACCGCATGCACACAATTACGTCTGTCGCTCTCGACAATGAGTTGGACCTGATTCTGGCGCACAAGCGAACCATGAAACTCGCGGAGCTGGCCGGTTTGTCGCTGTCGGCCCAAACCACGTTTGCTACCGCGGTTTCAGAAATTGCCCGCCTTGCGATTGAGCTCGGCGAAGGGGCCAGCCTCACCCTTGCCGCCGACCGGAATACCGGTCAGATCTGGTTTCTGGTAGCACATATCAGCGGTCTGGCCGGTCATTCCCATGACCTGAATACCGGTGCAGAAGCGGTAAGGTATGCCCGAAGGCTGGTAACCAAACTACAGGTATCGCAAACGGCCACCGGCACAGATATTACGATTCACTATAAACTGCCGGCTACGCTGCCGGTCAGCAACAGTACACTGAAGCTGTGGACAAGCGCCTTTCACGACGATCCGCCGCTGTCGCCCTACGACGAGATTAAACGCAAAAACATTCAGCTTCAGGAGATGGCCGACCGGCTGCGGGTCAGCGAAAACCAGTACCGCACCCTGACCGATTCGCTGCCGATGATGATTTTTTCGTTTAACCCGAAAGGCGAACTGCTGTATGCCAACCGCTGGCTGATCGACTTTACCGGCAAAACCCTGCCCGAACTGAACGACACCCGCTGGGAAGGAGTGTTGCACCGGCAGGATTACCAGCTATTCTGGAAGCAATGGGTGAATCACTCCTTTTC
>NZ_CAMFHL010000246.1 GCF_945952095.1 uncultured Arsenicibacter sp. | reverse complement strand
CCGGGAGATGATCGAAGCCTTTGTGGAAGAGTTCCGGACACGGCCGCTGGAGTCGCTTCGTATCCGGATTCACGGCGATTATCACCTCGGACAGGTACTCGCTACCCGCGATGATTTTATTATTATCGACTTTGAAGGCGAACCCGAAAGCAGTATTGCCGACCGCAAAATCAAGCACTCGCCGCTGAAGGATGTGGCGGGTATGATCCGGTCATATCACTATGCGGTCTGCGCTAAAATCTACTACTCGGCCGAAACCGAAAGCCTGGCACCGGATCACCTGCAACGGGTGTCGGACCGGTGGTTCCGGCTTATTCGTGAGACCTACCAGGACGCTTACCTCGACCGCATCGGCATGCCGCACCCGCTGTTCCGGAACAACAACGAAATCAACTTCCTGTTGCTGGTCTACCTGCTGGAAAAAGCTGTTTACGAGCTTGGTTATGAGATCAGTTACCGGCCGGCCTGGGTGAAGATTCCGCTCAAGGGAATTATTGACGTGATCCGCGAAATTGAAAAAATCCGGATCAGCGATCATGGGCTGGACGATGGTGTGCCAATGTTGCTGACGAGTATCCTTTAACTGACGGTTATGCTTGTATACCTCATGGCGGTTGCCTACATCCTGGCGGGCATCCTGCATTTTGTGAAGCCACGGATGTACATGGCTATTATGCCGCCTTATATACCTGCTCCGTATGCTATGGTGCTGCTGAGCGGGGTGGCTGAGGTGGTGGTAGGTGTCGGGTTGCTGTTTCCGGCAACCCGACACCTGGCTGCCTGGGGCCTTATTGCCTTGCTTGTGGCCGTGTTTCCGGCCAATCTGTACATGGCCACGTCCGGTAAGTTTCATCAGTTTCCGGCTTGGGCGCTGTGGGCGCGGCTGCCGCTACAGGGGTTACTGATCTGGTGGGCGTGGTTGTATACGAAATAATGAACGGGTCAGCACACGGGCTATTTTATTGGGTCAGTACACGGGCTTTTCAGTTGGGTCAGCACATGGGCTGACCCCTACAGGATTGATTCGATGCGGGTTAATTCGTCGTCGGTGAACCGGATGTTGTCCAGGGCCTGTAACGAATCGGCCAGTTGTTCGGGGCGACTGGCTCCGATAAGCACCGAGGTAATGCGCGGGTCTTTGAGCAACCAGGCAAGGGCCATTTGGGCCAGAGATTGTCCGCGTTCCTGCGCAATGCCGTTCAGCGCCCGTACCTTAGCCAGCGTTTCGTCGGTGAGGCGGGTGGGTAGCGATCCGCTCGTCCGTGCGGCCCGTGAGTCGGCCGGTACACCGTCGAGGTAGCGGTTGGTCAGCAGCCCCTGCGCCAGCGGTGAGAACGGAATACAGCCAACGCCTTCCTGACCCAGCAAATCCAGCAACCCGTCTTCCACCCAGCGGTCCAGCATTGAGTACCGTGGCTGGTGAATCAGGCAGGGAGTACCCAGCTCGCGGAGAACCCGGATAGCTTCGGCGGCCTCCTTTGGCTGATAATTGGAAATACCGGCATACAGCGCTTTTCCCTGACGAACCACCTGATCAAGCGCCATCATTGTTTCTTCGATGGGCGTTTCCGGATCGGGGCGGTGCGAGTAGAAAATGTCGACATAATCGAGCTTCATCCGCTTCAGGCTTTGGTCAAGGCTTGAGATCAGGTATTTCCGCGAACCCCATTCGCCGTAGGGGCCGTCCCACATCAGGTAACCGGCTTTGGTCGAAATGACCATTTCGTCGCGGAACGGCCGGAAATCGGTCTGCATCATCCGTCCGAACGTTTCTTCGGCGGAGCCCGGTGGCGGGCCGTAGTTGTTGGCTAGATCAAAATGGGTAATGCCGCGGTCAAAGGCGAGCCGCAAGACTGCGCGGCTGTTTTCGTACCGGTCTACATCTCCGAAATTGTGCCAGAGCCCTAAGGATATTTCCGGTAATTTAAGGCCGCTGCGGCCACTGCGCCGGTAACGCATCTGCTGATAGCGCTCCGGAACGGGCGTATATTGACTCATAGTCAGTGAGTGATTGAGTGATTGAGTGATTGAGTGATTGAGTGATTGAGCGAATATTAAAAGGCGAAGATACATAATACCGAAACTACCCGTATTGTTCAATTGTTACACAGACGTATGTCACCTTACGAACAACACGTACTCAATGAATTGCAGCGCTGGCAGCAGCAGATGCAGAAACCACCCACCACCTTCGACCGGCTCGCCAAAGGGCTTCAGCGACGGATGAACCGGTTTATTCCCCAAAAAGTCAGGACGGTTATTACCACCGTCATCAAACAAATGACGCGGGTAGTGCTGTTTGGGGCCGATAAACTGACACGTCAGCCTACGGTCGGGACATCGTTGCAGGAGCGGGAGGCCGTCGTGAAAACGCGGATTGAGTTTTATAAAACAACCGGTGCGGCCGAAGGCGGAATCACCGGCGCGGGCGGCATTCTGCTCGGGCTTGCGGATTTTCCGTTGTTACTGACCCTGAAAGTGAAGCTGCTGTTCGAAATTGCGGCCCTGTACGGCTTTTCGGGCAACGATTACCGCGAGCGCCTGTACATTATGCATATTTTCCAGCTGGCCTTTTCCAGCCCCGATCACCGGCTGGAGGTGTTCCGGCGCATGCAGCAATGGGATACCTACAGCCAGTCGCTGCCCGACGACATCCATCAGTTCGACTGGCAGACCTTTCAGGAGGAGTACCGCGATTATATTGATCTGGCTAAAATGGCACAGCTTATTCCCGGAATCGGTGCGGCCGTCGGGCTGGTGGTCAACTACCGGCTGCTGGACAAACTGGGCGTAACGGCCATGAATGCGTACCGGATGCGGATTATGGTGAAAAAAGCTGCGTAGTGAATCGGAAGAACGTTAACTTGTAGCGGGATAACCATTCCCCCGATAACCGTTTTCCGACCTATGAAAACACCCCTGACCCGTACCCTGCTGGCCTTCACCTGTCTGCTGTCAGGCGTAGCACAACCGCTGCTGGCTCAGACCCGCACACTGACCATTACCAAACGATACCTGAACCTGCCGGTCGCACAGGCGCAGGACAGAGGGACCATGCAGTTGACCATGCCCGACGGCGATCGCTCGTTTAAAATCCGGCTGGCTGCCGGTAAGCCCGACTACTGGGTATTCTGCGACATGGCCGGCGCGATGGGCAAGACCATCACCATCCGCTACGACGGTAAAGCCGATGGCCTCGAAACGATTTATCAGGATGACCGGTTTGCGGGCCAGGACTCATTGTATACCGAGAAAAACCGGCCGCAATACCACTTTACTACCCGCCGTGGCTGGATCAACGACCCCAACGGCATGATCTTCTACGACGGCGAATACCACTTATTTTACCAGCATAACCCCTTCGAACGCGAATGGGAAAATATGTCGTGGGGCCATGCCGTGAGCAAAGACATGATTCACTGGCAGGAGCTGCAAACCGCGCTGCTGCCCGACCGGCTGGGGACGATGTTCTCGGGGTCAACTGTGATTGACTATGACAATACGGCGGGCTTCAACAAGGGGAACGTACCGGCGATGATTGCGCTGTATACCGTCGATAATCCGGAAAAGGAAGTGCAGTGCCTTGCCTATAGTCTGGACAAAGGCCGGACATGGACAAAATACGATCAAAACCCCGTGATCGACTCAAAAGCAAAATGGAGCAGCAAGGATACCCGTGATCCCCGCGTATTCTGGTATGCGCCCGGCAAGCATTGGGTCATGGTGCTGAATGAACGCGACGGCCATTCCATTTATACCTCGAAAAACCTGAAACAGTGGCAGTACGAGAGCCACACAACCGGTTTCTGGGAATGCCCGGATTTGTTTGAACTGCCGGTTGACGGTGACAAGCGAAAAACAAAATGGGTGATGTACGGCGCGTCGGCCACCTACATGATCGGGAGCTTTGACGGAAAGAAATTTACCCCCGAATCCGGCAAACACGCTTACACAAACGGGACAATTTACGCCGCGCAGACCTTCACTAACATGCCCGGCAGCGATCCGCGGCGCATTCAGATTGGCTGGGGAAGGGTTCAGCAGCCCGGCATGCCGTTCAATGGCATGATGCTCCTGCCGACCGAATTGCAGCTTAAGACCACTAAAAGCGGTCCGCGTCTGGTAAGTGTGCCGGTCAGGGAGGTAGAGCAGCTGTTTTCGCCGGCCGGCCAATGGGCAGCACTGAGTGAGGCGGAAGCAAATGAGAAACTGAAATCAGTCGGGTCGCTGGATCAGTTCCGGTTGCGGACTACCCTGAAACTGTCGCATGCCACGAGTGCCGGCCTTTCGCTGTTCGGGCAGAAAATCCTCGATTACGATCTGAACCACAATCTGCTGAACGGTGCGTTCTACTCGCCCGAAGACATGACGAGTATGGAGATCACAGCGGATATTTACGTTGACCGTACCTCGGTGGAAGTGTTCGTCAATGGCGGCAGCTTCTCGTATTCACTGGAACGGAAGCCGAATCCGGCCAGTAAGAATGGACTGATGTTCTGGGGTAACCGGATTGAGGTTAAAGACCTGACGTTTTACCCGGCAAAATCAATCTGGAAATGAGCAGGCGTGTTGTCGGGTTAGTATAAAAAACAAGAGGCAGCGTTCCGGAGAGCGCTGCCTTGTTTTATGGGATTATCCGGCCGGTTAGCCTACCGAATAATGCTGATCATGCGTTGGGGACTGGAGGAAAAGGGGAGCCTTTGGCATCGCAATCCACAGAACGATATAGCTCAGAATGAACGGGAACGGAATCGGAGCGAAGACGCCCAGGACAAACAATACCCGAACGATCACTTTGTCGATACCGAAATAATCGGCTAAACCGGCGGCTACACCACCAATGACCTTTTCTGACGTGATCCGTTGCAATTTTTTAGGTTCCATGACTGTATGTTGTTTAAAGTTCAGATTAATGTTTCTTTCTTGTTCTTAGCATTTGTTGCTGTTGTTGATTCAAAGGTACTAGGCAATGCCAAGTAGTGGAAGAAAGTTTATATGAATGGTATCCGGATTAGGCGAATGGTCGAAAAACGGGCCGGATTGCATAAATCATTTCCGGTTTCCCGGTGTTTATAGGAGAGGTAAACAAACGTTAGCAATCAGGCATGAAACGGATAATAATGCTATGGAGTCTGGCCGCGTTATGGCTCACGGGCGGAACGGGCTGTCAGACCGCCGACTCCTCCAATCAAATCAAAGACACGGCGCTCGCCCAGCTGCCCAAAGCGCGTCCCGGCGAAGCGGTGGCCACGTTCGGGGGCGGTTGCTTCTGGGCGATTCAGGAAGAGTTTAACGAAGTGAAAGGTGTCCGCACCACGGTGGCGGGCTATGCCGGCGGTGATGTTGAATTCCCGACCTATGAGCAGGTGGGGACCGATCAGACCGGCCATGCCGAAACGGTACAGGTGTACTATGACCCAAAGGTGATTTCCTTTGAAAAACTGCTGGAGGGCTTTTTTACCGGTCATGATCCGACAACCAAAAACCGGCAGGGACCTGACATCGGGCGCGATTATCGTTCGATTGTGTTTTACCGCAACGCCGCCGAAAAGGCAACGATTGATGCCGTGATCAAACGCGAAAACGCATCCGGCCATCATACCGGCCCGATCGTGACCGAAGTGGTGCCGTTCAAGGCGTTTTATCCTGCCGAAAAATACCATCAGAATTACCTGAAACAGCACCCCGACGAGTATTACATCCAGAAAATCTCGGTACCGAAGGTGGAGAAATTCAGAAAAAAAATGGCTGGCCATTTAAAGGACGGATTGATTAACTTGTAGGCATGGAAGCCTATATCCGATTTGTTACCCCGTCTGACTATGCATCCGTACTGGCGATTTACGAACCGTATATCACCGGTACGGCTATTACGTTTGAGTATGACGTGCCCTCGCTGGCTGCGTTTTCGGAGCGCATCCGGGCGATTAGTGACCGTTATCCGTTTCTGGTTTGCGAGCTGGACGGCGAAATTGCCGGCTATGCCTATGCCACAAAATTCCGTGACCGGGCCGCTTACGGGTGGTCGGTAGAAACGACGGTATACATCCATCCGAATGCCCACCGGCGGGGTGTCGCATCGGGCCTGTATACCACGTTACTGGCCTTACTTCACCATCAGGGAGCTGTCAACGTGTATGCTGCGATTACCTTGCCGAACGATGCCAGCGTGGCACTGCACAAGGCGTTTGGGTTTGAGGAGGTTGGTGTCTTTAATGGGGTTGGCTACAAGTTTGACAGCTGGCACAGTACTCAGTTTTTAGCAAAAGTCCTCCAGCCGCATGCCGTACCGCCCCCCGCGCCGGTCCTGATCGAAGAACTCCTCGATACACCGTTCTGGTTTGACGCCGTACGCGCTGGCATAGCGCGGCTGCGGTAGCTGAAGCACGGAATGCTATTCCGTGTTACAAAATCTGACAGAACTCCAGCCGCTCGCCGTCAGGGCCGAGGATGTAGCAGTACTTGCAGCCTTTCTGCCAGAAATTAAGAAATACCGGCGCCTCTTCAATGACGTCAAAACCCTCCTGTTTCAGTTGGGCGAAGGTCTCGTCAACGTCATCGACATCAAACGCAATGTGGTCGATGCGACCGTCGGTGCGCTGCCGGACGCGGCTCAGTTCCGGCTCGGGCATCTGGTAGAGTTCCATGATCATCTCGCCGCGCTTCATCATCGACACCTTACCCTCGGCGCCTTCGTGCATGAAGGTTGACCGCATGACAGGTTCAAAATCCAGCCGCTGATAGAAGGCTTCAGAAACGGTAATGTCGGTAACAGGCAGACCGATGTGCTGGAGACGGTTGATGGCTATGCTCATAGTTTTTTATTCTTGTTGTTTCTGTTTCTGGTGGTTATTTTTTTGTTTCTGGTGGTTGCTGATTGTTCTGATAGTTGCTGGTTGTTGTTTTTGTTTGTATAGTGGTGGCACGACTAGACGCCCAGTCGTGCCACCACTTTGGGTGATAGTCTTACTATTCTGAATCGCTGATGATTAGTTGGTTTTTACAACTCCGGAATGAAATTAACCATCAGCAACCATCAGAACTACCAGCAACCATCAGTAACCCTCAGAACTAACAGCAACAAAAAAATTAATGTTGCCCCTGGCAAATGCAGTGGACATTGCCGAAGCTGCGGGTTTCGGCGTGCCATTCGAAGGCGTCGTTGTAGCGGTTGGTTTCCCAGAAGAACTTCGCCCGCGGACGGCTGACGACGCCGGTTTCGTTCATCGTGGCGGCATCGTATAAGTGTCCGTTGGCCATCACATACCGGATTGTTTCGCTGTTGCGCAGGTCCTGTAGCGGACTCTTGTCGAGAACCAGAATGTCGGCCAGTTTCCCCGCTTCAAGCGAACCGACTTCCTTGTCCAGTCCCAGGTTACGGGCCGGACCGATGGTTGCCTGCTTCAGCGCCTGCATGTTTGAGATACCGCCCTGACCAAGCATCCAGAGTTCCCAGTGCGCACCGAGGCCCTGCAACTGACCGTGGGCACCCAGATGAACACTCACACCCGCATCTGCCAGTTTTTTGGCCGTCTGCGAGTTACCGATGTGGCCAAAATCGTCGTCGGGCAGCATCTGACGGCGGCGCGACCGGCTGTCAATAACCGCGCGCGGCGTAAACCGCAGTAACCGCTCCTGCTCCCAGACGTTGGTTTTCTGATACCAGTAATATTCGCCCGAGACGCTGCCGAAGCTCACGATCAGGGTAGGGGTGTAGCCGGTTTTGCTGTTACTCCAGAGTTGCACCACGTCTTTGTAGACCGGATCAACGGGGATATTGTGCTCCACCGTCGTGTGGCCGTCCATGATCATTGTCATGTTGTGGTTGAAGAACGAACCGCCTTCCGGCACTACCATCATTTGTAGGTCGCGGGCGGCCTGAATCACCTGCTGACGCTGGTTCCGGCGGGGCTGGTTGTAGCTTTTTACCGAGAACGCCCCCACGGCTTTCAACCGGCGCAGGTGCGATTTGGCGTCGTCGAGGCTGTTGATGATGGCTTTAAAATCGCCGTCGGCCCCGTAGAGGATCGTACCGGTCGAGTAGATGCGCGGGCCAACCATCCGGCCGGCCTTTACCATTTCCGACTGACTGAACACCATCTCGGTATTCGACGACGGGTCGTGTACCGTCGTGACCCCGTAGGCAAGGTTGGCAAAATACGACCACTGCTGTTGCGGTGACTTATCGTTGCCGGTGCCGATGTGGGCGTGTGAGTCGATCAGGCCGGGCATGATGGTTTTGCCGGTTGCGTCAATTTCACGGGCACCGGCCGGAATCGTCACCTGCGACGCCGGGCCAACGGCCAGAATCTTGTTGTCCTGCACCACAACCGTTCCGTTTTCGATAACCAGCGGTTGTCCCTGTGCGTCGTCCTTCATGGTCAGGATCGTCCCGTTTTTAAAGGCAACAATACCTTTTGGTACATCGGCCGTCAGGGTCAGGCCAATCTGGATGCCGGTCGAGTCGATGGGCGGGAGCTTGTCGGGAGCGCCTTCCACAAAGGCAAAACTCTGCTGCACGCTGCGGGTAAAATACTCCGGTCCGATGGTCCAGTGCAGTTTCTGGCTGTCGGTCGACCAATGCAGGTAATCACCGGCGTCGCGGGTCACCTTGTAGACCGGAAACGACCGCGTGCCGCCCGACAGATCAATGCCTTTTCCGGCTGCCGGGAACGGCGCAATGTAGAGCTGAAACAACTCCTGAAAGGCAATCCAGCGGCCGTCCGGACTCGGTACAAATTTGGTCGCGTACTGCGACGTAAAATGCGTTTGCTCGTCGGTGTTGTTCAGGCTGACGCTTTTGAGGGCGTTGGCCGCACCGCCTTCCACGAAGAAAATCCGGTCACCGGCCTTGTTGAACATCGGGTCATCACCGCCTTCTCGCAGCAGGCGGGGTGTGCCCCCGCTGATTGGCATCAGGTACAGCCCCGGCTCTTTGCCGTAAGCATAGCCCATGAAATTGTTGCCGCTGCTTTTGCGGTAGATCAGCTGCGTCCCGTCCGGCGAAATGGCCGGTGCGTGGTAAAAGCCCTTTTCTTTGGTCAGGACCTCACTTTTGCGCGTGGCGAGCGTATATTTCCGGATGCTGCCCGTCAGCGAATCACTCCAGGTCGTGTACAGAATAAACTTCCCGTCAGGGCTGAACGTAGGCTCGTACTCAAAAACGCCGGTGTCTGTGGTGAGGCGTTCCGGTTTGCCGTTGGGGAGTGTTTTGCGGTAGAGAAAACCGGCCGCGTGAAAAACAATGAATTTTTCGTCGGGCGAGGTGCGTGTGTGCCGGATCATTTTCGACTCGAAGGTCGGCGAAAACACCGTCTGCGGGAACCGGACCGCTTCCTGAACGGTCAGTTTGGCATTGACTGTAAACGGAATTTCGGTGGCTTTTGTGGTCGCCACATTCACGCGGAAAAACTTGCCTTTGGCCCAGATGATGATGTCTTTGCCGTCTGGTGTCCAGTTGTAGTTCGTATACAGACCCATGATGGCCCATGCCTCCTGCTGATCCTTGTTCAGCTGATCGAAGACCGGAAACTCCTCGCCTGTTTTCAGGTCATGGATAAACAGAACCGATTTGGTCCGCACACGCCGCACAAACGCCAGCTGCCGGCCATCGGGCGAAATCTGCGGCCGGACCGCCCCGCCCGGACCGGTCACGATGTTTTTGGTCTCGCCGGTTTGCCGGTCGAACCGGCGGATGGCATAAATCTGTCCGTTCGGGTCCTTGTTGTACTGAAAAATCGGTCCCGGACTCACATCTTCGCTGTAATAGACATACCGGCCGTCGGGCGACACACAGGGTTCACCCGCATCCTGCTGGTCGTTTTTGCGCTTCGTCAGCTGAATGCCTGAAGAAATGCCGCTGCTGTGGTACATCCACATCTCGCCGGCACCCAGCGAGCGGGAAGCCGTGAAGTGCTTCCGGGCAATGATGTACTGGCCGTCGGGTGTCCAGACCGCATTGTTCAGCAGCCGGAAATCTTCGTTGGTAATTTGCCGGAGTCCCGAGCCGTCGCGGTTGATGGTCCAGATGTTATCCCCGCCGCCCCGGTCGCTGGTAAACGAAATGCGTTTGCCGTCGGGGCTGTAGCGCGGCTGCACCTCAAGGGCCAGCCCACCCGACAGCAGTTTAGCTTCGCCACCGGCGATAGGCAGCGTATAGAGATCGCCCAGCATGTCGAAGACAATTTCCTTGCCGTCGGGGCTGATGTCGAGGTTCATCCAGGTGCCTTCGCTGGTCGTGAACGACACGTCTCTGGACGGGCCGTGGGGTTTAGTCACGTCCCAGGTTTCCTTTTTCTGGGCCATTACGGAGCCCGTCGCCAGCAGGCTGCCGGTGAGCAGTACAGTACAGAGTTTGTTCATGCAGATAGGGTAATGAATATCGGGTTAGCCGTTAAAACAAGGCCATAAACCGCCGTGGAACCGGGGTTTCGAAGCGGAGGCGCTGACCGGTAATCGGGTGCACAAACGACAGCGACCAGGCATGCAGCCCAAGCCGGCCGATCGGGTCGGCCGACGCGCCGTATTTCCGGTCACCGACAATCGGGTGGCCCAGGTCCTGCATATGCACACGGATCTGGTTTTTACGGCCGGTTTCCAGCGTCACCTTCAGCATCGAGTAGCTGCTGTTCGACTTAACCGTCTCGTAGTGCGTAATGGCTTCCTGCCCGTGTTCCGGGTTTTTGTGCGAGTAAACAATCAAGGCCTTGCTTTCGTGCAGGTAGGAAATGTGCGTCCCATTCGGCGGATCGAGTGTGCCCTCAATGGCAGCCAGGTAAATCCGTTCCTTGGTAGTTGGCCCCCACGTTTCCTGCACCAGTTGCTGGACCCGCTCACTTTTGGCAAACATCATCAGCCCCGAGGTTTCGCGGTCTAGCCGGTGGATGATGAAGATTTTGTTCGACGGGTTATCGCGTTTAACGTGGTCGTACAGAATGCTGTAGGCCGTCCGTTCGGCACCTTTGTTAGTGGCCATTGACAGGATGCCTTCGTTTTTATTGATGATAATCAGGTGTTCATCTTCGAAGATGATCGTCAGACCGGGGTACTTGCGTTCGGGCCCCAGTTTGGTCCAGCGCACGATGACTTCCTGGTTGGCCTTAAGCGGGTAATTATACTGCGTAACGGCCTGATCGTTGATCCAGACTTGCCGGTCGCGCAGGATTGATTTGATATTATTGCGGTTTTTATGCGGAAGTTTAGCCAACAAAAACACCATCAGTTCGGTGTCTTCTGTTACAATCAGGG
>NZ_CAMFHL010000245.1 GCF_945952095.1 uncultured Arsenicibacter sp. | reverse complement strand
GATCAGTGAGCTCTCAAATTGGGCCAGAGAAGCCATCACATGAAATATCAGCTCACCAGTCGGCGTGGTGGTATCAATATTTTCCTGATAGGAGATAAAATCTATTCCCATACTCTGAAATTCCTTCATGGCATTGACCAGTGCCTGGGTTGAGCGGGCAAAGCGGTCATACCGCCAAACCAGGACTACATCCAGCTTTCTCTTTCTGGCCGCTTCCATCATCAATTTATACTGGACCCTGTCTTGGGTTGTTCCGGAAGCGTAGTCTATAAATTCTCCCATGACTTCAAAGTTTCGTCTTTGGGCGTAGTCCCGTAACTGGTCCAGCTGGGTCTGTGGATCCTGCCCTTTATCCAGAGTAGATACTCTGGCATATAGTGCTACCCGTTTGGCCCGATTGTTCTGTTTTTTCATTTAATTGCTTATCAAAAAGGAACTCCTTTTTGATAAGTCAAGATGGCCAAAAAATCACCAGACAAACCCAAACGGGTAGCCCTATACGCCCGCGTGTCCACGCTGGATAAAGGACAAGACCCCGAAACCCAGCTTCGGCCTTTGCGGGCGTATGCGGATCGTCGCGGTTTTGTTCTGGCCGCCGAATATGTCGATACGGCTTCAGGGACAACCGAGGAGCGAACGCAGTACCGGAATATGATTGGGGCCGCTCGCAAGCGGCAGATCGATGTGGTGTTGGTCTGGCGCTATGATCGCTTCGCCCGTTCGACCCAGGCACTGGTTAATGCCCTGAAAGAGTTCCAGAGTCTGGGGGTGGATTTTATCTCGTATCAGGAGAATATCGACACCACTACACCGACGGGCGAGTTGATCTTTCATGTAATGGCTTCACTGGCCCAGTTCGAGAGTTCGCTGATCAGTGAGCGGGTTCGAGCAGGTATGGCTCGTGCTAAAGCTCAGGGCAAACACATCGCGCGTCCCCCATTAGTTGAATCAAAACAGACCGAGATTGCGAGGTTGTACAGCCAAGGCGTATCGATGAATCAAATTAGCAAACAGATTGGGGTGGCCTATGGCACAGTTTACAATTATGTACAGAAAATCAGGCTTAAAACTAAGACCTTAGTTGCTTAACGTGTAGAAATGCCCCGTTGGAAGAAGAACCCCTTTCCAAACTGTACCAGAAAACGTTCGTTTTTGTAAACAGTTGAAAATCAGCAGAACTTAACATCGAATTTTCTTAGCGTAATTCTTTGTCTAGATGCTGAAAGAACCCCAAATAGGGGAAGACTTTCTAATCGCTTTCATTAGGACGTAGCAGGACCGTATATCTATTCAATTAACCCAATGATAGCCTTAGCCGATTGCAATAATTTCTACGTGTCCTGCGAACGTAGTTTCAATCCGTCGCTAAACGGCCAACCCGTCGTCGTGCTGTCAAATAATGATGGTTCGATTGTGGCGAGAAGCAACGAAGTGAAAAAATTGAACGTGGGTATGGGTCAGCCATTTTTCGAGATTGAAAAGTTACGGCAGGAGCACGGCATCCACGTTTTTTCCTCGAACTACATGCTGTACGGTTCCATGAGCGCACGGGTTATGGCCATCTTCGGGCGTTTTGTCGAAGATGTTGAGGTATATAGCATCGACGAAGCATTCCTCGACCTAAATGGTTATGAATCCATTTACCCCAATCTGACGGCCTTTGCCCACAACCTACGCTCGACAGTAATGCAATGGACGCGCATCCCGATCAGCATCGGCATCGCACCGACGAAAACATTGGCGAAGGTGGCCAACTGGTATGCAAAAAGGCAACCTGACGTAAATGGAGTATGTATGCTCTCAACGCCTGAGCAGATCCGTCAGGCACTGAAGCAACTGCCGGTTGACGAATTGTGGGGAATTGGGCGACGCTACGCCCGTTTTTTAAAACAGAATGGCATCAAAACCGCCCTCGAATTTAGCAAATGCCACGATGTGTGGATACAAAAACACTTCACCATCAACGGTCTTCGGTTAGTTTATGAACTCCGGGGTGAGGTCTGTCGGACGGTTGAAACCCAACCATTGGCCCGTAAGTCGGTGTGCGTGGCTCCAAGTTTCGGGGAACTTGTCGGCGACCGGCCAACACTGTATGAAGCCCTAACCAACTATGTCGCTCGTGCTTCGGAGAAGCTACGCAAACGGCGGCTGGCTGCTGGGGCAATGACCGTTTTTCTGCATACGAATCGGTACCGGACGGCTGTCGGACAGTACTCCAATAGCCGTTCGTTTGACATACCTGTCCCTACCAACCTAATACCTGAACTATCGCACTACGCAATAAAAGCACTCGACAGCATCTACAAGCCCGGCTACGCTTATCAGAAAGTTGGTCTGATTTTATCAGCCCTCCAACCCGACACATACCAAACCCCCGACGTATTTGAAGGAGAGTTAGATCCACGTTTACTAAAACTTCTTCCAACAGTTGAACGACTCAATAGTAGGTTGGGACGCGATAAAGTACGTTTTGCAGCACAAGGGTTCAACCATCACTGGAAGATAAAACAACGCTGGCTATCAAGCTGTTATACAACTCGTTGGAGCGATATTATTATTACAAAATATTGATAAATTAATTTATTGTGATAATAATTAATTGTTATCACAGTAAATTAATTTACAAAAATGTATTTAATGCATCAGTTTCAGGCCGTAGCCGAGCATAAATAGTATGCCTACCACCTTCCGATTTAATTGAAAAATTGTTCAAATAACCTTCAACCTCCCGGTTCTGGTAGGGGTGTTCACGAAAAATCTCGACTGGATCAACAAACAGAATATTGTAACGGACTTGCGTGATATTGCCTAATCGGTCTCGTTGTGTATTGAGCAAATGTTCCTGTTCATTTGTATAATCACCCGATGGCAGTCGGTACTTATAATTGACCGTGACGTAGAAGTGTTGTCGACTATAATTGGATACAGCGATCTCAAATTGCTCCGGGCTGGCCAGGATGTCACGCCACGTATTGACCTGCTCCCAATACACTCCCATCTGTCCTTTTGATTCGGCTCGTTTAGGAGCAGGCATTTTATCGAGCTTTGATTCTAAAACATCAGCCTTGACAATAAGATCATTTATATGAGTTTGAATCTGCTCGATCTTCTTGTCTATTGGTAAATCTTTGTCCTTTAGCAACCAATACCGGTGCTTGCGGTAAAATGTGATACGCACGGCTGGCCGGCCAAAGTTGACTAACTTGATCGTCCGACAATCAAATCCGCGAATCGTCTCAAATAAAGACTGATGAATGGCATCGACAAAGAAGATGGTACCGGTTGCTGCCCAGTCACCTTCAATATCCCAAGCATCACGGTCTGGCCTTAGTTTCGGAACTTCTTCCATTAGTTGCGTAAACTCTGCCAGCAAACGAGCGTAGGTATGTAAATCGTAATGCTTTCGTTTAGTGTGTGAGGGTTGTTCTTCCATGTCGGTTTAGCAAAAGGTTTGATGCAAATATATTTCCCTTTAAGGGAAACTTAACATTTTTCTCGGCTAATTATTTTTATGATTTTTCAATTTCCAGCCTTATTTCTGTAATGGCAGTTCTGTTTTACCCCTACATGACCTTATAATCTTACTTATTTTTAAATTATAAAAATCATTTTAAAATGATAGATTAGATAATAAGATATTGTAGACTGTGGAAATCTGCCGTAACGGTCTGTAAATTAATAAGTTGTATGTGGATAACTTGACTATCCCTAACAGATGATAGTCGTAGCCTAACAGATAATAGCAGAAGCCTAACAAATAATAGTCGTAGCCTAACAGATAGTAGTCGCAAACCTAACAGATGATAGTCATTACCCTAACAGATGATAGTCATTACCCTAACAGATGATAGTCGAAAAACGGCGTACCTATTTCGTATTGGTCCCTGTCTTTATACATTACCAGGACTCTAAAAAATTAGACAAAACACAGAAATAACTTACAAACTCTGTTTATAAGTATTGATGCTGAGGTCAATCAATACATTTACCCTAACAGATAATAGTCGAAAATGAGTTGAAAGTGAGCGATTTAGCCTATAATGCTAAGAATGCCTTAGACTAAATATACTGTAAATCAGGCATTTATCTATAACATCTGAAAAAGCGTTTGTTAGGAACAAAAAACCCTTTATCTTGTATCAGCTATAATTTGTTAGGCAATGCGTAAGCTATCAAATCCCAATCAGTCGCTCCAGCTCTCTAATAACCAGCTATCGTTGGTTTTCGAGAGTACTACTATAACGGCTCCAGTTGAGGTAAATCCCGAAACTATCGTGCTTCGGACACCGAACAACAAGACAATTCTGATTCGGGAACCACTAAAACTGCTAACCAGTACAACCGAGTTCGGTTTCTTCGAGCGTCGTCTTTACTGGCTTGTCCTGCGTGAAATTCGCAACATTCAAGCTGTCGATAAAGTGAAGATCAAGCCTTATGAGGAACTTAAATTCAGGTTTCATTACTCCGAAGTTATCAAGGGCCATCCCAACTCATCCATAAAAAAGGTAGTTGAACTGATCCAGAAGCGAAAAATCAATTGGGAGGATGAGAGCGGCAAATACACAAACGTAGTCGTATTCCCGATGGCTGAGTACTGGCCAAAGAAAGGCGTAATTGAATTGACGATGTACCATGCTGTCATACCTGTCTTTCTATATCTGGGCAGCGGATACGCGCAATATGGATATGAAGATGCACTAATCCTTAGTAGCGAATATGCACAGTTGTTGTTTACCAACCTGGCTCGTTTTCGGAATACGGGCATCTGGCGTATCGGTTTGGTTGAACTCCGGCAGCTTATTGGTGCTCACGAGAAATCCTATGCGAATTACTCAGCGTTCAGAACGCGCGTGATCGATTTGTCACTACGGCAGATCAACGAACACACAAATCTGACAGTAACGTATGAACCCGTAATGCAGGGCCGGGCCGTGGTTGGTATCGAATTCAGAATTCAGACGAAAACCCCACCTGACGAGTTAGAGAAAGAGACCAAGAAAGCAGAGATGAAACAACGCTTAGATGAGCTGATGCAGTTGGATATTGCCGAAGTCATATCCTATGCCGGCAATCAGTTGAGTCAGTACTACCCCTCGTTCACGCATCAACAGAAAAAATCGATTCTCCAAAATGGCGAACTATTGAAAGCGTTTCTTCGGGCTAACCTATATGCAGAATATGGGTTTGCTGACAAAGACCCAGAAGCCTACGTAGCGCAAAGCGTCTTTAATTATAAGAAGAAAGGGATAGAGAAGGCAAATTAATTATCACAAAGAACTGAACAGACTCAGTAAGAATAGAAGGGAAGAAAAAGGAACGCGCTTACCAATAGGCAGATTATTACGTCCGATAATGTTTACTTATTGGACGTAATAGTTTATCATTATCTTTGACCCAAGATGAGCGATACTCGTATTTCCACTCGTGGACGTGGCCCGAAAGAACTGACTATTATACCCACAAAGGAGGAGTTAGTTGGGCAAACGGCCGCCTTCTTTAAAAAAGGTATTGAAGGTGCAGCCAATTCCCAAACCGCTTATGTCTCCGACATCGAACACTTGGAAAGTTGGTTGACCCAACATAGTCTGCCAATGCTGCCGCTAACCCATGCGACATTGGCTACCTATCTGTCGGACCTGGCCACGCGCCATAAATGGGCTACTATCTCCCGCCGACTTGCCACCATCCGCAAGTGGCACCGGCTACACAAGCAGCCTGATCCGGGTGGGGATGAGGCCGTCAAGATTGTGTTGGAAGGGATCAAGCGGAGCATTGGGACCGAACCGGATCAGGCTGCGGCCTTCGATATTATAGCGTATAAAGATAGAGTACGACACATTCCAGCGACACCGTCAGGAGTACGTGACCGGGCGTTGCTGCTGGTCTGCTTTGCCGGTGCCTTTCGCCGATCTGAGTTGGTCGCTCTTAACGTAGAGGGCGTACAGTTTACCCGTGATGGTGCCGTGCTAACCTACCAGGGCAGCAAAACCAACCAGTACGGTAAAACGGAGCAAAAAGCCTTATTCTTTAGCCCTGACCCGGATACATGTCCGGTTAGAGCGTTGCATGATTATATCAATCTGCTGGATCGTCAGATAGGCCCGTTGTTTGTCCGAATACGAAAAGGGGAGCAGATCACCACCGCCCGGCTATCAGATAAACAGGTAGCCAGGACAACCAAGGAATACATTGGCGACGAGTATTCGGCGCACTCGCATCGGGCCTCGTTCGTGACCATCGCCAAACTCAACGGAGCCGACGATTCCCAGATCATGCAGCAGACCAAACACCGGACCCGTACCATGATCGACCGCTACACGCGGGTGCAGCAGGTGGTCAAACATAATGCAGCTATGAAGTTAGGTTTATGACGCTTAACGCTTTTTCAGACGATGACGACAGATGAATCAGCATTACCTGGCCTTCTCCAACAGATGGTCAAGGATATTGAAGATCCACAATGCGGTTATTGGCTATACTCGAACTATTTCGATGTTTTGCCACCTACCGACCGTAACCTAACCCGTTGGTGGCAGGCCCCTTTGTATATTGATTACGATGCGCTTTGGAATCCCGTTTTCGAGGACAACGCGATGCTAATCGATGTGATTCTGAAAAATAAACTACCGGCTGAACACGAACGCATCCGAATCGAGTATGCTCAAATCTGGTCATTGAAGCGGTTTCATCATGAGGAAAAGCCAAAGTCTGCCGACGACTGGATTCTTTACAACGACTCGACCAAACTAAAAATGCCAACCACAGCAAATGAAGACTAATGCGACACCCAATCGAAAAATACAATCAACGTCAAGCCGAAATGCTGGCCACGTTGCCCGAAGAAGAACGGGCGTTCTGGGCACGGCAGCATCGTATTGGCAACGCAGCTTATAGTTACCAATACCAATTCAACGACGTGGCGGGGTTGAACAACAATCAGGCGGCTAAATTGCCAGAATACTTGCTGGAGTGGCTGGAACAGCACCTATCGGCCAAGCAAGAGAGCCACTCAGCTAACGAGTTGCTTAAACTATACTTCGAGGAGTACTTGGATGGGTTGCCGAACGAAAAGATACGGGAGGGTGAACGAAGCCGTGGGTTAGAAGAAGCGAAGCGTAGCGTAGCTGGCCATTCCGTCGCTATGTACTGGAACGTAACGATTTTGGGATGGACGAGTTCATGCGGCTAAATCTGAGTGAGGACGACTATGCTTACTACAAGTGGTCGAGTGAACCGTTGTAAATCTTGGAATAGCGTTTTAGATAATTTTCTTATAATCCTGAAAATCAGTGGCATAAAATGGTTAGCTGTAAACACGAATCATTAATCGCTTGGTCGGTGAAATGCAGGGGATATTTATTGGAATCCGGCGAAATCCTAAGTAGAAAAACTCACGTTAGAGCATTTTCCTATATTACGTCAAAAGTTTTCGTAGAACACTCCGTTACTGAAAACCTGAAAGAATATAATCTTTTTTTGTTAAGCAAAATATAATTTTAGGCTAGTCTAAACTTTTGCTCATTAAACAGGTTATGAGTATGATAAAATGAATCTACGCATTTTAAGCCTACTGCAATAGAGTTGTTAATGCGGGAGAACATACGGCAACCAATTGCCCGGCTATTACTGGGGCTACTCGTGTTGATGCAAATCAACTCAGTAGTGTTCCGTCATGCTCACCGGTTGGCGAATGGGCAGATTATCACTCACGCGCACCCTTACAATATCTTCGGCAAGTCGTGTCCGTTGTCGCCCAACCCGCACACGACCCACGAACTGTTGCTGCTCGATGCGGTTAGCAATCCGGCGTTCATGCCTGCCTTTGCGCTGCTGGTGGCATTTTTGCTGTTGGTTAGGCTCATCGTTCAGCCCGTTTTCTTTCGGCCTACGCCCACAACCCTGACGGTCTATTTGGCCCGGCCCATTCCGCGCGGCCCTCCTCTTTTGTCTTCTTCGTGGGTGTAACAGTTCGATGCTTCGACGTATCGGCCCCTCTACGGGCATATAGTCGTCGGTATATATCTCAGCAAGTAGCCTGCTGAGTGATCGAACCCGTATATCTCCCTTTTTTTTCCCCTAATATTCAGTCATTTAGACGATTCAATTTTAGTATGAAGAAGACAACTCTACTCTTCCTGTATGGGGCAGTACTGGTCTTTGCGGCTGTAGCCTGCGAAACCATGCTGCCCGGTACACCCGCCGACGACGCACTGCTCGATGGGCCAATTGCCGAACTAACCCCCGAACAGAACGCTCTGTTTCTGGCGGGCGATGCGGCTTTCAATAACGAAATATTTACTCCGGCTACCGGCCTGGGGCCGACATTCGTCGCTACTTCCTGCGGCTCCTGCCATGCCGGGGACGGTAAAGGGCATCCGTTCACAACGTTGACTCGCTTCGGACAGTCCGACGAAACAGGCAACCAATTTATGCACCAGGGTGGGCCGCAGCTTCAGAACCGGGCCATTAGTGGCCATACGCCAGAACAACTGCCCAAAGGAGCAACTTTCTCCAACTTTATGCCCCCGGCCAATACGGGCCTGGGGTTGCTGGGTGCCCTATCCGACGAGCAGATTTCAGCTAACGCTGATCCCAATGACAAGGATGGTGATGGCATTTCAGGTGTTCCCAACTGGATTGAGCCACCTCACTTTTTTAAGTCGCAATGGTATCATAAGCCACAGAACGGCAAATACATTGGTCGGTTTGGCAAAAAGGCAGCCGCCATTGACCTGTTACATCAAACCGTCAACGCTTACAAGCAGGATATGGGTATTACCAGCGAGTTCGATCCCGAAGACCCTATTAATTATGCGGTATCGGGTCAAGCAGGAGATTTGGCTGATGATCCCGAAGTGTCCTCAGCGAAAGTCAACGCGGTAGTTTTCTACCTGAGAACGCTGAAAGTGCCTGTACAGCGCACGCCTAACGATGCCGATGTCGTGGCCGGCAAAGCCTTATTTATGAGCACAGATTGTGGCAAGTGCCATACGCCCCAATGGAAAACGCCCCAATCAGATGTTGCCGTATTATCCAACCAGACCCTTGCCCCCTATACCGATCTGCTGCTGCACGACATGGGTTCGGGATTAGACGACGGCTATACTGAAGGCATCGCTAAAACCGCCGAGTGGCGGACGCCACCGCTATGGGGGCTGGGTCTGGCGGAGACTGCGCAGGGAGGCCGGGTGTTTCTGCTGCACGATGGCCGCGCGCACTCGCTGGATGAAGCCATCCGATTACACGGCGGAGAAGCGACCAAAAGCCGGAGTAAGTACGTGGCTCTGACTGATACAGATCGGGCGAAGTTGCTCAAATTTTTAGACTCCCTATAACCTTCCTCAAAACCAACTATGGAATCCAATCCAATCATTACCCGTACTGATTTTCTGCGGGCCGCGTTCGGCAAAACCTGTGGGGCCGTTTGTCTCGGCACGGCTTCGCTGTCCATGCTGCTGAGTAGCTGTAAAAGTGTCTATTACGCTCAGATGCCTGTGCTGAAAGGCCGGGCTATTCAGGTTAGCAAGAAAGAATTCGAGAGTGTGGACAAGAAAGGGGCAGTTACGATGCGCCCTTTTATTCTGGTCGAAATGAAGGGACAATCACACCCGATCTACCTGCGCCGTAAAGGAACCGGCGATGAGTACACGGCGGTGCTGATGAAATGCTCCCATCAGGGCAATGAACTGAATGCCCATGATGGTTATCTGACCTGCCCGGCTCATGGTAGCGAGTACACAGCCGAGGGGAAGGTTACAGAGGGTCCTGCCGAAAAGGATTTGACAACCTACCGGGTGACGACTGATGAGGGAAACATTTACATCAACATCGGCTGAGGATGAAACACATACTACTTTTATGGGGACTGTTGCTGATGGCTACGGCACAAGCACAGACGGACTCAACCTCAGCGTTCAATCAGTTGTTTGGCCGTGATACCACATTGCGGACGAAAGATCAGCAATTGAAGTTGAACATGGACGCGACCTATGACCGCCCTTTTCTGACAGCGAACAAAATGCCCGTGTCGGTGGGTGGCTACTTAGAAGCCAATACGCAGTATATGCAGACTGATGGCATCACTGAGGGGCTGTCGTTTCAGATGCGCCGAATGACCCTGTTTCTGGCATCAAGCATTAACCGGCGTATCAAGTTTCTTTCGGAGATTGAATTTGAGGACGGTACGAAAGAAATCAACATCGAATTTGCCGCGCTGGACATCGAGCTACACCCATTGGTTAACCTACGGGGGGGCATCATCATGAATCCGATTGGCTCTTTTAATCAGAACCACGACGGCCCGAAGTGGGAATTCATCGACCGGCCCTTATCGTCGATTACCATTATTCCCTCCACCTGGAGCAATGTGGGCTTTGGTCTTTACGGCAAAAAGTACACCCGCGATTGGGTATGGGCATACGAAGCGTATTTGACCAACGGCTTTGACGATCAGATCATCGCCAACAATCAAAACCGCACGTTTCTGCCTGCCACCAAAGCGAACCGTGACCGATTTGAGGAAAGCTTTAATGGGGTGCCGTTGGTGACGCTCAAGTCGGCTATTAAGCGCCGACGTATTGGAGAAATCGGCATCTCCTGGATGGGTGGGGTTTACAACAAATTTCAAAGCGACGGGCTAACACTCGACAAGCGTAGGCGGGTAGATGTCTGGGCATTAGACTTCAACACGACACTGCCGATGGGTACGTACATCAACGGCGAATTGGTTTGGGCCAGTATCGACGTACCATCAACTTACACCCAACAGTTTGGCCGGATGCAACAAGGGGGCTGGGTGGACATTGTACAACCATTGGTTCGCAAGCGAATGTTGGGTTGGAATAAGGCCGTTGTCAATGCGGCTCTGCGCGTTGAGCGGGTTGATTACAACGTCGGCACGTTCGCCGAAACAGGTGACCCGATCCGGGATGACATCTGGGCCATTGTACCCGGCATCAGCTTCCGGCCTTCCCCGACAACGGTTATCCGGGGTAATTACCGCTACCACTGGCAGACGGACCTGCTGGGCAACCCACCCGCCCGCACCGCTGGCTTTCAGTTTGGCTTTTCGACTTATTTCTAAACTTTGTCAGGCCCACCAATTTAGTCTGGTGGGCCACTTTCTGGTATGAAAATATTGCTTTGGGGGGCATTGTGCCTGCTGCTGGCCGGGCCACTATACGCGCAGGATACGACGCGGGTAATGGCACCTACGGCAGCCGATAGTTGGTCTGTAGTGCAAAACGGGGCCAAAATGAAAATAGAGTACCTAATCAGGCACTT
>NZ_CAMFHL010000244.1 GCF_945952095.1 uncultured Arsenicibacter sp. | reverse complement strand
GCGGATGTGTGCCGGTACTGGCCACGATGCCGATCCTGATGTCGTTGTTCTTCCTGTTCCCGAACCTGATCGAACTGCGCCAGAAATCCTTCTTGTGGTCAAGCGATTTATCGACCTACGATGCATTCCTGAAGTTTCCGGTAACTATTCCGTTCCTGGGCGATCACCTGAGTCTGTTCACGGTAATGATGACCATTTCGTCGATTGTCTATGCGTGGTATAACAACCAGAACACGCCGGCACAGCCCGGCCCGGTCAATATGAAAGCGATGAGCTACATCTTCCCGGTAATGTTCATGTTTGTTCTGAACTCATTCCCGGCCGGTCTGACCTGGTACTACTTTGTCTCGAACGTGGTTACCATTACGCAGCAGCAGGTTATCCGCCGTTTTGTGGATGAAAACAAAATCAAAGCGGTATTAGACGAGAACCGGAAGAAGTTTGCTACCGGAGGCGGGGCTAAGAAATCGAAGTTCCAGGACATGCTGCAACGCACGCTGCAACAGGCTGAAGATGCCCGTAAAGATGCCGAAGAAGCGAAGCGTCGTGCCGAACAGCGTCCGAAGAAGAAATAGTCACTGGATAAAAAGCTAATGATGCTCATACATTATCAGCTGTCATTCGTTTTTATTTGTTATGTAAAGCAACGCTTTCGGGCGTTGCTTTTGTCTGTTTAGTGCGCTAACTACTTTATCCGATGGAACATAGATGCTTTCGGCTTTACCTGCTGGTGATAACCGTATTACTGGCAGGAAACCCGTTACGAAGCTGGAGTCAGATTTCACCCGAGGCTGAACGCCGCTACAAGGCGGCCGTTAAGCTGGTACAACTAGGTGATTATGAACGCGCCAAAGTTGAATTATCCCCCATGACGCAGCGTGTAAACGGGCTGGCGCCGTACGCACACTATTACTATGCCATTGCGTCGTTCCGGCAACGGAATTATGCCCAGGCACGGGCAATGCTTACCCAGCTCACGGAGCACTTTCCGGACTGGAAAAAAATGGATGACGCCCATTACCTCTATGCTGCCGCGTCCTTCGAAACGGGCCAGTGGGAAGAAGGTATTGCAGCGTTGCAACGGATAACAGATGCTGACCTGAAGCGGGAAGCCGTTAAAATGGAACGGACCTTTCTGCCGAAAATAAAGGACCTGGCGCTGCTGAAAAAACTACAGCGTGATTATCCGGAAGATAAATACCTGGCCTGGACACTGATTGACCGCATTCAGCAATCCTCAACGGATAAAGCGGATCTGGTACTGTCTGACCAGCTGACCAACCGCTACGGTGATCCGTCGCAGCTGGCTTTCGAAACAGCTCCGCGCGGCACCCGTCCCGCGCAGCAACAGACCACTCCGCCTCCGGTAGTGCAGACCCAGCCGGCAGCTCAGCGTAAGCCTGCCATAAACCGGCAGAAAGGGTATTATAATATCGCCGTTTTATTTCCTTTCCGGTTACCGGAAACGGATACTGAGCGGCCGGCCCGCAACACGCAGTTTGTCTACGACCTGTATGGCGGTATGAAACTGGCGAAAGCAAAGCTCCAGGCTGAGGGAATTACCGTAAACCTGTTTGCTTACGATCTCGACAATGACGACGACAAAACGCTGGAGCTGATCAATAATCCGTCCTTCGCGCAGTCGGCTGATATGATTTTCGGGCCTATGTACGCCGAACCAAACCGGCTCGTAACGTCCTATGCCATGCAGAGTGAAGTGCCGCTGATTAACCCGATTGCCACAAGCCGTGAGCTGGTCGACGGTCAGCCGATGGCTTATCTGGCTCAGCCGTCGCTGAATCAGCAGGCTGAAAAAGCCATGGCCTTTGCGCATTCGCTGGGGCAGGCGCGCCGGGCAGCAGTATATTATGGCACAACTAAAAAAGACTCCACACTGGCGGCTCTGTATCAGGCGGAACTGAAGCGGCGCGGTTATCAGATTCTGGAGTTTAAAAAGCTGGCCGGAAACGCGGATGCCATTGCGGCATCCATGAAGATTGGCGGAGTGAGCACATCGGTTGGTCAGCCGGCCATTGGCTCGGCAAACTCGTCGCTGATGCCCGGCCACGTGTTTGTGGCCAGCAGTAACGAAGCCGATGGCCCGCGTATGGTCGACGCCCTGAACAAGCGGCGGGTGGCCGCTCCGGTTATCGCAACGTCGTCGGCCTTTGATTTTTACCAGAATGCCGTATCGACGTTCACCAAGCGGGAATTGTACCTGCTCTATCCGGATTTTCTGGACCGGGGCCGGCCGGTGGTCGATGAGTTTGAAAAGGCATACCTGAACATGCAGAACATTATTCCGTCGGTGTATGCCGCTCAGGGGTATGACATGCTGCTGTTCTTCGGGCGGCAGATTGCCCGTAACAGTTTCCCGGTAAAAAACTCATCCGGAGCACAGGCCGATGATTACCTGTTGTCGGGCTTCGATTACGCAAAAGGAAACGAAAACCAGGTGGTGCCCATTGTTAAATTTGAAGATGGGCGGTTTACGAAAATTAACTAATTAAATGAAGAGTATGTACTGTGTAATGAACAATGTGTAATGTATACTGAGGACTTACGCTTGTCGTATAGGTTGGCTTCAGCACACATTATCCATTGCTCATTATCCATTATTCATTAGAAAAGTAGTTATGACAACGAGCGAACAACTTTTTGAGAAAGCGAAAACCTTGATACCGGGCGGCGTAAACTCACCGGTACGGGCGTTTCGGGCAGTAGGCGGATCGCCGGTATTTATTAAGTCGGCAAAAGGACCGTTTTTATACGACGAAGATGGCAAACGATATATTGAATTAATCAACTCATGGGGTCCGATGGTGCTGGGGCACGCATTCGAACCCGTAGAGGAGGCCGTACGCGAGGCCATTCAGCATTCCTTTTCATTTGGTGCACCGACCCGCAAGGAAGTCGAAATGGCCGAGCTGATTGTGAGCATAGTGCCATCAGTGGAAAAAGTGCGGATGGTAAACTCAGGTACGGAGGCAACGATGGCCGCTATCCGGCTGGCGCGTGGTTTTACCGGACGGGATAAAATTATCAAGTTTGAAGGCTGCTATCACGGCCACGGCGATTCATTTCTGATCGCGGCCGGTAGCGGTGCCCTGACGATGGGCACGCCGGACAGCCCGGGGGTTACGAAGGCTACGGCCCTGGATACACTCACCGCCCCATATAACGACCTGCAGGCCGTTGAAACGCTGGTAGACAACAACCCGAACCAGATTGCCGCCCTGATTCTGGAGCCGGTGGTCGGGAATATGGGGTGTGTGTTGCCGGAACCAGGCTTCCTGGAAGGGTTGCGGGATCTGTGTACCCGTCACGGTATTCTGCTGATTTTTGACGAGGTAATGACTGGCTTCCGGCTCGCCAAAGGCGGAGCCCAGGAACGCTTCGGTGTAACGCCGGACCTGACGACGATGGGGAAAATCATCGGCGGCGGTATGCCGGTGGGTGCTTATGGCGGTCGGGCCGATATCATGAATTTTGTTTCTCCGGCGGGACCGGTTTATCAGGCCGGCACACTGTCGGGTAACCCGATTGCCATGTCGGCAGGTCTGGCCATGCTGCGCCACCTGAACGGGCACCCGGAAGTATATACCCGCCTGGAAGAAACCGGTAGTAAACTGGCGGCTGGCTTTAAAAAGGGACTGGATAAGGTGGGGCTACCGTATACCATCAACCAGATCGGGTCGATGTTTACGATGTTCATGACCGATCAGCCGGTAACGGATTTTGCTTCGGCGAAGACCTGCGACCTGCCGTTGTTCGGCCGCTATTTCCAGGCGATGCTGAAGCGTGGGGTCTATCTGGCTCCTTCGCAGTTTGAAAGCCTGTTTATATCGACTGCCCTGACGGATGAGCTGATCGACGAGGTGATTTCGGCCAATGAAGACGCCCTGCGGGAAGCCGTTTAAGCATGACGTTTTCGATTGTCATTCCGGTCTATAACCGTCCTGATGAACTGGCCGAGCTACTCGGGAGCCTGACCCGGCAGACATACACTGATTTTGAGGTGATTGTCGTGGAAGACGGATCAACGCGTAAGGCTGACTACGTAGCAGAACAGTATGCCGGTCTGCTTCGGCTGACCTATTATTATAAGGAAAATACCGGCCAGGGGTTTTCGCGGAACTTTGGTTTCGAACGGGCAAACGGAGATTACTTTGTCGTATTCGATTCCGATGCTATTGTGCCCCCGACATATCTGGAAACGGTGGATCGTCATTTGAAGGCCAGCTGGCTGGATGCTTACGGCGGGCCGGATGCCGCCGATCCGGATTTTACCCCGTTACAACGGGCCATCAGCTACTCGATGACATCCGTATTCACGACCGGCGGAATCCGGGGCAGTAAAAAGAACCTGGGCGGACAGTTTCATCCGCGTAGCTTCAACATGGGCCTTTCGCGGAAAGTGTTTCAGGAAACGGGCGGTTTTGCGAAACGGGACATGGGCGAAGACATGGAACTCAGTACACGGCTGATGCGGTCGGGCTATGCGGTCGGGCTAATTCCGGATGCGTATGTCTACCACAAGCGGCGGGGTACGTTCGGGGCTTTTTTTAAACAGGTATTCAGCTTTGGCCGAACACGGATTCAGCTTAAACGGCGTTACGGCATTCCGGTGAAACTGGTCCATACCTTGCCGGTATGGTTTACCGTCGGGATGTTAAGCTTACCGGTACTAGCCTTAGTCTATTGGCCGCTATTCGGGCTGGGCCTTGCCTTGCTGAGCCTGTTTTTGCTCCTGCTCGGGCTGGATGCCGTCCGCCGTGAGAAGAGTATCTATGTAGGTGGCCTGAGTATGATCGCGGCACTGGTTCAGCTTACGGGCTATGGACTTGGCTTTCTGAAAGAATGGATCCGGCCGGCTTAACTAAATCACACCGGAACGGGTTCGTAGTTGCCCGTTCCGGTGAACATTTCACGATAACCATCAATATGAAAAACGTGTTATCTCAATTAAACACGTAACTATAACTGAGAAACCAGCATGCCTTATGCCTAATCCTGCGAAGCCCCCCGGACGACGCTTGTTAAAGCGGATGAGTACCCGTACCAAATGGATGATTTTATCGCCGGTCAGCCTGTTGTTAATCGGTGCCGGCCTCTGTATTTTTAGTGAAGCATCACAGCTGAAACATACCGGTGCGCCGTTCCGGCAATGGTTCCTGATCGGGACTTACAGCCTGATCATGATCAATGGCGGATTAGCCCTGTTCGGGCAGGCAGTGCGGTTGCGGGTAGCGCTGGATTATCGGCGGTTTGTGCGGCGGCAGTTGAAGAAGGAACTTAAAGACCGCCTTGCGCGGCGTAAGGCAGCGGCGGGGAATAAGGGCGGCGGACAAAACTAGTTTCCCGATCCGGCAGACTATATAACCGTAAAAACCACATAGTGTCATAGTATCTGTAGCGATTACGCTACCCGCTATGCCGCTATGTGGTTTTTTGTATAATCACAAGCCTGACCGGGAGATAAAATCCCTGAGGCCTGATAATTAAGCTGCTTTTTTCTCAGCGAAAGAAGCTTTGATGGCCTCAACGTCAACGTTGCGGATTTCTGGTTTACGCAACAATTGTTTGATTTTGCTAACTGCGTTATTAGCACGCGCTTTGTTTTTGCGGTCTTTCCGCTTAAGTGCTGAAACTCCCATTGTGTATAGTTATTTTTCGTATCTTCTGAAAATGAACCGCAAAATTACGATTTTTTTAACAGGATTACAGTTATGACCTGATTTTTTTCAGTTGTAGACTGCCACGTTTTTATGTAATAGAAAGGGTTTGACAGGATTAACAGGATTACCTGATTTTTAGAATAGTACTTAAGGCAGCTGATTATGGAGACTTATTTTAGCTGATTTCGTCATTAAGGTAAAGATGTATCGTTTGCCAGATTATGATGAATGACCAGTTTACTGAGGAAATTATTTCGGCGGCCTTCAAGGTTCATAATACTCTTGGGAGTGGTTATCTTGAAAAAGTGTATGAAAATGCTTTGGTTATTGAGCTGGCTAAAAGAGGCATTTTTACGGAGACGCAAGTGCCGGTTCCTGTGTTTTACGAAGGTGAACCTGTTGGAGATTTTATAGCAGACATACGTGTTGACGGAAAACTGATCATTGAAATAAAGGCAGTAGAAAATCTGATTCCAAGGCATGAGGCACAATTAGTAAGTTATCTGAACAGCACAGGAATTGACGTTGGGCTGCTCATAAATTTTGGACCGTCTGTTACGATTAAGCGGAAATATAGGCGTTATACAAAGCAATAGTCTATTTTGACAGGATTGCATGATTTTCTAACGCGGAATGAAATACAGGGCTATACTTTGTTCTGTTATAGTAAAAAGTTAACCCTGTAATCTATCAAGCTAATACAGGTTATGTTCAAGAAAAGCCTGTTAATCCCGTCAGGATGCCATTTGTATGCATAAGAAAATATCCTGTTAATGCGGTCATCCTGTAAAGCCTATACAGGTTATGTCCAGAAAAAATCCTGTTAATCCCGTAATCCTGTCAAGACAATTTTTAGAAATCAAAATCCCGTCTGCGTCAAATGCCTAATTTTGCGGTATGCAAAAACCAGGATTACCCAAAGGAACCCGTGATTTCGGGCCGGAGCAAATGGGCAAACGGCTCTATATATTTGATACCATTCGTCAAACATTCCGTAAGTTCGGTTTTCAGCCGCTTGAAACGCCGGCCATGGAAAACCTGTCCGTGCTGATGGGTAAATATGGTGACGAAGGTGATCAGCTGCTGTTTAAAATTCTGAATTCCGGCGATTTTCTTGATAAAGTTACCGACGCTGATATTGCCGCCGGTGCGAAAAAACTGACTACTAAAATTTCTGAAAAAGGCCTGCGCTATGACCTGACCGTACCGTTTGCACGCTACGTAGTCATGAACCGGCATGCGCTGGCCTTGCCTTTTAAACGGTACCAGATGCAGCCGGTGTGGCGGGCCGACCGGCCGCAGAAAGGCCGCTACCGGGAGTTTTATCAGTGCGATGCCGATGTGGTGGGTACTGACTCACTACTGTGCGAGGCTGAAATCGTAATGATGGTCCACGAAGTATTCCGGAACCTGGGCGTTGCGGATTTTACGCTTAAAATTAATAACCGCAAGATTCTGGCCGGTATTGCCGAGGCCATCGGTGCACCGGGACAGGAAGGACCGCTGGCCGTTGCTATTGATAAACTGGACAAAATCGGCCGCGAGAAAGTCCTCGACGAACTGCGCGAACGTGGCTTCTCTGAAGAGTCAATTGACCGGCTTGAGCCGATGTTTGCCCCGACCGGTGACTCACTCGAAACGCTGAATGAACTGAAAGTCTGGCTCGCCGACTCGGCACTGGCGCAAAAAGGCATTGCCGAACTGGAAGAGGTGTGGCAGACTGCCGGAGCACTCGGCCTGTCGGACTCGCGGCTTGAACTGGATGTGACGCTTGCCCGTGGCCTGTCCTATTACACCGGCGCTATTTTTGAAGTGAAAGCTAATAACGTGTCAATCGGTAGTATCAGCGGCGGCGGTCGTTACGACAACCTCACGGGGGCGTTCGGGCAACCCGGCTTGTCGGGCGTGGGTATTTCGTTTGGTGTCGACCGGATTTATGACGTGATGGACGAACTACAGCTTTTCCCGGCCACGGCACAACAAAGCACACAGGTGCTGATTGTTTGCTTCGACGCCGAGGGCCGGAGCGTGGCCTACCCATTATTGAGCCAATTGCGGGAAGCAGGCGTAGCGGCTGAGGCCTACCCTGATCTGGCCAAGGTAAAGAAACAGCTCGACTACGCCAACGCCAAACAGATTCCCTATGTGGTGATCATTGGCTCGGAAGAAATACAGACCGGCAAACTGACCGTTAAAAACATGATAACCGGTGAGCAACAGAAACTGACGGCGGCTGAAATCACCGCGTTGTTCTAACCGGTTCCCTGCTTGTATTGACGCCCTGATGAGCCATCAGGGCTTTTTTTATGCCTGATGTAATATAAACGGCACCGGTTCGTACTCTTTGCCATTAACAATCAGGGCAATACGGTGCTCACCGGTATAGAATCGCCGGGTGGTGATCGGGATGAATTTCTGTCTCCGGACAATGGTTGCCTGTTCATCGGGGGCAAAGAGCCGCTCGCTGATTTTGAATACTTTCCGCGAGAGCTGCCCGTTCTGTAGCCGGTAATAAACGGCGTATTCAAGCCGGACGACCAGTGCTTGTGCCGACGTATTCCGGACCGAAAACGTGAAGGCCAGGCTATCACCAATGCTGACGTCCGCCGTCAGCAACCGGAATTGCTGAGCCTGTATGTCCGTACTATTGAGGGCATAGAACGCCAGAATCGATTCGTGTCCTTGCTTCAACAGCGTCCGGCACCCGTGTTTGATCAAGGCATCGGTCTCGCGGCTAAGGCCTTTCCATGCCTGTGCCACAGCCAGTACTGTCTCCGGATGGTCTTTCGAAATGTCGTTCAGGTTATTGGCTACGCTCCGGCGGACGTATTCAGACGGATCGTTTTTCAACGTTTCCAGGATCGGCAGAATAGGGGACGGGTCTTGCTTCAGAGCCGGTACGGCCATGCCCCACGGTAGCCGTGGACGGCTGCCTTCACTGGCCAGCCGCCTTACGTGATGATTCGGATGATGGGCCCACGCCTGCATTTGTGCCATCATCGGGTCAGTGTACAGGCGCAGAAACGGCCGTACGGCAAACTCACAGCTGATAAACTGCGTCACCCGTTCAATGGCCGGAATAGCGTTGTCGAGGTCTTCGAGCCCGTAGGTCTCGATATAATCCGGCAGAAACAGGAAAAGGAAACTGTTTTCGCCCAGCCTGTCCTGCCGGAGCCGGGCGATCAGGGCCGAGATTACGTCAACGGCTTTACCAAAATCAGCAGGCATAAACCGGTGTAGCACACGGGTAGTATGCCGCATCCGGTCTTTTAATTCTTTTTGGGCAAAGGTATCGTCGAAAATAAGATCCGTAAATGCTGCCTTGTCAAAGGAAGGTAGTACCTGCTGCATGACCCGGGCGAATTCCTGATAGAATACGGGCGAGTAAAGGTCTTTCAGTGCGCTCATGGCACAAAGATCGCCAGCTTCAGTGACAGCCCTATGGCAGTAGCGGAAGCTATTCGTGTAGTTGTTTTTGTCTTTAGGGCTTTCGGCTGTTTCACTGTCACAGCAACATTCTGTAAAAAAAACAGGCATTTCATGTGCCTGTTTACCATTTTTAAGCCCTAAACCTGCATAAGCATGCAAAAAACTAAAATTGTTATCGGTTATCTGATTTTAACGGGGTTTTATCAGTTACCTGAGTACATACGTAATGAGACAGGTAGCATCAGTGCCTTTCTGGGCCTGATGGCGCTTTTTATGGTTATTGCGTGGCTGATTCTTCGCTGGCAGGGACAACATGGTTTTGCTGCCATTGGGATGGCTGGTAACCGGTCGGCTGCCGGGCAACTTTGTATTGGACTGGCTTTACAAGGGTTTATTTCTTTGGGGGCATTTGGTATAAGTTGCCTCACCGGCATTACACAAATCATTCATGTGCCGCCGGCGGAAGATTTTCTGATGCAGGGACTGCTGTTTACGGTCGGAACATTTCTACCGTCGTTAGCGGAAGATGTTCTGACACGAGGGTATGTTTTCCTGCATAGCGGAAAACAGATTAAACCGGTTTGGTTTGTAACCTTATCAACAGCGTTGTATGTACTCAATCATATTTACCGACTGACTAACGGTCCTGTCACATGGGTATTATTAATTGTTCTGGGAATCAGTCTGGCTATCCCGTTAGTAATAACCCGTTCCCTTTGGCTGACCCTCGGCCTGCATTGGAGCAATAACATCATATACCGACTGACTAACGACGTCATGACTACAGAAGACGTTACGGGTTTCTCATCAACATGGATATTGATTGCCGGCATCGGCCTGTTGATCCCCGTATTACCTCTTATAATCAACCGCTTCGGACTTAAAAGTGAACCCATACTATACAATGGTACGACACAGAAGGGCTAGCCCCGGGCCAGTCAAAGCATCTGATAGATCTGGATATTGTTGCCGCAGGTATCGTTAAAGACCGCGAGTCTGGTCGGCCCCATCATCGCCGGTGGCATGCTGAAGACTACGCCGGCGGCCAGTAACCGCTCATATTCCTCATCAAGGTTATCCACCTCAAATGCCGTATACGGAATGCCGGCATCAAAAAGGGCTTGCTGAAAGGTTTGGGCGGGCGGGAAGGCTGTTGGTTCAAGCACAAGCTCAACGCCGTCGGGTTCCTCTCTGGCTACGACCGTCAGCCACCGGTGTTCGCCCATCGGGATTTCGGTTTTTTTGATAAAGCCAAGTGTTTCGGTATAAAATTGTAGCGCTTTTTCCTGATCATTAACCAGCAGGCTTTTCAGTCGTATTTTCATAATATCGGGCGTTTAAGGACGCAAATACGCGCTGAATTAGTCGGCGGCCTTCTTCAAAATTGCTTTTTTCTGAAAAGCTGACGGGGCCTGACCGGTATGTTTTTTGAACAGAGCCGAGAAAGAGGTTATGCTGGAAAAGCCAATAATAAAGCAGGTGTCGGTCATGGAGTGGCCGGTCAGGAGCAGGCGTTTGGCTTCCCGTATCCGAACCGTTGTCAGGTATTGGTGCGGAGTTGTGCCATAACATAGTCTGAAAAGCCGGATGAAATAAAACGGTGACAGGTGCGCTTCGCGGGCGAGGGTTTCCAGAGGAAGCGCCTCGGCGAACTGGGTATCAATGAGCTGTTTGGCCTTGATCAGCCGGTTGACCAGTGCCTGATTGGGGAAGCACCGTAGCCGCAGGTGCTGGACCTGCTTCTGGTAGTATGTCATGATCGGTTCCTACACGGGTACCGGATAAAGATACAGCACAGGCGGGGTAACTACAACCGGTTGTTCCCGACGCGAAAAATGCCTGGAACCAGACTGTCCCGTTCTCCAAAGCCGGAAACGGGACAGTTTACGGGATAGCCTACCGGGTGTATCCGATGCCCATCATATTCTCGCGGGTGGCGGATTCGCGGCCGGTGAAGTCGACCGTCACCGACGAAGCATAGTCCCCGTCGCCGAATACATCCCTGACTTTCAGTTTTGTATTGGTCGGTTTGTATACTGCCGAAACCTCATAGCGGCCGATCGGCAGATCTTTCAGGAAGTTGTCGTAGCGTTTTTTAGCCCGCAGTGTAAGAGTCTGACCGGTTGAGCCATCAATCAGCGGCCCCACGGGCTTAAAGGTAAACTCAATATTTTCGTTGTCATACAAGT
>NZ_CAMFHL010000243.1 GCF_945952095.1 uncultured Arsenicibacter sp. | reverse complement strand
CGAGATTGCCTCTTGTCTCGTGGGCTCGGAGATGTGTATAAGAGACAGCCCCAGACGTAGCCGTTCCTTGTGATTTCGTTGGTAAACAGCCGCCGGAACGTTACATCGCCGGAATACAGGTTAAATACGTGGAAGAGCTGGGCAACCGACAGGCTATAGAACGTTACGGTATTGGCTTCGGCCTGCGTAAAGCCCAGTTCGTGAATCCCGATCCAGAAAATGCCCAGGACCGAAACCGTCATCGCCAGGGCATAGGCTACCACCAGCCGCCAGTCGGCCGCGATCAGGATCGGCTGTTTCGGGTCGCGGGGCGGTTCGTGCATCAACTGCCGGTTTTCGCGGCCGACACCCAGTGCCAGTGCCGGAAATACATCCGTGACAATATTGATAAACAGAATCTGAAGCGGTAGCAGCGGATTGCCGACGTTCAGAAAACCGGCGAAGGTAACGACGAATATTTCGCTGAGATTACATGATAGCAGGAAGAGTACAAACTTGCGGATGTTCTCAAAAATAACCCGTCCCTGTCCGATAGCTTTCACAATTGACGCAAACGAATCATCTTTGAGGACCATGTCGGCGGTTTCGGCGGCTACCTGCGTCCCCCGCAACCCCATGGCAATGCCAATGTCTGATTTCTTAAGGGCCGGAGCATCATTTACCCCATCACCCGTCATCCCGACAATGTCGCCGTGTTGCTGGTAGAGGTCAATCATATCAAGTTTCTGTGCCGGATTTACGCGGGCAAACACACGGCTTTCCATCAGATGCACTTTCTCGGCCTCCGATAGTTCGTCAATGGGTTTCAGGTCTTTGCCGGTGAGTACCAGCTTTTCATCCTCATCCACCAGTTTTACCTGCCGGGCAATGGTCAGGGCGGTGGCCGGATGGTCGCCGGTAACCATAATGACTTTGATACCGGCTTTGCGGCATTCTTCCAGCGCCGGGGTCACCTCTGTGCGCGGCGGATCCAGAAAACCGATCAGGCCGAGATAGGTCAGATCGCTGCCGGCAAAGTCATCGCCGGGTTTGGTGTCCGTCGTGCGCCAGGCGAAGCCCAGTGTCCGTAGCCCGTCGGCAGCCATTTGCTCCGATACCTCCTGTTGCGTTTGGCGGGTTTCTTCATCAAGGCCCGTGCACCGCTCCATTACCTCCTCAATCGCACCTTTCACCGCGACGACGTATTTCCCGCTGATAGCAGGTATCCCGGTCGGCTGACCGTCTTTTACTTCGTGCAGTGTCGCCATGATGCGGGTGTCGGAGCTAAACGCTTTTTCCGCCTGTCGTGGCAACTGACTTTTAAACGTGTCAATATCGTTGCCGGCGCTGTATGCCCATTTAAGGAGCGCCACCTCAACCGGATCCCCGATTTCTTTGTGAGGCTCCTGGTCGGTGTCGTAATCTGCATTGTTGCACAGGATGCCGGTCAGCATCAACAGCCGGCTGTTTTCTGTTGCAGGCAGTTCCTGGTCACCGTCAACAACAGCTGTTTTCCGGGCAGTTGCATCAATCTGAAGCGCAGCGTACCCCTCCGGTGTCTGGATGGCGTGTACTTCAATCCGGTTCTGCGTGAGCGTGCCGGTTTTATCGGTAAAAATAACGTTGGTGCTGCCCAGCGTTTCTACTGCCGACAATCGTTTGACAATCACTTTTTTTCGGGCCAGCCGGAGCATGCCGTAGGCAAGCGCGATTGTTGACACTACCGACATACCCTCCGGAATGGCGGCAATGGCCAGCGCTACCGACGTTTTAATGAGCGATTCCGTTTCTTCGCCGCGGAGCAGTCCCACACCCAGAAAGAGGATGGCCAGTCCGAGGGTAACCCAGATCAGGACTCTGGCCAGCGAATCGAGTTTTTCTTCGAGCGGAGTAGCCGTCCGTTCGGCTTCTTCGACCATCGTGGCAATTTTGCCCAGTTCGGTATCCTGCCCGATGCCGGTAACTACCGCCTTCCCGTTGCCGGCCGTCACGGCTGTACCCTTAAACAGCCGGTTGTGCTGATCACCCAACGGTGCATCGGCTTCGGGTATACCAGTCTCCTTGGCTACCGGCAACGACTCACCGGTAAGCGACGATTCGTTGACCTCTAGCTGGTTAATGTCGAACAGGTTGGCGTCGGCCGCCACCACGTCGCCGGCTTCCACGATCAGTATATCGCCGATGGTCAGCTCTTCGGAGGAGATTTCATGAATGCGACCGTTGCGCAGCACGCGGGCGGGGGCCGTGTCCATTTGCCGGAGCGCTTCCATCGACTGCCGGGCGTTCCATTCGAGCACAAATCCGGTGATGGCGTTAATCAGCACCACGGCAATGATGGCCCACCCCTCAACGGTATCTTCCAGCACAAAGGAAATGATGGCCGCAGCAGCCAAAATCCAGACAATAACGCTGTTAAACTGCCGGACGGCGATTTGAAAAGCCGACTCCCGTTTGGCTTCCTGAAGTGCATTCGGGCCATGTTCGTCAAAACGCTGCTTTGCCTCAGCGTCAGTCAATCCGCTCCGCAGATCAACCTTAAAGTGCGCGGGTAAATCATCTACCGGAATCTGATGCGGTAGCATAGGGGGATTAGAAGCCATGGTTGTCATAACGCGTGTATAGAAGTAGTACTAAACTAACGGGATTTGGTATATGAAGGTTAGTAATGTGGCTTTAAATACAATTTTGTCACTCGTTGTCACTATATAGTGCATATCGCGTTAAGTTTTAGTAGTTTTATTCGTTCATGTAATTCCGTAATCCGACAACATCCATTATGAATCCTGCAATACCTTTTTCCATGCATACGGATGGAAGCAGGCCTGCCGAAGCCACGATTCCTACCTATGTCTATGCCGTCGTTTTTTCGTCGCTCTGCATTGTCTGGGGCTTACTCTGGGACATCATGTGGCACACCAGCATTGGCCGCGACGGCCTGCTGTCGCCTCCGCACCTGCTGATTTATGTCGGTGCGATTGTATCCGGCCTGTTCTCGGGCTACAAAATTCTGGACCTTACCCTGCGGCGAAACCATCCGGAGCGGGCCGGAGCCGTGCGGTTCTGGGGCATCTTCTACGGATCACTGGGGGCGTTGTACTGCGTTTGGGGCGCCATTGCGATGCTGACCTCCGCTCCGTTCGACGACTGGTGGCACAACACCTACGGACTGGATGTCCAGATTCTGACGCCGCCACATACGGTACTGGTGCTGGGAATGATGTTTGTGCAGTTCGGGGCGATGATCGGCGTATTGGCCGTTCAGAACAAATTCCGTGACCGTGCACCCGAAACCGAGGCGCAGCAACAGCAGGCACAACGCCTGAAGGTACTGTTCGGTATTTCGGCCGGTCTGCTGCTGGCGGTGTTGTTTACGCTGCTGTCGGAGCAAATGGGGCGTTACGATGCCCACAGCTCATCGTATTACAAGACGGCGGCCATTTTCTTCCCGATTTACCTGCTGGCCGTTGGCCGGGCCTCGTTGCTGCGTTACCCGCTTACGACGATTACGGCCGTCTACATGCTGGCTATGCTGATTCCGAGCTGGATTCTGCCTTTTTTTCCGGCAACGCCGAAACTGGGGCCGGTCCTGAACCCCATTACCCACTATCAGGCATTTGTCTTTCCGCAACTCCTGATTATTCCCGGTTTTCTGCTCGATAAACTGATGCACCGCTACAGCGGTAAGGTCAATGACTGGCTGCTGGCATTGCTGGCCGGTGTGCTGTTTGTGGCGGTGTTGTCGATAGTACAGTGGAACATGGGCACATTTCTGCTGGAGTCGCCGCTGTCACGTAACCGCATTTTCCTGTCAACATCGTGGTATTACGGCAGTGACCCGACCTGGGAGTACCGGTATAAGTTTTACCCCAATGATGAGGACACGCTGCCGGTATTTCTGAAAGGAATTGCCATTGCTATGGTCTATGCCGTGGCGTCGGCCCGGATAGGTTTGTGGTGGGGCAACTGGATGAAGCGGGTGCAGCGTTGAGCTGTCGTACCTTTTTTGTCATGCTTTCCTCCCCCTGCCCCCTCCAAAGGGGGAAAGCTCCGCGTGCTGTTCCTTACGGAGTCAAAGCGCCGGCCGGTTTCCCCCTTCGGAGGGGGTTGGGGGAGGCTTTTTAAATAAAACAATAACATTCGTTACCGAATGAAACCATACATAAAACTATTCCTTTTCCTGATTTGCCTGCTGCCGGTTGCGGCACGGGCGCATGTCGGCAGCTCGGGTGTGATTGTCCAGAAGCAGGCCGGCAAATACCAGCTGCTGATCAGCGTGAATCCGCCGGACGTAGTACCTGGAACTGCTAAAGTTACGGTCATCGTGGAGAGTGGCGAAGTGCATTCAATCATGGCGCGGCCGGTTTATTTCTGGTCGGGTGATGAAGGGGCGCCGTCACACGATGAGCTCACCCCGGTCAAAGGCGCTCCCGGCCGGTTTGAAGGCGTGGTCTGGCTGATGGACTCCGGATCATCGAGCATCCAGCTGGAGCTGAACGGCCCCGATGGTAAGGAAATGGTTGTTGCGCCGGTAATGTCCATGGCAACGGCGCAGCGCGATATGCCCGCCGGAACCGGTGTAGTGCTGGCCATTCTGGGCATATTACTGGTTATTCTGATGGTGACAATCATTGGGGCCAGTTCTGCCGATAGTGTCATCAAGCCAGGGGCGGCCGCACCGGCGCGGCTGGGGCGTAAGCGGCTGATTGGTATGGGTATTGGTGCATTGGTGCTGGTGCTGATGCTGACCGGCGGCCGGTTCTGGTGGAACAGCTGGGCCGATAATTATCAGAACCGCCAACTGTATAAACGCACAAACATCAACACGACCGTTGCCGTTAAGGAAGCCCAGCCGGTGCTGACGGTGCAGATTGATTCCAGCGACTTCAACAAGCGGGGGCGCCGCCGCATGGTGAGCTTTATCCTGCCCGACCACGGTAAACTGATGCACGTTTTTCTGGTCCGGACGCCCGGCCTCGACGCCTTTGCCCACCTGCACCCCGACCGGCGCGATACGCTGAACTACGAAAGCAAACTGCCGAATTTGCCGGGCGGTAAATACCTGGTCTACGCCGATGTCGTCTACCGCAGCGGTTTTGCCGAAACGATGGTGGATACGGTAGAGATTCCGTCAGTAAAAGTATCGGCGGCACAGGCGGCAGCCCGTACCCAAACCGACCCCGACGACAGCTGGCTCGTGACCGAACCCATGGGCGTGAAATCAAACGCAATCGGTAAGCTCCATCTCGATGACGACATGGTGGCCTGCGGTAAGCCGTCGGCCAGTGTGAAGCTGGAGGATGGCTCAACCATGTTCTGGAACGATAAACCGGGGCCGGTCCTCGAAGCTAATCAGATGTATACGCTCCGGTTTGCCGTGGCGGATGAAGCCGGAAAACCAGCTAAACTGGAGCCGTATCTGGGCATGCAGGGACACGCGGCCATTGTGCGCTCCGACGGTACGGTGTATATCCACCTGCACCCTGTCGGGACCTATTCAATGGCGGCGGAAGAAACCATGCTGAACCGTATTGCCGATACAACCCGTTCGTTCAAATACCCCAATCCAAAGCAATTCCGTGACAGCATTGATGCGTATGTCGCGAAGCTTAAAACGTTGCCCGAAGCCGAAAAAAATAAACTCCTGATAAGCAGTATGCCGGCGATGAGCCATGCGATGAAGGCCAATAACATGGTTGAATTTCCGTATGCGTTCCCGCGCGCAGGGCATTACCGCATCTGGGTGCAGGTAAAGCGGAATGGCAAGGTGCTGACAGGCGTGTTTGATACGCAGGTGAAAGAGGCCTTGATGTAAAAAAGCGGGTTTGGCCTGAACCGTTTCGGGCCAAACCCGCTTTTTCAGGTAATATGAAGTATGTTTTGATTCTCTGGCTGTCGCTGCTGACGGTTACGGCCCCGGCTCAGGTGCTGCGGAAGCGGACCGTAAAACTCATGGGCAGCCGCTTCGATATTACCATTGTCGGCCGGGACTCGCTGACGGCTGAAAAGCGCATTGACGAAGTCATCGCGGAGGTAACCCGTATCGAATACCTGATTTCGGACTGGAAGGCGGAAACGCAGGTTTCGGAAGTAAACCGGCAGGCCGGCATCAGGCCGGTAAAGGTTGACGCCGAGGTCTTTGCCCTTGCCGAACGGGCCATCGCGCTGTCGAAACTGACGAACGGGGCGTTTGATATCAGCTTCGCGGCCATGGACCGCATATGGAAATTTGACGGATCAATGACGGCCATGCCGACACCGGAAGCGATCCGGAAATCGGTCGAAAAGGTGGGTTACCGGAAAATTGTCCTCGATAAAAAAGCATCCACCATCTTCCTGACGCAGAAAGGTATGAAAATCGGTTTCGGGGCCCTCGGCGAAGGCTATGCTACTGACCGGTGCCGCGACATGATGCTGGCCAAAGGTGTTCAGGCAGGTATCGTCAACGGCTCGGGCGATATGAGTACGTGGGGCAAACAGCCTGATGGCTCCGACTGGCAGATCGGCATCACCAACCCGTTTCATAATGACACCCTGTTTGCCGTTGTACCGCTGAAGGGAGGGTCGGTTGTGACGTCGGGGAGTTATGAAAAATATGTAGAGTTCAACGGCAAACGCTACGCCCACATCATCAACCCGGCAACGGGCTATCCGGCCACCGGGCTGTGCAGTGTCACGGTGTTTGGGCCAGGCGCCGAACGCGCAAACGGCTTCAGTACCTCACTGATGGTACTTGGCAGGGAAGCGGGGCTCCGGCTCATTAACCGCTATCCCGCCTACAGCTGCATCATGATCACCGACGACGGCCGCGTCTTCACCTCCAAAAATCTGAAGTTGTAAGGCGACTCATGTATCACGGAATGATATTCCGTGCTTACAAAAACACGGAATATCATCGCCCGGCGACCCGGTCCGTGATACAGGGTTAATAACAATCCGTCCGGATTTGATTCCGGGACTGGTAATAGCTTACGGCCTGACCGGTCCGGTCCCGGCAAATCGTATCGAGAATGGCCAGCACATCTTTCTGCATGGCCAGTGAGCCACACAGCATCAACACACCGCCTTCCGCTAATACCCGGCCGATTAACGTACGGTCGCGGGAAATCAGATCGCTGACGTACTGTTTTTCTCCCTCGCGCGAAAGGGCGACCGCGAGGGTGTCCAGCCTTTGTGCGGCGAGCTGCTGATCCAGAAACGGTTGGTAGAGGCCAAGCGATGCCTGGTTCCGGAAACCGCAATACAGGTAGCAGGGTGTCTGCGTCGTGTTCTGGCTGATCATACCGAGAAACGGGGCAATGCCGGTACCGTTCGAAATCATGACAACGGCCGGCGTTTTGACCGGAAAATGAAAGTGCGGGTTGCCGACAAGACGGGCGCGGATGGTTTCGCCGGCCGTTAACCGGTGCAGGAATCCGGAACCCAGCCCACCTTCGTGTAGCCGGACACTGAGCTGTATCTCATCACCCAGAATCCCAATCGAATACAGGCGCTCCCGATGGTCGTTGGCGGGGTAAATTGCCAGCAAATCGCCCGAGGTAACGCGGGCGGCCGATGGGCTTTTCAGCCGGACCAGGAAGGTATCGTCGTTGGCGTCTGACGCAGAATGGGCCGTTACCTGTAGCGTGTCCAGCGTAGCCGGATCAATGGCCAGCGTTTCGGCCGCTACGTCAATCGGTATGCCCGCCTGCTGCGTCCATGCCTTGGTCCACAGACCAAATTCTGCCAGCGATTTATCATTGACGGTATGCACATCCACCAGCGGGGTAGCCCAGGGTTGCTGTTCCAGCCGGTTATGCACATCGAACGCAAATTTGCAGAAGTCCGGATAGGCCGTTGACCCGAAGCCGACTACCGAATACCGTAGCGGATTCGGCTGGGAGACGGTTGGGAGCAGAGCCTCGAATTTAGCCGCATTAGTTGGTGCGTCGCCCAGCCCGTAGGTCGAGGTCAGGATGATCAGGTGCTCCGCTTTGGGGAAGGTCCGGTACTGGTTTAGTTCGGCGAGCCAGGCTTTTTCACCGCGTTGTACCAGCTGCTGATGCACGAGCTGCGCAAACCGGTACGTGCTGCCGTTTTCTGATCCAACCAGAATAATAAACCGGCTTTCGTCGGCCGTATGTTGGTTTTTGGTCCGTTTCCCGCGCCGTTTCAGCGTAATGGCAAAGCCTGAGTAGATGAAAAACAGGATATTGGCCGAAGCAATGGCCAGTATCAGGGCCCAGAACGTATTGGTCCGGCCGGTGTGCAGGTTCAGGCTCAGCTGGCTTAGTACGAGCGCCGTCGGATACAGCGATTCGGTCAGCACGTCGCCGGTCACCTGATTGACGGTGATTTCGCGGTCGTTTAGTTTGAGGTTGTAATAGTCTTCCGCATCTTCGGAGAACGGGAAGGCAATGGTTTGTACGTCGGCCAAGCGGGTGCTTTTAAAGACCGGCAGCTCAGCCAGCGCAAGAGCCGGTTTCGTCCGGATGGCGTCCAGATCAACGTCCGGGGAGAGAACCTTTGTCGGCAGTAATTCGAAGCGTACCACCGACAGGTAGGTGCCGGTCAGGGCGATGATCAGGATGACCACGAGGGATAACCGGCCGAGTGTGACGTGGTAATACTGTGCGAAGTTTTCCTTAACAATCCGGGTGAAAAAACGCCTGACGCCCCGTTGCCGCTGAATGATCAGGACGGTCCCGGAAATGGCGATCAGAAAGAGCAGAAAGGCGGTCAGCCCCATCATAAAACGACCGGCTTCGTGGTAGAACAGCGAGCGGTGCAGGGTCGTAACGGTCTGGAAAAACTCACTTTGCGCCGAAGGTTTGCCCAGTAGCTTACCGGTTTTCGGATCAACGTAGGCAGTCAGGTTTTTGCCATCGTCGTCGGTCGCCTTGATCACCACAAACCGGTTATGATCGACGGAGAGTTCACTGATGTCGGGAAAGGCTTTTTTGAGGACCGGCAGGGTTTCGGCCAGCGTAATCTGGTCAACGTCAGCTGAACGGTAAGGTTGCTGTTTCTCCAGAATGGGTTCAACCGCAAGGATGATGCCTGTAACGGAAGCCAGTACCAGCAATAACGAAGAAGATACAGCCAGTAGTAAATGGCTGTATCTCCAGATTGAAATAGTCATTGAGTAAATCAGTTGTTTGCACTAAAGCGCACGTAGCGGATATAGCCCGTTCCTTCGCTTTTGGCCGCGAGGCTTTCGGTCGTCAGCGGAATTTCCAGATCGTTTACGTAGTACTTCTTATCCTCTACGGCGCTTTCGAACCGCAGCTTATAGCCCGCATTTACCTTCGCATTATCAATGTCGATAACGCTGACGGTGCGGTCGCCGCCCGCTACCGATGCACCGGTAATGGCGCTGATGTTGGCTGGCTTTTTGGCAAAGGCCTTGTGCCACTCTTTTATGTCCGGATACCATTTTTTGTCGGAGCCGAGCACGTAGAGCGTCTTGTCGTATTTGCCTTTCGGATCAATGATCGAGATGACCATATAGGCCCCTTCGCCCATGTAGTTCGTCATCTGAATCATGCACTTATACTTTGTCGTTTGCGCCGATGACGTCGCGGGTTTTACGAGCAGTAAACCCAGCATGAGCACAAAAATGCGGCAGATTGCAGCCATAAATTTATTTCAGGAAGTTAACGGATACTTTGTTTTTTGTCAGCGATTCGTTTTCGCTGGCCAGGTCGAAGGCGGTTTCGTTGAAGCTGGTCTGCGCTTCTTTTTTGGCACCGATCGACAGCAGATACTTCAGCATGTTATCGTCCTGCGACACCATAGCGGCTTTGTGCAGGGCGGTCAAGCCTTCTTTATTTTTGGCGTTGATATCAATCTGGAGGGCTTCCAGCTTTTTCAGCAGCTTAATGTCGTTTTTCGTAACGGCTAAATGATAAAGCGTGTTGCCGTTTTTCTGCGGTGCCGCCAGCGAAACGCCTTTGTCCTGCAACAGTTTCAGCTTCGCGTCGAAATCGGCGGCCTGCCGCGGGGTATATGACTGAATCAGGTGCGCCGCCAGATTGTCGCCGCTCTGATCAACTACCGCCACCGAGGCACCTTTGCGGATCAGGTACTGCACCACCTCCGGCGAGTTGCTGCGTACCGCCATGGTCAGGGCCGTAAGTCCCTTCTGATTGGCCTGATTGATGTTTTTCACCTGCGGCAGCAACAGGGCGATGGTGGCTGTATCGCGGTTTGTTGCCGCTGCGTTCATGAATGCCGTATTCCCCTCGGCATCTGCTTTGTTTACGTCAACGCCTTTGCCGATAAAATAGGTAATAATCTCTTGCTGACCCGGACGGCGGACAATGGCATGCAGAACCGTTTCACCTTCCTTGCCGGTTGCCGTTGGCTTGAGGCCGAGGCTTTCCAGATATTGATACACCTCCAGATTAGCCGAGCTGCCGCGTCCGCCCTGACTGGCCATCAGCAGCGCATCGTTGGTGGCCGGTACGCCACGTTGCAGCAAGGCTTTCAGCACCGTGATGTTGCCGCCACGGGCCGCATAGGCGAAGGCATTGCGGCCGGCCGCATCTTTGCTTTTAATATCCAGCCCTTTAGCCGTGAAATAGTCCGTTAGTTTGAGCTCCTTGTCGTTGGCAACGGCTACCAGCAAGGCATTGGCACCGTCGTGGTTCAGGTCTTTTTTGAGATCGGCCCCTGCTTTCAGGCAAAGGTCATAAACAGCGGTGTTTTGCTGACCACCGGCGGCGGCAAAGTTCAGCGGCGTCATGCCGTGGCTGTCACCAACATTGGCTTTTGCTCCTTTGGCAATCAGAACCTCCATGATCGCGGTGTTCCCCCGGTTGGCGGCCCAGTGCAGGTATGTCCGGCTGTCGTGCGTGATCTTGTCAACGGCGTTGCCGGGCTGTTCGAGAAGGTATTTGATGGTTTCGTCGGGAGCGCCTGCATTGATGGCCATTACGACCGGATCAAACGAGGACGGGTTCAGCTGCGACGGGCTGTTGCCTTTTTCCACCTCGGCTTTCACCTGACCGACATCCGGTTTGTTGCGCCAGAATGCCTGATCCAGTAATGTATTGGTCTGAGCCTGTGCCGATAAGGTAAAGATCGCTGCAATCGCAACAAGTAGCTTTTTCATGATCGTAAGCCGGTGAAATGCCCGTTTATATATGCTTGTTATTTAGACTAATTATAATGTGATGCAAATATAGGGGCTCCGGCTGAGAAAAAAAGCAAATACTGACAGAAATCAGGGAAAAGGGGAGGAATGAATGGTGACGTGCGGGCGCTGTTTGCTGACAGAGCCCGCTAAAACGAATAGACCACAAAAACGAATGCACCACACAGGTACATAGAAAACAAAGATTTATGAAACGCTTATGTGCTCTATGTGCCCATGTAGTAC
>NZ_CAMFHL010000242.1 GCF_945952095.1 uncultured Arsenicibacter sp. | reverse complement strand
CTGGTGGTTGCTGGTGGTTGCTGGTGGTTGCTGGTGGTTGCTGGTGGTTGCTGGTGGTTGCTGGTAAGTGGCGGTGGGCCTTTTGAGTTCCCGATTGGCATAAAAAAGTGGTGGTACGACCGCCAGGCGGCCCTGTTAGAGTCGTGCCACCACTCACTCTTTCACTCTTTCGCTCTTTAAATATTCCGCCAGCTGCCGGCGTCGTGCAGATCGGCGATGCCCTGACCGGCCAGAAAACCCTTGGCACGGGCACTGCGCATGCCGGATGCACAACACACAACGATTGGCTTTTTATAGGCTTTGATTTTAGCCAGTTTAGCCTCCAGCTGATCAAGCGGAATGTTTACCGCACCCTTAGCGTGGCCACCGGCAAATTCCGCGGCTGAACGAACATCAATAATAACGGCACCCTGCGCGATTACCTCGCTGATTTTTGTATTGTCAGATCCACCACCGAATACGGATTTCAATAGATTCATCATGGTCGTACGTGTTTAAAATGATGCTGTAAAACTAGCGTTCCGAATCCCGTGATTCCGTGACAAATATCACGAACCACTTTTTTTATTGCCGGCGTCATCGCTTCTTTAATTATCATTTCGACGGCAGGGCCAGCAACTCATAATCGAACGACCAGAACAACCAGCAACTCAGCAACGCTTAACATCATTTCCCGTACAGATTCTTACTGAGAAAGTCGTTGCGGAATTTACCTTGCGGATCGTAGGTCTGGACCAGTTTTTTAAAGTCATCTAAACGCTCGTAGCGGGATTGCAGCACTGACGGTGCAACACTGAACAGTTTGCCCCAGTGCGGCCGGACATTATACGGGGCCAGCGCCTTTTCGATCTGCGGCAATACCTTGCTGACAGCCGGCCAATCCTGCTGCCAGGTAAAGTGAATGGCCACACTGTCCTGTTTGTAGCAAGGACTCATCCAGAGGGTATCGGCCGCAATCGTCCGGATTTCGGTAATCATCAGGTGCGGACTAATTTGAGCGTGCAGGCGCTCTACCGCCAGAATCGCATCAACCGCGTTCCGCCTCGGCACAAAATATTCGGACTGTAATTCCTTGCCGCTGCTTGGCGTGAAGCCCATCCTGAAGTGCGGCAACCGCTCAAACCACGGACCGGCCACACCCAGCTGCTCCGTACAGTTTTCGGCCGACAATTCGGCAATCGGGTGCAGGTTCTTAGCCGATTTCTTAGCGCCGTAAAACTCAGCTTTCGCCTCAAACGGCTTGTCCTTGCCGACGCGGCTCTTGATCCAGACCTCATTAAACCGTTTGTTTTTCCAGTCCGTAAAGAGGCTGACGCTGTAGGCACTTCCGGTAATTTCGTCAAAATGAGCCTTCAGCTGATCCAGCGACAGGTTTTCGTACACATACTGGCGCACCGAAAACGTCGGCTCAATATCTAGGGTCACTTTGGTGATTACCCCCAGCGCACCGAGGTTGACCACGGCCCCGTTGAACGTATCGCCGTCTTTTTCTTTCGACAACTGAACAACATCACCTTTGGCATTGATGATTTCGAGCCCCGAAACCGCCGTGGCCAGGTTGCCGTTTTTATTACCTGATCCGTGCGTCGCCGTCGCGCAGGCACCGGCCACCGAAATATGCGGCAGCGAGGCCAGGTTATGGACCGCGAACCCCTTGCTGTGCAGATACGGCGACAACTGTCCATAGTTCATACCCGCCTGAATTGTTACCTTTCTGGCCTTCGCATCCAGCGAAATCACCTCGTGCATGTCTTTCAGCGACAGCAGTTCGGTTGACGTATCAGCAATGGTATTGAAGCAGTGGCGTGTCCCCAGCACTTTGAATTTAGCGTGCTGTTTCACAAACGCCTTCGCCTGATCAAGTGATTTAGCCGTTGTCAGCCGGTCGGTGCTGTACGTCAGGTTACCGGCCCAGTTTTTTAGTTTTTCACCGGCACTCCAGGCCGATAAAGGGGAAAGCAGAGGAACCGCCAGCATGGCAGAAGAGAGTTTTAAAAAGGTTCGTTTGTGCATGGTTAAGGGGTTCAGTTACTGCATAAAAGTAAGGATTAGTATGAAAATACGCATTCCCTGACAGCAATAATCCTTGATAGCTCCTAAAAAAAGAAGATAGTAAAAACTGCCCTTTTTTCGCTTATTTTAGCACATTGACGCTATTCCGTCAGCTTTACTAGTCAGAAGAATACATGAACCTTACCAAGTCGATCCTGCTCACCGTATGCCTCGGGGCAACCCTGGGCGTACAAACGCTGTTCGCGAAGCCCCGGCCAGAACGCCCGGCCGCTACGTCTAAGTTTTACGAAATCCGTGTGTACCACGCTGCTCTCGGCAAATTCGACGCTATCGTTGACCGTTTCCGGCAGTACACGACTAAGATTTTCGAGAAACACGGCATGGAAAACATCGGTTACTGGTTACCGACCGATACCAGCCGCCACGAAATTATTTACATCCTGGCTTACCCGAGCCGCGAAGCCCGCGACGCTTCCTGGAAAGCCTTCGGAGCCGATCCGGAATGGAAAGCGGTCGTTGCCAAAACAGAAGCAAACGGCCGCCTGGTGTCAAAAGTTGATCAGGTATTTATGACCGAATGGGAGCACTCGCCCAAGCTGAAGTTAAAGGAGAAAACGCCGAACCGTACGTTTGAGCTGCGGACCTATACGGCAAGCCCCGGCAAACTCCCGGACCTGCTGTCGCGCTTCGAAAACCATACGATGAAGCTGTTTAAAAAGCACGGCATGGAAAACATTGCCTACTGGATCACGACCGACCCAACCAAACCCGACGATTCGGGTCAACAGCGGTTGGTGTATCTGCTGGCGCACCCAAGCGCAGCTGCGGGTGAAGCCGCCTTCAAAGCCTTCCGGGCTGATCCGGACTGGGTGAAAGCCAAAGGCGAATCCGAAAAGAACGGTTCGCTGACGGTGAAAGTCGAATCAACATACATGACCCCAACCGATTATTCAAAAATTAAATAAGGGGTATTCATTAGCAAAGCGGGAATCGGTTTTGTACCGGTTCCCGCTTTGTTTTTTCGCTACATGTTCCGCCGGTATTGCCCGCCGACCGCATACAGCGCATTCGACAATTGGCCCAGCGTACAGACCTTGGTGGCCTCCATCAGCGCGGCGAAGACATTGCCGTTTTCGAGCGCCGTCTGTTGCAGAACCGAAAGTGCGGGTGCGGCTTCATCGCGGTGCTGCTCCTCATAGGCCCGGCATGCCTCCACCTGAAACGTTTTTTCATCCGTTGTCGAACGAATCACCTCGGCCGGCACAATCGTCGGCGAACCGGCCGGATCAAGAAACGTATTCACGCCGATAATCGGCAGCTGACCGTTGTGCTTCAGCGTTTCATAGTACATCGACTCTTCCTGAATCTTACTCCGCTGGTACATCCGTTCCATCGCACCCAGCACGCCACCGCGCTCATTCAACGACAGAAACTCCTGATATACCGCTTCTTCCACCAGATCCGTCAGCTCTTCGACCACAAACGACCCTTGCAGCGGATTTTCGTTTTTCGTCAGCCCAAACTCACGGTTAATCACCAGCTGAATGGCCATTGCCCGCCGCACCGACTCTTCGGTAGGGGTTGTGATGGCTTCGTCATAGGCGTTGGTATGCAGGGAGTTGCAGTTGTCATAAATGGCCAGCAGGGCCTGTAAGGTTGTCCGGATATCGTTGAAGGCAATCTCCTGGGCGTGCAGGCTCCGGCCCGAGGTCTGGATATGGTATTTCAGTTTCTGCGACCGGTCATTAGCCCCGTACTTGTGTTTCATGGCCTTGGCCCAGATGCGCCGCGCCACACGTCCCAGCACTGTGTATTCGGGGTCCATGCCGTTGGAAAAAAAGAACGACAGGTTCGGGGCAAAATCGTCGATGTGCATCCCGCGGCTCAGGTAATATTCGACAAACGTAAAGCCGTTGGAGAGCGTAAAGGCCAGCTGCGAAACCGGATTGGCGCCCGCCTCGGCAATGTGATAGCCCGAAATAGATACCGAATAAAAATTACGCACCTGCTGCTCAATGAAATATGCCTGAATATCACCCATCATGCGGAGGGCAAATTCGGTCGAGAAAATACAGGTATTCTGCGCCTGATCTTCCTTGAGAATATCGGCCTGAACCGTGCCTCGTACCCGCCGGAGCGTATCCGCTTTGATTTTTTCGTAAACGTCGCGGGGCAGCACCTTGTCGCCGGTTGTGCCAAGCAGCAGCAGACCCAGCCCGTCGTTTCCGTCGGGCAGTTCGCCGTTGTAGGCCGGTTGGGCCCCTGCCTGTTGCGGAAGCGGCAGGTTATGCTGCCGTATATAGAGTTCGCACTGCTGATCAATGGCCGCATTCAGGAAAAAGCCCAGCAGCATCGGCGCGGGCCCGTTGATGGTCATCGACACCGAAGTAGCCGGATCACAGAGATTAAAGCCGCTGTAGAGTTTTTTGGCATCATCGAGCGTGCAGATGTTTACGCCCGAATTACCGACTTTGCCGTAAATATCCGGCCGGTAGTCCGGATTTTCGCCGTAGAGCGTCACTGAGTCAAAGGCTGTCGAGAGCCGTTTGGCGGGCATCCCTTTCGACACGTAATGGAACCGGCGGTTGGTCCGCTCCGGTCCGCCCTCACCGGCAAACATCCGCGTCGGGTCTTCGCCTTCGCGCTTCAGCGGAAATACACCGGCCGCATACGGGAACTCGCCCGGCACGTTTTCGGTCATCAGCCACCGCAGCACATCGCCCCAGTCATGGTATTTAGGCAGACTGACTTTCGGAACACGGAGATGCGAAAGTGTTTCGGTAAACAGCGGCTGCCGGATAACCTTTTCCCGCACTTTAAATTCGTAAAAATCAGCCGCATACTGCGTTTGCATGGCAGGCCAGCGCTTCAGCAGTTCCCGGCAATCCGGCAACAACCGGGCTTCCAGCTGGCTATAAACAGTCTGTAACTGTTCGCGAAGCGATGCCTGTTCCGGTGCAGTCAGGGTGTTTATCGTGCCATCAATCTGATACAACTGACGGGCAATCGCTGCCTGATCGCGCACCAGTGCATCGTACCGGCGGCTTTCTTCCACGATCTCGGCCAGGTAGCGGACCCGTTCGGCCGGCATCACCGGCTGCGATACCGTTCCGCCCTGCCCGATACGGTCGCCTTCGGCAACGTCAAAGCCTACTTTCTGCATCAGCACCGTAAAGAGCCGGTTCATTCCTGCGTCGTTGAACTGAGCCGCAATCGTACCGATAATCGGCAGGTCTTCATCGGCAGTTGTCCAGTCGGTATGGTTGCGGCGATACTGTTTGCGCACATCCCGCAGCGCATCCAGCGAACCGCGTTTGTCAAACTTGTTGATGGCAATGACATCGGCATAATCCAGCATATCGATTTTTTCAAGCTGGGTAGCCGCTCCGTATTCGGCCGTCATCACGTACAGACTCACATCGGCATGCTCCGTAATTTCGGTGTCGGATTGCCCGATGCCCGAGGTCTCCACGATAATCAGATCAAACCGAGCTGATTTACAGACATCAACGGCATCCTGCACGTACCGGCTCAGGGCCAGATTGGACTGCCGGGTGGCCAGGGAGCGCATGTAGACCCGCCCGCCGCTGGCCCCCGGATGGATCGCATTCATGCGGATCCGGTCGCCGAGCAACGCCCCGCCGGTTTTCCGCTTCGACGGGTCCACCGAAATAATGGCCATGGTCTTATCGGGATAGGTCCGCAGGAAACGCAGCACCAGTTCATCGACCAGCGACGATTTACCGGCACCGCCCGTTCCGGTAATGCCTAACACCACCGACGGACTGCCAACCGGGGCAGTAAAGACCTGTGTAAACTGTTCGGGAGCGTTTTCGGCCGTTGTAATGAGTCGCGGAATAGCCTTCGGGCAGACCTCTGCAGTCATTGTGGCGGCCGGTAGTTCATAGTCGCAGTGCCGGAGCAGATCGTCGATCATGCCCTGCAACCCCATTTCGCGGCCATCGTCGGGCGAATAGATGCGGGTGATGCCATAGGCGTGCAGCTCGGCGATTTCCGACGGCAGGATGGTGCCCCCGCCCCCGCCGAATATTTTTATATGGCCGGCCCCGCGTTCGTGCAGGAGGTCATACATGTACTTGAAAAATTCAAGGTGCCCGCCCTGGTAGCTGGTAATGGCAATGCCCTGCACGTCCTCCTGAATGGCGCAATCGACAATTTCGGCCACGGACCGGTTATGGCCCAGGTGAATGATTTCGGCACCGGATGCCTGCATGAGCCGGCGCATCAGGTTGATGGCCGCATCGTGCCCGTCGAACAGCGAGGCCGCCGTAACAAGCCGGATTTTATGGTTATACGATGGTTTCATGAATGAGTCTATGCTGATGAAGCTTTGAAAAATCAAAGTTAATCATCGGATCAGCACAAAAGTAAGCAGCATCAGGCTTTAAATACGAGGGCTTTAATCGGCTGGATGCGGTTAATCACAAACGTAGGCAGCCACAGCACCGCAGCAATGACCAGGATTGTACCGACATTCAGGATCAGAATAAACGGCCAGTTCCAGACGATAGGCACATAGCTCATGTAATAGCTTTTAGGGTCGAGCGGAATGATCCGGAACGTATCCTGAAGCCAGCAAAGTCCCAGCCCGATCACATTACCCAGTACCAACCCCCAGACCACCATGTTCAGGCCGACATACAGGAACATACGCCGCAGCAGCCCGTTGGTGCCGCCAAAGGCTTTCAGCAGGCCGATCATCGGGGTGCGCTCCATCATCAGGACAAGCAGTACCGAAACCATATTAAAACTGGCCACAAACAGGATCAGGACCAGAAAAACGGCGGTATTGGTGTCAATCATCAGCATCCAGTCGAACAACGCCCGGTAGTCGTCGGTGACCTTACTGAGCCGCATCTCCGGGGTGATGACGTTCATCACTTCCCGATACGTTTCATCGAGTTTATCAAAGTCTTTAACAAAGATTTCGTAAGACGCCACGGTATCGGCGCCCCAGTTGTTCAGCCGCTGAATCATCCGGATATCGCCCATCAGCACCGTATTATCAAACTCTTCCAGCCCCGTCTCATAGATTCCTGATACGGTCAGCTTACGCGGGCGCGGGGCGTTGGTTTCACCACCCAGAAAGTACATGATGACGTTGTTACCCGTTTTCAGCCGCAGCTGATCCGCAATCTTTTTGCTGAGCAGGATACCGGTTGAATAGGCTGTATCCTTCGAAAAATCAGGCACACTACCCGCTACCAGCGACTCTTTGAGCATCGACCAGTCGTAGTCCTTGCCAACACCTTTCAGGACCACGCCCGCCAGCTCGTCGGGGGCTTTCAGGATACCGGCCTTCATCGCCACGGCCTGAATGTGGCCCACACCGGGGATTTTAGCGGCCTGATCATAGACCTTCGTATGCAGCGGCAGCGGACTGCCTTCATAGGAGCGGTTAAGCGAAAATTTAGCGACCTGCAGATGTGCACCAAACAGAAAGACCTTCTGAGCGATGGTTTGTTTAAAGCCAAAAAGAACCGCAAAGGCAATAATCATTACCCCTAATCCAATAGCGATACTGGCGATACCGACTTTGGTGACGGTCGCCGAAAAGCTGGCAACGGGAGCATGACGGATGCGTCGGGCAAGAAAAAAAGGGACGTTCAAGGGATCAAAACCGTTTGTTTGTTGTGGGCTGGCACCGGGCCATATCCAAACAGCGCCGTAAAAATAACGGATTTGGCAGGCGAAATGATTTGCAGACGGCATTTCTTGTGTTGATGTTGCATACGGCACAGCGGTTATGCACACAGGTTCCGATACAATTATCACAGGTTTCTAGGTGTGATAAACCGAAAAACAGCCGTATCTGTGCAATTTTGCCATTCTGTTTGTGTATATTTGCCATATATACTTCCAGTTAAACGGTATGACAGCTCCTTCAAAATCACCGGGAAACAAGCCAGGTTTACGGCCGTTAACTGACCTGATTATACAGGCCCGTCAGGGTGTACTGCGTCGTCGGGTTGATGAAATTGCCGGGCTTGTAGGTTTAACGGATAAGGAAATGGCACATATTCTGGATATGTCCGTACGAAGCCTACACGGTAAATCAGCTAACGATCCACTGAGCCTTGCCGCCAGTGAACGTTTACTGTTACTTGAACGTCTGATTCAACATGGGCTGATGGTTTTCGATGGTCGTACTGATCTGTTTAACCGCTGGCTACACACGCCATTGTATGAGTTAGGCTACCGCGAGGCCGCTATCGACGATCATACATCTGAAGCATTCCTGTCAGTACGGGAAATGGGAAGTTTTGAAGAGCCTGAACCAGCATATAACCGGTCAACCCAACCAACGGCGCCAGATTCGCCGGTTATTCCACAATCGCCTTTGGTTCTTCTGGATACAGTATCCGGCTTTTCGTTGGCAGACGATGTGCTGGGACGTGTAGAATGGGGAATTGCCGGATAGTTACATGGACATTTACCGGATCAATAAAGCACCCTATCACACAGACCCGCTTTCGGTAACCGGAAGCCGCCTGCATGGCGGACGCTGGAATCCTAAAGGTACCGGCATTCTTTACACAAGCACTACGCTTGAACTGGCGCTACTGGAAACGCTCGTTCACCTCCCCCCCATAATTATGTCTGAACTGCCACAGTTGTGGGTAAGTACAATCCGGTTCCCTGATGACCTTAAAAATCCTGTTTTCTGGATACCCCCTCACCGGTTACCGGCTTACTGGCAAACCGGATCTCTTGCCGAAACCCAGATTATCCTGACAGAATGGTTACAGGATCCGTTCGCATTGGGTATTGCCGTCCCTTCAGCCATCCTGGATATGTCGTATAATCTTTTACTGCACCCACAACACCCGGATTTCGCCCGGCTAGCGGTTGTGGACAGACGTCCTCTGCCGCTGGACGGGCGGCTTGTGAAGCGCAGTTGATCTCCTGCCCGGTACTGCTGCTTTTGCTGCCCGTCACCCGGCAAAACCAGCTCCATGCTACCCTACTTTTAAAAATAACTTGCCCACCTCGTTCAAAATGCAGAACTTTGCGTTTTGAAGACCTGTCATGGCAACCGAACAAATTCTGATTCTTGATTTCGGTTCGCAATATACCCAACTCATTGCTCGCCGGGTACGCGAACTGAACGTTTACTGCGAGATTCATCCCTACAATCACATTCCTGCGATTACGCCCGAGGTTAAGGGTATCATTCTTTCCGGCAGTCCGTGCTCTGTACGCGACCAGGATGCGCCAATGGTTCATCTGGCCGCCTTCCGTCATAAGCTGCCTGTTCTAGGCGTTTGTTACGGCGCTCAGCTGCTGGCCCATACCAGCGGCGGCGAGGTACTGCCTTCGGCACACCGCGAATACGGCCGCGCCAAACTCGGTACCGTTGATGCGGAAAGCCCGCTGATGCAGGGCATTGACCAGCACTCGCAGGTATGGATGTCGCACGGGGATACCATCACCCAGATTCCTGATAACTTCCGGATCATTGCCTCGACCGAATCGGTACGGGTTGCTGCGTTCCAGGTAGAAGGCGAACAAACCTACGGTATTCAGTTCCACCCTGAGGTAACCCACTCGCTGCAAGGCAAACACCTGCTGCAGAACTTTGTGGTCGACATCTGCGGCTGCTCACAGGACTGGACGTCGGAGTCATTCGTCGAAAGCACCGTTGCCGGCCTGAAAGAAAAGCTGGGTAACGATAAAGTGGTTATGGCGCTGTCGGGTGGCGTTGATTCATCCGTGGCGGCGATGCTTGTACACCGTGCCGTCGGTCAGAACCTGTTCTGCATCTTCGTTGATAACGGTCTGTTGCGCAAAGACGAGTACGAAAACGTTCTCGAATCATACAAACACCTTGGCCTCAACATCAAAGGTGTTGACTCGAAAGATCAGTTCTACCACGCACTCGAAGGGCTGACCGATCCGGAAGCCAAACGGAAAGCCATCGGCAAGACCTTCATCGACGTGTTTGATCAGGAATCACACCTGATTGAAGATGTCGTCTGGCTGGGTCAGGGGACTATTTACCCGGACGTTATCGAATCGGTATCGGTAAAAGGTCCGTCGGCTACCATTAAGTCGCACCACAATGTAGGTGGTCTGCCGGACTTCATGAAGCTGAAAATTGTTGAACCGCTGAATACACTCTTCAAGGATGAAGTACGTGCCGTTGGCCGGACCTTAGGCTTGCCCGACCACATCCTGAAGCGCCATCCGTTCCCAGGCCCTGGCCTGGCGATCCGGATTCTGGGCGACATCACGGCCGAAAAAGTACAGATCCTGCAGGAAGTTGATGCGCTGTTTATCAACGGTCTGAAGCGCGAAGGCCTTTACGATCAGGTATGGCAGGCAGGCGCGATGCTGTTGCCGGTACAGTCGGTAGGCGTTATGGGCGACGAACGGACGTATGAGCGTGTTGTGGCCTTACGGGCCGTCACCAGTGTCGACGGCATGACCGCCGACTGGGCTCACCTGCCGTACACCTTCCTCGCCGATATTTCAAACGAGATCATCAACAAAGTCAAAGGTGTTAACCGCGTCGTGTACGACATCTCCTCGAAGCCACCAGCCACCATCGAGTGGGAGTAGGGGCGACCCCACGTGGTCGCCCAGCATATGGATGTGGCCGCCCAACATACGGTATGATCGCCCAAAGCACAGATGTGGTCGCCCAAAGCACGGAATTGAACCTACATATGGCAAAAAGAAGGGGGAACGTTTTACGTTCCCCCTTCTTTTTGCCCCAACGGGGCTGTATCTATAACACAGGGCAGCGCCCTGTGCAGCACCTCGCAGTGGCGGCCACACGGCTTGGAGACACCGACCACGCCGCTTCGGGACACCGATCAAGAGCGACCACGTCCATATGCTGGGCGACCACGTCCATATATTGGGCGACCACATCCATATGCTGGGCGACCACATCCATATGCTGGGCGACCACATCCATATGCTGGGTGACCACATCCATATGCTGGGTGACCACGTCTGTGATTTGGGCGACCACATCCATATATTGGGCGACCACATCCATATATTGGGATATTGGGCGACCACGTGGGGTCGCCCCTACCCGGCTAAATAATTGCCGATGCCGACAATGACCGACGACAACACCACCGTCATGATGCCCAGCGAAATCGTACGCATCGTCGACCGGCTCGATCCTTTCCACTCGTTCAGGTACAGGCCCCAGAAACTACTGAAAGCAATGATGAAGGCCATGTGCAGCGTCCAGCCCGAAAAGCGGTACTCGCCCATTTTGCTGTCGCCCATGCCGTAAAAGAAAAACTGGAAGTACCACGTTACGCCGGCCAGCGCGCAAAAAATGATATTGGCCACAAT
>NZ_CAMFHL010000241.1 GCF_945952095.1 uncultured Arsenicibacter sp. | reverse complement strand
GGGTAGCAACAACCGCAATGATCGCAACAAACGCGACCGCCGCGAAGCTCCGACGGATGCTGACGTTAAAAAGTCAATCCAGGAAACCCGCGCACGGATGTCGGGTAACCAGCCGAACCGTGGTGCTGACCGTCGGCGTGATCGTCGCCGCGAACGGGCCGACAGGGTTCGTGAACAGGCGGAACTCGATCAGCAGGAATCAAAAACACTGAAGGTAACCGAGTTCGTTTCGGCAAACGACCTGGCGTCTCTGATGGATGTTTCGGTGAACGAAGTAATCGGTACATGTATGAGCCTGGGTATGTTCGTTTCGATCAACCAGCGTCTCGATGCCGAAGCCATTACCGTTATCGCTGATGAATTCGGATACGACGTTCAGTTTGTAACGGCAGAAGAAGAAGTTGAATCAGGCATCGTTGAAGAAGCAGATGCGCCTGAAACACTCGAACCGCGTGCCCCGATCGTTACCATCATGGGTCACGTTGACCACGGTAAAACGTCGTTACTTGACTATATCCGCCGCGCGAAAGTAGCAGCCGGTGAAGCCGGTGGTATCACGCAGCACATTGGTGCCTACAGCGTGAAGACGAAAGACGGCCGGATGGTAACCTTCCTCGATACCCCTGGTCACGAAGCCTTTACCGCGATGCGTGCCCGTGGTGCGAAAGTAACCGACGTTGTTATCATCGTAATCGCGGCTGACGACAGTATCATGCCACAAACGCGTGAAGCAATTAACCACGCGCAGGTTGCCGGTGTACCAATCGTATTTGCCTTCTCTAAAGTCGATAAGCCAGGGGCTAATCCGGAGAAAATCCGTGAAGCGCTTGCGAACATGAACATGCTCGTGGAAGACTGGGGTGGTAAATATCAGGCACAGGAAATTTCATCGAAATCAGGGCTTGGTATCGACGATCTGCTTGAAAAAGTATTGCTCGAAGCGGAATTACTGGAACTGAAAGCCAACCCAAGCCGGAAAGCTGTCGGTACCGTAATTGAAGCCTCACTTGATAAAGGACGTGGTTATGTATCAACCGTGTTGATCGAAAGCGGTACGCTCCGCCAGGGCGATATCATGCTTGTCGGTGCTCACTACGGCCGTATTCGTGCCATGACGGATGACCTTGGTAGCCGGATTAAGGAAGCGGGTCCATCGACACCGGTTCAGATTCTGGGTCTGCCGGGTGCACCACAGGCCGGTGACAAGTTCAACGTGATGGAAACTGAACGTGAAGCCCGTGAGATTGCCAACAAACGGGAGCAATTACTGCGTGAGCAGTCGCTGCGTACCCGCAAGCATATCACACTGGAAGAGATTGGCCGCCGGAAAGCAATCGGTAGCTTCAAGGAACTGAACGTGATTGTGAAAGGTGACGTGGATGGTTCGGTAGAAGCCCTTTCTGACTCCCTGCTTCAACTGTCTACCGGCGAGGTACAGGTTAACATCCTGCAAAAAGCCGTCGGTCAGATTTCAGAATCAGACGTATTGCTGGCATCTGCCTCCGATGCGATCATCGTCGGCTTCCAGGTTCGTCCGTCGGTAAACGCCCGCCGTCTTGCCGAACAGGAACAAATTGAGATCCGTCTGTACTCAATCATCTACGACGCGATCAACGAGATCCGCGACGCGATGGAAGGCTTACTGGCACCAACAACTGAAGAAGTTATCACTGGTAACATCGACGTTCGCGAAGTCTTTAAGATCAGCAAGATCGGTACCGTTGCGGGTTGTATGGTTACAGAAGGAACCATCAAACGGAACAACAAAGTCCGGGTTATCCGTGATTTCATCGTTATCCATACGGGCGAGATCAGCGCGCTGAAACGCTTTAAGGATGATGTCGGTGAAGTACGTCAGGGCTACGAATGTGGTCTGAGCGTGAAGAACTTTAACGATATTGAAATCGGTGACCAGATCGAAGCGTTCGAAGTGAAAGAAGTTAAACGTACGCTGTAAGGCATCGTTTACCAATCCTATACAGTCCCCGGCCAGTCAACACGGCCGGGGCTTTTTTTTGCGCCCTGTTTAACCACTCATACAGATGCCTGTCCGACGCTTGCCGGTTTATCGTATACTTGCAGCATGAAACCCTACGATCCCGGTCTGCACATACTGGCCTCCTTTTCATCGACTGCCGGACAGCTGACGGATATGGCCGGCTGCCAAGCTTTTTTTAATCAGCTGATCGACCAGCTTGATCTGTGTAAAGTCGGCGAGGTTTACCACACGTTTCCGAATCAAAGCTTTACGGCTGTTATCGGTCTGACAGAATCGCACCTCTCTATTCATACCTGGCCGGAGCATACTCTTGCCACATTTGACATTTTTTTGTCTAACTTTCAGTGTGATAACACCGACAAGGTACGCCGGATTTATACTGAAACTATGGCGTATTTTGACGCTACCGCCGTTCACGTTCAGGAAATCAGCCGTTAAGCCCTTATGAGCAACTCTGAAACCACGCCCGACGGCCAGATGCCTGAAACGCTTATTTGCCCTACCTGTCAAAAAGACGTGCTCTATTACGATCGTGTTGACAGTTATTATTACGGCTGTCCGCACTGCCGTCAGTTTTTTGAATATGAAAATGAAGGTCCGCCGGTAAAACTGCATGTGTTTAAACCAACGGCGGCTTTACCACTGCTGAAAATTGGTCAGGAAGGGTTTCTGCGGCAAACGTGGGTACGGGTGGTTGGCTACCTGTACCAAAAAGAACAGGAGGCTGCCGAACACTGGGGCGAATATGTGCTGCTCGACCGCGATGGTCACCACAGCATGCTTGCTGAATACCAGGGACACTGGACACTGATTAAACCACAAGCAGGTCAATACAAAGAATTTGCGGGCAAAGGCAAAGCCCGCTATGTGGATACCCCGGAGCGTCAATACCGCCTGTTTCACCGCTATAGCCCGGCAACACTGTATGCAGTGGGTGAATTTGACTGGAATATCCTGGACGATAAGAAGCTGAAGGTCTCTGAGTATATTCATCCGCCGTTCAGCCTGACCCATGAGCAGGCAGCAAAGCAGTCGGACTGGTATATCGGCGAATACATACAGCCGGAGGAAATTGCTACCGCTTTCGGGCTTGATAAGGCATACCTACCTACTCCATTCGGCATCGGTGCCAGTCAGCCCTCACCCGTTGAGCAAAGCTGGCCGTCACTGAAGCAGGTAACGCTGTATGCCCTGTTGCTCCTGCTTGTCCTGCAGCTGTTGTTCAGCCTGTTCAACCGGAATAAAACGGTTTATGAAGATAGCTTTACGGCTTATCCGGATACCAGTAAACACGCAGAAGCCAACAGTTGTAAGCCGTTTATTTCCCCGGAATTTACGGTCGAAGGCCCAACCCTGCTGGAGTTCCGGTTCAGTGCCCCTCTGGACAATCAGTGGCTTGAACTGCCCGTCAGTGTGATCGATGAAGGATCCGGCAAAGCGTATACCTTTACCAAAGCGCTCGAATACTATCATGGTGTTGACGGCGGAGAAAGCTGGTCAGAAGGCGACCGGAACGAAAATGCATACCTGTCCCGTATGCCATCCGGCCGTTATCACCTGAATATTTACCCCTATTCCGGCAGCCTTAGTCCGGTAACGATACACCTTGCTGTCCGGCAGAAAACGTCGGTTGCTAACCTGTTTCTTATTGCGGGGCTGTTACTGATTTATCCGTTATACCAGTATGCCAGACAACGTTGGTTTGACTACAGCCGCTGGAGTAACAGTGACTATTCAGACATCGAGGAATCGTAACACTAATGAAGATGATGTTAAACACTATGCTTACGCACCTGAAAACCGTGAAGTTTTACGTTGCCCTTGCAGGCTTCTTACTGGGTCTGTTTATCTGGGCCGAATCGACCGGCACTTTACTAACCGGCGACGACAGGGAAACGGTCGAAGATCACGGACAGGCTGGCGGAAGTCATTACAGCGGCCGTAGCCGTCATTATTACGGCCGTAGCTCATTTCACCATAAATAACCCCCTTCTGCTGTATGGAAGAATACCTGAACATTAAGTACATCGCCGCTTCGGTTGTCTACTCCCTGCTGGGCATTGTCATTCTCGTCGTTGCCTTTGTCATTATTGAGAAGCTGGCGCCCGAGAATCTCTGGAAAAAAATTGTTGACGAACAGAACGTTGCGCTGGCCATTATGGCCGCCGGTTTTATGCTGGCTGTAGCGATCATCATTAGCTCTGCCATACATGGCTGATTCCGGATCGCCAAATCGCCGGCAGTTACTGTTGCTGATTTCGGTTTTCATTATTGCCACGTGTGGCCTCATTTACGAGCTGGTTGCCGGTACACTGGCGAGCTACCTGCTCGGCGATTCGGTCATGCAGTTTTCGACCATTATCGGAGTCTACCTGTTTTCGATGGGCATCGGATCATGGCTGTCTAAATTTCTGGACAGCAATCTGCTCAGGTGGTTTATCCGCATCGAGCTGATGGTCGGTATCATCGGCGGCCTCAGTGCTCCTACCCTGTTTGTGCTGTTTGAATTTACGGCTTCGTTCAGACTCCTGCTCTACACGTTTGTCAGCCTGACCGGTATACTGGTCGGGCTGGAGATTCCGTTGTTGATGCGGATTCTGGAAAACCGGATTGCGTTTAAAGAGCTGGTTTCGCAGGTATTTACCTTTGACTACATCGGTGCATTGCTGGCATCGCTGATTTTCCCGCTCGTGCTGGTACCCTACCTGGGCCTGATCCGGACGTCCGTTTTTTTCGGGCTCATGAATGTAGGCATTGCGGCCATTCTGCTGTATCAGTTTCCGGAAACACGCCCGTACCGGCCCTCGCTCCTGACCGGTATTCTGGCGACGGCGCTGGTTCTGGCAACCGGCTTTGTCTTTGCCGGTCAGATTATGTCTTTTGCGGAAGGACAATCGTTTCAGGATCGGGTGATTTATGCGAAAAGTACCCTTTACCAGCGCATCGTGCTGACTCAGAACCGCCGCGACATGCGGCTATACCTCAACGGCAACCTGCAGTTCAGCTCTGCCGATGAATACCGCTATCACGAAGCCTTGGTGCACCCGGTAATGCAAGGCACCCAATCCCCTGAAAAAGTGCTGGTGTTAGGCGGCGGCGATGGTCTTGCCGTGCGCGAACTGCTCAAATATCCGTCGCTGACCAGTATCCGGCTGGTCGATCTGGATGCGGGGATGACGCAGTTGTTTCAGCAGAACTCCCGCCTCCGCCAACTCAACAGGAATTCACTGTTGTCGCCGAAAGTACAGGTAATCAACACTGATGCGTTTACGTGGGTGCGCGCCGATACCAGCCGTTACGATGTCATTATCATTGACTTTCCTGACCCGTCGAACTATTCAATCGGGAAACTTTACACAACAACGTTCTATCAGGAGCTGGACCACCTGTTGAGCCCAGCGGGTGTGGTTGTGGTCCAGTCTACCTCGCCGTTTGTCGCCCCGAAGTCCTACTGGTGTATCAATCACACGCTTCAGGCTGCTGGTTTTCAGACGATTCCCTATCACCTGTACGTTCCATCGTTCGGCGAATGGGGTTATGTGCTGGCCTTACGGAATAAACACTGGCGGTTAAACGGCAAACTCCCGCCGGATCTGCGGTTTCTGAATCAGCAGACGCTGCGGGATATGCTCCACTTTCCGCCCGACATGGCCGAAGTACCAACGGAGGTAAACAAGCTTAACAATCAGGCACTCGTTCAGTATTTTGAGGAAGAGTGGGCCCCTTATGCCAACTAACCCACACCCTGACATGCCCATTTCAGACCATACAGACCGGATGTCCCGCCGGCAGTTTCTGGCACAAACGGGGCTAGGGACAGCTGCCTTATTCACCGGCACAGTAACGCTTGACGGGTGCGCACCGGCCAACGACACCAGCCATATTACCGGTCAGCTGAACGGGCCCAACCACCGGCTGGGCCATCTGCTGCGGGATGCCGGCCACGGCCGCTGGGCGCTTCCCGACGTCCCGTTTACCCCGCCACCGGTTGAACCGGCCCATGATGTCGGGATTCTGATCATTGGCGGCGGAGTAGCCGGATTATCAGCCCGCCGCTGGCTGGAACAACAGGGCGTCCGGAATATCCTGCTGATCGAGCTGGAAGAAGAGACAGGCGGTAACGCGAAGTCGGGTGAGAATCCGGTTTCGGCCTATCCGCTGGGTGCACACTACCTGCCCATACCGGATGTCCGTAACCGCGAGTTGCTGGATTTTTTGCAACAGGCAGATGTAATTACCGGTTTATCGCCGGAAGGTTTACCGGTTTATAACGACTACTATCTCTGCCACGATCCGGAAGAACGGCTGCTGATCAACGGCTATTGGCAGGAAGGCCTGCTACCTACTGTTGGCCTATCAGCCGATGAGCAGGCGCAGACAGGCCGGTTTCTGGCCCTGACCGAAGACCTGAAAAAAGCCGTCGGAACGGATGGCCGTGATGCATTTGCTATCCCCGTTGCGGAATCATCCGCCGATCCGGCGTGGCAAAAGCTCGATACCCTTTCCTTTGAGGCGTATCTCGATCAGGAGGGATTTACCTCTCCCTACCTGCGCTGGTACCTCGACTATGCCTGTAAAGACGATTACGGCACCAATCTGGCCAACACCTCGGCCTGGGCAGGGCTGCACTACTTTGCTGCCCGCAAAGGTAAAGCCGCCAACGCATCGGCCTCGTCGGTACTGACCTGGCCGGAAGGCAACGCCTTTCTGGCAACGGCCCTCCGCCATCAGGCGACGAGCGCGGTCGAAACCGGTTGGCTGGCCCACTCGATCCGGCGCGACGCCGACCGGGTTTATGTAAAAGCGTTTTCCGGACAGACGCAGCAACCGGCCTTTTTCCGGGCCAGACAGGTGATTCTGGCGACACCGCAGTTTATCAGCCAACGCCTGATCAGCGCCATCGCTCCGGAACGGCTAACGCTGGCCGATACATTTCACTATGCGCCGTGGCTCGTGGCCAACCTGACCGTTAGGGCGCTCCCGCAGGATCGCGGCATGCCTTTATGCTGGGACAATGTGTTTTATGGCACCGAGTCGGTAGGCTACGTAGTGGCGCAGCATCAGTCGCTACAACCCCAAAGCGAGCAACAGGTCATTACCCTGTACTGGCCACTGACAAAAGAGTCACCGGACCTTGCCCGCCGGAAAGCGTATCAGACGCCGTATGCCGACTGGAAACAAATGATTCTGGCAGAGCTGGAACAGGGACATCCGGGCGTAACGGCCTATGTAAACGACGTACAGGTATGGATTTGGGGGCACGGCATGATTGGACCACAGCCGGGATTTATTTCAGGTCAGGCCAGAAAACAGGCCGCCCGACCCGTTGCCGGTCAGCTCTTTTTTGCCCATTCCGACCTGAGCGGCATGTCTATTTTTGAAGAAGCATTTTATCAGGGTATCCGCGCGGCAAAGGAAGTACTGCACGGGCAGAAGCGTTGATCAGAATTCGAGGATATCTGCCAGTATCGTTTCAAAGCCAATCAACACATCCTCACCGGTTAACTTTTCCGAAAACAGCTTCGCGACGACAGGTGCGTCAGGCTTGTAGATAAATGTTTTTCCATCGCGGGGTGAGACGAGCCAGCCAAGCCGAACGCCGTTTTTCAGCCAGATAGTCATCTTGTCGTGTAGCTGATTGAGGTTATCTGTGTCAGATGCCAGTTCGAGCACAAAATCAGGAACCAGATACGGAATGGACTTTTTAACGCCGGCACTCAGCGCCTCCCAGCGATCACGTTTAATCCAGGCAACATCAGGAGCGCGCATCGACCGGTCGGGCAGGAAAAAACCACCGTTTGAATCAATGACTTTACCGGCCTTTGTACGCCGGTTCCAGACGCCAAATTCTGTATTTAACTCGCTGTTATTCGAGCTTGTTAACAAGTAAGTAGGTGACATATCTATAAAGAGCATGCCGTGCTCATCGCGCTCGATATGCAGTTCAGGGTTGGCGGTACAGAAAGAGACCAACTCATCATCTGTAAATTGCTCAACATGAGGTATGTGTAACGGCACAATCATGGCTTTCTCCGGTTAGCTACCAACAAAAATAAGAAAATAACCGGCTGGTAGCGACAAATTCAGTAAGTTCGCCCCGAAATCAAACGACCTACGACAAACAATGAAAACGGTTGATTCGTACAACTTCGCCGGTAAAAAAGCCTTAGTCCGCGTGGACTTTAACGTACCGCTCGACAGCAACTTTACGATCACGGATGATACGCGTATTAAAGCGACGATTCCGACAATCTCTAAAATCCTGAACGACGGTGGCTCGGCCATTCTGATGTCACACCTTGGCCGTCCGAAAGGGGGTCCGGAAGAGAAATACTCGCTGAAGCACCTGGTGCCGACACTGTCTGAAACATTCGGTCGTGAGGTTAAATTTGCCGATGACTGCATCGGTCAGTCGGCCATTGATCAGGCTGCAGCCCTGCAACCAGGCGAAATCCTGTTGCTGGAAAACCTGCGTTTCTACAAGGAAGAAGAAAAAGGCAACGTTGAGTTCGCCGAAAAACTAGCCAAACTGGGTGATGTATGGGTGAATGATGCCTTTGGTACGGCCCACCGCGCCCACGCTTCGACAGCCGTTATCGGGCAGTTCTTCGAAGACCGCGTGTGTGGCTATGTCATGCTGGCTGAAATCGAAAATGCTGACAAGGTGCTTGAAAAAGGCGAGAAGCCATTCACCGCCATTATGGGTGGTGCTAAGATTTCGGACAAAATCCTGATCATTGAGCGCCTGCTCGACAAAGTTGACAACCTGATCATTGGCGGCGGTATGACCTATACCTTCGTGAAAGCGCAGGGTGGCAGCATCGGTAAATCCCTGCTCGAAGCCGATAAGCAGGAACTGGCGCTTGAGATCCTGAAAAAAGCAAAGGAAAAAGGCGTTAACATCATTTTCCCGGTAGATAACCTCTGCGCCGATGCGTTCTCAAACGATGCCAACACGCAGGTAGTTGCCAGCGGTGAAATTCCTGACGGCTGGGAAGGTCTTGACATTGGTCCGGAATCGATCAAGGCATTTGCCGAAGTCGTGAAAAACTCAAAAACCATCCTGTGGAACGGTCCGATGGGTGTATTTGAATTCGAGAACTTCGCTAAAGGTACAAATGCCATTGCCGAAGCTGTTGTGGAAGCAACCGAGAAAAACGGTGCATTCTCCCTGATCGGTGGCGGCGACTCTGCCTCTGCTATCAACCAGGCCGGTTACGGTGACCGCGTAAGTTACGTATCAACCGGTGGCGGTGCATTACTTGAATACATGGAAGGCAAAGAATTACCGGGTGTTGCTGCGCTGAAATAATACTTTTTAGTATATTAGCCAAGCCGCAATCAAAAAAGCCACCTTTCAATACGAAGGTGGCTTTCCGGCACATTTTCTTAACCTAAACTAATATCTATTGAGTGATTGTGCGAGTGAGTGATTGAGTGGCCTTTACAATTCGCTCAATCACTCATTCACCCAATCGCTAATTGTTTCCTCCCGCGCGGCTTTGTTCGGCCGATGTTGCTGACTGACGCTGACGGGCTCCTTTCACGTTCTGATTACCGAAGCGATAGGTAAACGTAGCCCGCACAATCCGGCTCTCCCAGCCTGCTTTCACCCGGAAATTAATGTCCTGATACTGCGCAATACCATTGAAACGGTTCAGCCACAGCGGATCGTTGATGTTTACTTTCAGCGTACCTTTCTTGTTCAGTACTGATTTCTGCACACCCATGCTGAAGGCGCCCTGCGGCTGGTAGCGGTAGAAACCGTACACGCCCGGTGAATTATACCATCCTGACAGCTCAGCGGTGAAGCCTTTGCCCAGCACGAATGAGTTTGAGGTATACAGGTTGTAAGCAACAAACGACACGTTATACTGTGCACCCAGATAAGGTGAGTTAAACCTATTGTAGTATGCCGTTACGTTGTTCTGCATGCTCCACCACTTGTTGACCCGGACCGGAAAGCTAACTGTCAGGTTAACGTTATCCTGCGTCGCTAAATTGTCGGTGATTACGTAAGTGATGTTTTTTTCCGGAATCTGGCCAGGCACCTCATCCACAATCACATCCGTTGTACGGCTGTAGCCCAGCGAAGTCGAGAACGCTCCCTTATATACGTGTGTCAGCTGGAACGAGTTTGTGAACTGCGGACGCAGGTACGGGTTACCTTCCTTATAAGTATACGGATCCAGATAGAAACGGAACGGATTCAGGTTCTGGTAATTCGGACGGTCAATCCGGCGGCTGTACGACAGGTTCAGAACGTTGTTGGTATCCAGCTGACGTGACAGGAACACAGTCGGGAACAGGTTGGTATAAGACCGGTCAACCACTTTATTCAGCGTTACCGAGTTGCCACGCGATTGGGTGTTCTCCACCCGCACACCTGCCTGGAACGTTGTCCGCTTGTCGATTTTGCCCGAATAGTTGGTATACGCCGCGTTAATTTTCTCCGTATAAATGAACTGGTTCGACTGACCCGCATTCGGCACCCAGCGGCCATCTACATAATCATCGTAACTCATGTTGTTGTCGGATGACACATAACTGCTCTTCACCCCGGCTTCGAACTTACCGCCTTTGGCTGTCGGGTGTACGTAATCTGACTTAAACGCCCAGATGTTGATCTCCGATGGCATAATGTTCCGGACAATTTCTGCCGGACGAACCGTATTGCCTTTCGCATCCTGATACGTGGTATTCAGGTTGTTATACGAATCGCCATTAAAGTAAGAGTAGTCCATATCGGCAGTCAGCTCGCGGCCTTTACCGTTGAAATCGTATTTATAGTTGACGTTGCCGGTCAGGTTACTCCATTTGTTTTTTACACCTACGTTTGTGGTCGGTTTCAGCATAATGTTGCCGTTAGCGTCCTTAATCGTGGTATAATTGAAAGCATTCATCTGCTGCCAGTCATTGATAAACCCTGTAGTCAGGAAGCCGATTGTGCTTTTTTTGCTCACGAAATAGTCCAGACCCGCCCGTACATTATGGCCGTCAAACCGGTTGGGGCGGTACGAATTCTGCTCGAAATAGGTCAGCGACGTACCGTTCGGAATTGTCCGCGTGATTTCGTTGATCTGGAAACGACGGTTGTGGAAAAAGCTGTAATTCCCGAATGCGTTGATTTTACCGACACGGTGGTTCAGACTCAGGTTTGTATTCGCTTTTTCGAAGCGGCCATACCCTGCCCCTAGGGTGAGCGTACCGTTTGTACCGAAGTTTTTATTTTTCTTCATCCGGATATTGATGATCCCGACGTTACCGGCCGCATCGTATTTCGACGAAGGATTGGTGATAATCTCAATCTTCTCGATGTTGTCGCTTGGCGTGTTTTTCAGGAGGTTAGCAACATCAGCCGACGAC
>NZ_CAMFHL010000240.1 GCF_945952095.1 uncultured Arsenicibacter sp. | reverse complement strand
CAGCATGACAAACACTCAATCAGCCAAAAAACATGGGACTTGAAGAATTTTTGCTTTATCGGGCCGAAAAGCTGGGTATGAGACAAGGTCTGGCACAAGGAATCGAGCAACAGAATAAATTGTTAATTCAAAATTTGTTGACCCAAACCGATTTCACGGTTGAGAAGATCGCTTCGTTAGTTGGTGTATCAACCGATGTGGTCGTAAAAATTAAAACTACGCTGGAACAGGCCTGAGCCAGTTCCAGCAATGATATACGTACCGGCTTTACTTCGGTGCCATCCGGATGGCACCATCCAGCCGGATCACTTCACCATTCAGCATCGGGTTTTCGACGATTGATCTGGCCAGCATAGCGTACTCCTGCGGGCGGCCCAGACGCGACGGGAACGGCACCTGCTGACCCAGCGAGATACGGGCTTCTTCCGGCAAACCGGCCAGCAACGGCGTTTCAAACAAACCTGGCGCAATGGTCATCACCCGGATACCGCTTTTGGCCAGATCCCGCGCAATCGGCAGGGTCATGCCTACGATACCACCCTTCGAGGCCGAATACGCCGCCTGACCAATCTGTCCGTCATAGGCCGCTACCGAGGCCGTATTGATGATTACCCCCCGCTCGCCTTCGTCGTTGGGCGCGTTTTTTTCCATGGCAAACGCTGCCAGCCGGATTACGTTAAAGCTGCCGATGAGGTTAACTTTAATCGTCCGTTCAAACGCTGCGAGTGAATGGGGGCCGTAAACGCCGTCGACCTTTCCGATGGTTTTCCGGGCTTCGGCCACACCTGCGCAGTTAACCGCAATATGAATGCCCCCGAACGTAGTAAGGGCCAGATCGACCGCCGCCTGTACATCAGCTTCGTCGGCCACGTTGGTTCTGGCAAAGCGGGCCCGCTCGCCCAGTTCAGCGGCAAGGGCCATTCCGCGCGTTTCGTTGAGATCGACAATAACCACATTGGCTCCCTGCTCGTGAAACAAACGAACAGTGGCCTCGCCCAGGCCGGAGGCTCCTCCGGTCACCAAAGCTGTTTTTTCTATGAAGTGCATGCGTAAACGCGTTAGTTTACCGGCAAAAATAGCACAGCGTCGGCAACGACAAAGCCCGTATTGCCGTTACAGACCACTTCGACGTAAGGCGTCTTGCCTTTTTCGAACCGGAAGCGGTCTAACCGGATCCAGTCGCCGGAATTAAGTTGCTGATTAACGGCGAGTTCACGTATGGTACGGCCGTTATTTACCCGTACTGTTACGCGGTCAGATTTGTCGGTTTGCAGGCCCGGATCGTCCGGATTGCCGCCACCGCCCAACCGGTTCGGGTTGTAGATATACACATCGTATACACCCGTCAGACCGGCGGCCTCAAAAAACGCCGAGGCGGGTTTAGCCGGATCGCCGGTAAGCATGGAAAAGCCGTATTTGCCCCCTTTCGTCTCCCGTACCCAGTCGCCCCGCAGCACCACCCGACCTGGATCGTCGTTATCGACCAGTACCTCCGGACGGCTGCCGTTTACCAGCGGATTGGTCCGGAGCTGCGCCTGTAGTTTAGCCACGTCAATGTCCTGTACGGCCTTGCCGGTGTTAATGGCCATCACCGCCGCCATCGCCGCCGACTGGGCCAGTACCATGAAAACCGGCTCCATCCGGATCGACCCGTAGGCAATGTGGCTGGCCGACAAGCAAACCGGCACCAGCAGGTTCGTTGCCTCGCCCCGCTTCGGAATCAGCGACCGGTAGCTGACCGGATACGGCGGAAAACCACCTACCTGCACATCGCCTTCGTTTTTCACCATTTTCCGGCCGTCCGGGCCATCCACAACCAACCGCTGGCAGTTGTGTGAATCCATGGTATAGGCCGCCATACCAACCCCGTCGGTGACCGTCTGTTTGCCCTCACAGTTGGCCTGCGTCATCACATAGTCGCCTACCATTCGCCGGGCTTCGCGGATGTACAGCTGGTGCGAAAAATGGTTATTGTCTGTATATTCGTCTTTCGGGTAGCCCCACTGCTGCATTTCTTCGCGCAGGTGCTTCGGCATGCGCGGGTCGTGGGCGATGAAGTACAAAAGCCCTTTGGTGTAGTCCTCGTGTTCCTGAATAATCTGTTTCCGCTGGTTATAATCCGCATCCGGATAGGCATTGTTTGCCCCGATCATATCCGTCGAAAAACCACCGCAGTTATTGATGTCGGTTTTATGGTTGGGCATCGGCACGAAGTGCATCAGGTTCCAGGTCAGCTCCTTCGGCTCTTTCGCGGCGATCTGCCGCAGCAGTAATTCGTAGTGCGTCGAATCATACCGGTCGGGCCGGCTGAGTGGTATACGGTTGGCGGGTACGTTGGTCAGGCAAAGGCGGTAGTTGTAGGCCTGCACGTTCCGGTCTCCGGCCCCGTTCGGACTGAGCGTTGCCGTGCTGATGCCCCACAACAGCCCGCTCTCCGGTTTTCCGGCAATGCGGTAGGGGTCGATGCCATCCGGAAACTGGTGCTTATCCATGTACTCTACCCCGTTGTAGGTTTCGTTATACTGGCTGTTTGCTTCCCGCCCGACTGTGTAGGATACCCCGGCTTTGGCCATCAGGTCACCTTCGTAGGAGCAGTCAATAAACTGTTTAGCCCGCACGGTCCGGTTGGTCGGCTGATCGGGAAACTCAGCGTTTTCAAGTTCTACTTCGGTAATCGCCGTTCCCTTTTTCCCGACCCGTTTCAGGCGATAGTTTTTCCAGACCAGTAGTTTAGCTTCCGAAACGTATTGGTTAAAGGTATTTTCAGCCACGTGGGGCTCAAATGTCCACTGCTCAAACCGGCCGTAATGCGCCCCGATCCGCCGGTAAACGTTGCGGGACAGACCGGTAATGGCAAATTTATTGCCGATGTCGGTAGCCCCAAGGCCGCCGGATGTCAGTCCCCCAAGATGCCGGCCGGGTTCAATCAGCACCACGGACTTGCCTGCTTTTTTGGCCGTATAAGCCGCCATTACCCCCGCCGACGTGCCGCCATACACGCACACATCCACGGTGATTTTATACTGCGCAACGCCCGGAATTGATAAAAGAAGACTGAAGAAAAAAAAGGAGAAAGGTCTGATTTTCATAACGGGTTAGGGCCGGAACAGCCACACGGCGTTCAGAGAATGGCCATGAGTTCTTTCCAGTGCTTGATGTCGTAGGTTGGTTTTTCCTCAACACGGTCACCTTTCGGGTTGTAAAAGACGGTATCGAGCCCGATGGTTTTGGCCCCCAGAATATCGGCTTCGTAATTATCTCCGATCATAATGCTGTCGGCTACCGACGCCCCGCTCATGGCCAGTGCATACTGAAAAATACGCGGATCGGGCTTTTTAGCCGATGCTTTTTCGTTGGTGATAATGTGGGTAAAATAATGGGTGATTTCGGAGCTGGCCAGCTTCGTGGCCTGAATTTCATCGAAGCCGTTGGTGATAATGTGCAGCTCATAGCGCCCCTGCAGGTGGTCCAGAATTTCGCGGGCCGACTCGGTCAGGTGCGTTTTGCGCGGTAACAACTGCAGATATGCGTCGTTCAGCTCCACACAGCATGACGTATCATTGACCCCTAATGACTCAAATACCAGCGGAAACCGATGCTGCCGGATGTAGGCATGACTGATCCGGTTGTTGTCAAAATCCGACCATAACTGCTTGTTAATCCGGATAAAATGGTCACTGAAGAGCTCCGATGACGTGATACCCATATTAACCAGCTGATAGGTATGGTAAATTTCCGTGAGCGATTCGGCCGAGTTACGGTCGAAATCCCACAGCGTGTGGTCGAGGTCAAAAAAAAGGTGTTTGTACATGACTGTTAGAGGAGCCTGCATCCGGCGTTCCGGCCGGACGCAGGCCTGAACGGTTAAAAATTAAGTTTCAGGCGTTCGACAGGCTGGTCATTCATCAGGTGGCTCTCTACAATCTCAGCCACATCTGAAGGCTGCACATTGCCGTAGTACGTGCCTTCCGGATACACCACCAGCGACGGCCCGAACGCACAGGCATCCAGACAGCCCGCACGCTGTGCCCGGATATCTTTTTGTAAACCGTGTTTGGTTAATTCCTGTTTGAACGTTTCCACCAGTTCGAGCCCCCGCTCAGTACCACAGCTTTTTTTAGGAGCGTCTTTCTGGTTTGTACAGATAAATACGTGTTTTTTGAATTTCATCAGATGAAGACTTACGTGAATCAGCTACAAAGTTTACAAAACTTTGCCAATCTTCGGGCCTAAACCTGCACAGTATCTTTGGTGAGGGGCAAGACAAAGAAGAAAGTGGTGCCTTCGCCGATTTCAGAATACACTTCCAGCCGGCCTTTCATGGCTTCCGTACGGGCCTGAATATTCCGGAGGCCCATACCAATCATCTGCATGTGGTTATTGTGCTGGTGCACGACCGATTCCATCCCGCGGCCGTTGTCACGCACGATCATGTTCAGGTCGTCGTTCACCCGCTTAAACTCAATGTGCGCTTCGGTCGCGCGGGAGTGCTTCAGGATGTTATTGGCCAGTTCGAGGCAAATCGAGTAGAGATGAAACTCCGTATTTTTATTCAGACGGGGTAAATCGTTGGCAGCCAGTACAAACTGGGTCAGCTGAGTATTATTAAATTTTTGCACCAACCGGCAAAGTGCTCGTCCGAGCCCCTCTTCCAGCTCATCGGGCTGGAGATTGTGCGACAGATTACGGACCTCGGCATAGGCCTCGCGGGTCATCATCACCAGGTTCTGGTAGACCAGCTGCTCCCGCTCCGACAACTTACTGGGATTCAGGGCCGACAGGCTGAGTTTGATGGCTGAGAGCGTCCCCCCAAGATTGTCATGCAGATCGGCGGCGACCCGCTTACGTTCCAGGGTCTGTCCCCGCAGCAAGGCTTCTTCAATTTCACGGTTCTTGGCCCGCAGCTGCTCGTTGGCCAGTTCCAGTTCAATGGTCCGGTCACGGACCTTATCCTCCAGTCCGACGTTAAGGGCGTGAATCTGCTGCCGCTGCCGCCTCACCAGCAGGTTGTTGCGGTAGAGCGTGGCCACAAATCCCAGCAGCATCACCAGCCCGCCGATCAGGAACGTGCGCATCAGCGTTTGCCGCTGAATATCCATGCTCAGCGACTCAATCCGCGACTGCTGCGCCACCTGCTTCCGGACGGATACCGACCGAAGTTTCTCCGTTTCAATCTTCCGCTGCAGTTGGGCTTCGCGTGCCTGGGCGGCCAGTTGGCGGCGTTCGGCATCGGCCCTTACCTTCTCAACATCAGCCCGCTGCCGCATTTCCAGCAACTGCTGCCGGTGAATCAGCTGCCGTTTTTCGGCTTCCGCCTGTACTTTCTCTACGTCGTATTTCCGCTGTAGCGCGAGCAGTTCATCTACCCGCTTGCGGTCGTTCAGACTATCCCGTATGGCCACAAACGATTCGTACATAAACAGCGCCTTATCGACTTGTCCCGCCGCCCGGTACGATTTATACAATGCAATACTGGCCATTTGCCGGAGGGGATCGTTCCGTAGTTTCCGGGCGGCCTGAAGTGCCTTTTCTCCGTAGTCAACCGCCAGCTTTGTGTCGCCGGTCATCGAATAGCATTCTGACAACCGGGCCCAGACCGACGCCTGACCGGCCAGATCATTCAGTTTTATCCACGTCTGCAAGGCTTCCTTGTAGTACGGAATCGCTTCGTCAGCAATTTGTCGGTTCAGCATAAAATCGCCCAGTCGTTCGTTGGCGTAAACGAGATTCAGCTGCGAATTTACCTCACGGGCAATGTCCCGTACCTGCTCAAATTTATGGATAGCTTCCTCGTAGCGTTTCAGGGCCACGAGCGCCTCACCGATCTGCCCTTCGGCCTGTCCCGTGAGCAGCCGCTGGTTCCGGCGCGACAGAATCTTATTCAGCGGGAGCAGCACCAGCGATTCTTCATAGCTTTTAATGGCCTGCCGGTAGTCTTTCAGCAGCAGGTAGATGTCGCCCATGTTCATCCGTACCTGCCACAGGGGTGATGTTTCGGGGCGCAGCGTTACACACAGGCCGGCCGCTTTCTGATTCAGCATTAAGGCGTTTGCGTAGTCTTTTTGAACCGAACGCACATAAAACTCCTCCAGCATCAGCCCCCGGACCATGTACAGATTGTTCCGTCGTTGCCGTGATTCGCTCACCAGCTGACCGGCATAGTAATAGCTGCTGTCCTGTACATTTCCACGCAGTTGCTTAAACACAATAGCCAGAAAACGGAGACCTTCCAGGTGCAGTGTATCATTTCTGAGGGTTCGGGGTAATTTTTTCGTAATTGTGAGATGCTGATGCCCAAGTAGGCGCAGACTGTCCATGTATCCGGCGTCATTCCGCCGGTCAAAGTCTACTTCCGGCAGACGCGTGCGCTGTGCCAGCCCGATACAGGGCAATGCCAGCAAGCTCAGAAACAGAAGTAAACGTTGCATAGAAAAGAGGAGATATTTTCGCTATAATCAGGGCATTACGTTATAAAAATACAAAAAAAGACCGTTACCTAAGTTAACTCAAAACGATCCCGATTATTTTATTTATAATGTTTTTTCACACATCTGTTCACTCGTTTTAGCTACATACGGGCCGTTTCGTCCGGAAAATGTACAATCTTGAGCCAATTACCTTTTTGTATGCATAAACAGGGTCAGATCGTACAAACCGGATGCATTACTGCTATTTTCCGGATTCGTTAGTTACGTGCTTGATTAATTCGCACAACGCATTGTATCTTACGCTTTCCTTAACACCCCGAACTTCATGAGCAACCTGTCGTTTCTGTGCATCGCCACGTATTTTAAAGGACAAGATTTCCTGAAAACCTGCAAAGCACTCGGTAATACGGTCTACCTGCTGACGGTCGAAAAACTGAAAGACAGCCCGTGGCCATTTGAGGCCATCGACGAGGTCTTTTACCTGCCTTCCGAATCCAACAGCAGTGACAATCTTGATAAGATGATTGTGGGCCTCTCGCATGCCATGCGGTCCCGTAAGATCGACCGCGTAGTGGCCCTCGACGATTTTGATGTCGAGAAAGGCGCCCTAATCCGCGAGACGTTCCGGATCGATGGCATGGGGCAAACCACCGCCCGCTATTTCCGCGATAAACTGGCAATGCGCATCCGGGCTGCGGCCGCCGGTATCCGCGTGCCGGTGTTCAGCAGCCTGTTTCACGACGAAAGCATCACCGAATACCTGCGCACGACCGAGGCGCCGTGGCTCATTAAACCGCGTGCAGAAGCCTCTACGACCGGTATTAAAAAAGTAAATACCCTCGACGAGGCCTGGACCCACATCCACTCCCTCGGCGACGAACGGCATAATTTCCTGATTGAACAGTTTAAACCGGGGCAGGTGTTTCACGTTGATGCCCTGTCGATGGACGGGCAGTCGGTGTTCACGCGGGTAAGCGGGTATCTGGCAACCCCGATGGAGGTGGCTCACGGCGGCGGCGTGTTCCGCAGCTGCGTAATGCCCTATGACTCACCACTGACCCAGTCGCTGCACATCATGAACAACCAGGTGCTGACAGCCTTCGGGTTACAGTACAGCGCCTCGCATTCTGAATACATCCGCTGCGATCACGACGGTGAGCTTTATTTTCTGGAAACGGCCTCACGTGTGGGCGGTGCTCACATTGCGGAGATGGTTGAGGCATCGTCGGGGATTAATTTGTGGAGTGAATGGGCTAAGCTGGAGACCGCCATGGCGCGGAACGAGCACTACCAGATACCGGTGCAGGAGCGTCATTATTCCGGTCTGATTATTTCGCTTTCGAACCAGCAGTGGCCTGACATGCATCAGTTTACTGATCCGGAAATCTGGTGGCGGATGAATAAGGAGCACCACGTCGGGCTTATTTTCCGGTCGGAAGACCGCGAGCGCATCCTTTCGTTGCTCGACACGTCCATGAACCGGATTCTCGACGGTCTGCATGCTTCAGCACCCGTTCCGGACAAGCCGACGCATTGACGTTAATTTACTGTAGAACGGAGTGGTACTCCGTTCTACATATATTCCTTAAAGTCGTCAAGCGGAGCATCAAAATCATCCGCGACATACGTTATCAATCCTTTACCAGCCCCTCGCTTGTTGGGTAAATGCGGAACAGAAGCAGGAGAAACAAACGTCTTTTTTGCTTGCTTTGCTTCCAGAAACTCAATAAAAGTCAATACCTCTGCCTGTAGGTCAGCGGGCAACTGACTGGCTTTTTGATCGATTTGCTCAATTATAGACATACCGGCTCATTTTTCTGTCAAAGATAGCAAACGACGGATTAACTTGCCTACCCTCCTCCTGCTGCCACTACAGACCTTGTAATTGCCTTCACACGGTGAAACTCCCGGGGCGCTTTTGCTGTTAATAATCAGAATAACCCCTACACATCGTGACCGAACAAAAGGCAACCGAAAACCGGCCCGAATTAACTGATATCGACTTAACGGGATACGAGCAGATTGAGGTCCTCGGCGCCCGCGAACATAATCTCAAAAACATAGACGTAAGCATCCCCCGCAATAAACTGGTGGTGGTTACGGGCATCAGCGGCAGCGGTAAATCATCGCTGGCGTTCGATACAATTTATGCGGAAGGACAACGGCGGTACATGGAAAGCTTCTCGGCTTATGCCCGCTCGTTTATCGGCGACATGGAGCGCCCCGACGTTGACAAAATCAACGGACTGAGCCCGGTCATCTCAATTGAACAGAAAACGACATCGAAAAACCCGCGGTCAACCGTTGGTACGACGACCGAAATCTATGACTTCCTGCGGCTGTTGTATGCCCGGGCGGGTGAGGCGTTTTCGTACGTGACCGGCCGCCGCATGGAACGTCAGTCGCAAGACCAGATCATTAACACGATCGTTACGCAATACACCGGACAGAAGCTCGTCTTGCTCGCTCCCGTTATCAAAGGGCGTAAGGGGCATTACCGCGAGCTGTTCGTGCAGATTGCCAAGGCGGGGTATACCAAAGTGCGGGTCGATGGTGAGATTCAGGACATTGTCCCGAAAATGCAGCTCGACCGCTACAAAATCCACGACATCGAACTGGTCGTTGACCGGATTATTCCGAAAAGCGATCCGGACGATTCCCAGTCGCGGTACCGGCTGAGTCAGTCGGTGCAGACGGCGCTGAAGCAGGGCAAAGGTGCCATGCAGGTCCTGACACCCGACAATACCATCGTTTATTTCTCCCAGAACCTGATGGACCCCGAGTCGGGCGTGAGCTACGACGAACCTTCGCCGAACTCATTCTCGTTTAACTCACCCTATGGCTGGTGCCCGACCTGTCAGGGACTTGGTCATATCGAGGAAATTACGGAGGAATCCATCATTCCCGACCGGTCGCTGAGTATCAGCCGCGGGGCCATTGCGCCGCTGGGCGAATACCGCGAACTGTGGTTTTTCAAGGAAATTGAGGTCATTCTCAAAAAATATAAGCTGAATCTGACAACACCCGTCACTAAGTTTCCCGACGAGGTGCTACAGATCCTGTTCTATGGTACTGACGAAGAAACCGCCCCGCCGGCAACGGCTAAGGCAACCGGCCGCGAGCCGGCACCGGTTAAATTCGAAGGCATCATTAACTTCCTGAAACGGCAGCAGGAAAACGGATCCGAAAAAATTCTGGACTGGCTCAAGGACTTTATGATGGTCAAGACCTGTCCTGACTGTAACGGTGCCAGGCTGAAAAAGGAAGCCCTGTACTTCAAGATCGCCGATAAGAACATTTCGGAACTGGCGCAGATGGATATTTCGGAGCTATCGAACTGGATGGTTAATCTGGAAGACCGGCTGTCGGACCGCCAGAACGTGATCGCCAAAGAAGTGCTGAAAGAAATCCGGAAGCGGATCGGTTTTCTGCTCGATATCGGCCTTGATTACCTTACCCTCGACCGCCCGCTGAGAACGCTGTCAGGCGGTGAGGCGCAACGGATTCGTCTGGCTACGCAGATTGGTACCCAGCTGGTTGGCGTACTGTACATCATGGATGAACCGAGCATCGGACTGCACCAGCGCGATAACGTGAAGCTGATCGAATCGCTGAAAAACCTCCGCGATCTGGGTAACACGGTCCTGGTCGTTGAACATGATAAGGACATGATGCTGGAGTCGGACTACATCCTGGACATCGGGCCGGGGGCAGGCCGTCACGGCGGACAGGTGGTTGGAAAAGGGACGCCGCAGGAGTTTATCCGCAATGGCAGCACCACAGCCGATTACCTGAGCGGCCGTCGGGCCATTGAGGTACCGGAAGAGCGGCGCACCGGCAACGGCAAGTTCCTGATTCTGCGTAATGCTACGGGTCACAACCTTAAAAACGTAACGCTGAAGCTGCCGCTGGGCCGGATGATTTCGATTACGGGCGTATCGGGCAGCGGCAAGTCATCGCTGATTCACGAAACGCTGTTCCCGACGCTGAACAAGCATTTTTACAAGTCAAAGCGCGAGTCGCTGCCGTTTGCCGGCATTGACGGACTGGAGCATCTGGACAAGGTTATCGAAGTGGATCAGTCGCCGATTGGCCGGACACCGCGCTCTAACCCGGCCACATACACGGGTATGTTTTCCGACATCCGGACGCTGTTTTCGGAACTGCCGGAAGCCAAAATCCGGGGCTACAAACCAGGCCGTTTCTCCTTCAACGTGAAGGGGGGCCGGTGCGAAGACTGCGAAGGCGCGGGCATGAAAAAAATCGAAATGGAGTTCCTGCCTGATGTGCACGTGGCCTGCGAAACCTGCAAGGGCAAACGCTTTAACCGCGAAACGCTGGAAGTCCGCTTTAAGGGCAAATCCATCGCCGACGTGCTCGACATGACGGTAGAACAGGCGCTGGAGTTCTTCGAAGCCCATCCGAAAATCCTGCGTAAAGTACAGACGCTGAACGACGTGGGGCTTGGTTACATCACGCTTGGCCAGCACGCTACGACGTTGTCGGGCGGGGAAGCCCAGCGGGTGAAACTGGCCGAAGAACTCTCAAAGCGGGATACAGGTCAGACCCTGTACATTCTGGACGAACCAACGACGGGCCTCCATTTCAAGGACATTTCTCACCTGCTCGACGTCCTGAATAAGCTCGTCAACAAAGGAAACACGGTCCTTGTGATCGAACATAACCTGGATGTTATTAAAGTTTCCGACCACGTCATTGACCTCGGCCCGGAAGGAGGAAGCAAGGGGGGAAAAATTATCGCCGAGGGGACACCGGAAAAGGTTGCCGCCGTCAAAGGCAGTTATACCGGTAAGTTTCTGGCGCTCGAACTGAAATAATTTTTGTTCTGGTGGTTTACTCAGCAATTCAGAACCACCAGCAACAAAACAATGACACATAGTGGTGGCACGACTGTCAGTCTGTCTCTTATACACATCTCCGAGCCCACGAGACA
>NZ_CAMFHL010000239.1 GCF_945952095.1 uncultured Arsenicibacter sp. | reverse complement strand
CTACACGTAAGGAGTCGTCGGCAGCGTCAGATGTGTATAAGAGACAGGGTTAAGGCCCGAAGCTATAAAAAAAGGACAAGTCTTTCGACTTGTCCTTCCGGAAAACGGCCGGTATGCGGCCATTTTATATGGTATTAGCTGACAACCGCTTCGGCAAGTACCAGCACTTTGTTGCGCAGTACTTCAACCACACCACCATCAACGGTAAATGTCTGTTGACCAGAGGCTGTCTGAATCGTAACCGGTCCGCGGGCCAATGTACTCACCATGGGAGCGTGGTCGTTCAGTACCTGAAACTGTCCTTCGCTACCCGGAAACGTAACGGCCGTTGCCTCTCCCGAGAATACTTTCCGGTCAGGCGTTATGATTTCGAGCGTCATATCGTATGAATGAATAATGGATAATGAACCATGTAAAACGGATGCAGAAATATACCTGCACGCTCATTATCCATTTTTATTATTGTCCGGCTTCTTTCATCAGACGCTCGCCTTTAGCCGCTGCGTCTTCGATCGTACCAACAAGGTTGAACGCCGCTTCCGGCAGGTGATCCCACTTACCGTCGATGATTTCGTTGAAACCTTTGATGGTATCTTCGATCGGAACCAGTACGCCTTTCAGACCGGTAAACTGCTCGGCAACGTGGAACGGCTGAGACAGGAAACGCTGTACACGACGTGCCCGTGATACGATCAGTTTATCGTCTTCCGACAATTCTTCCAGACCAAGGATCGCGATAATATCCTGCAATTCCTTGTAGCGCTGCAGAATCAGTTTCACGCGCTGAGCCGTATCGTAGTGCTCGTCACCAACCACTTCGGCGCTCAGAATCCGTGATGTTGAATCCAGAGGATCCACCGCAGGATAGATACCTAACTCGGAGATTTTCCGGCTCAATACGGTTGTGGCGTCAAGGTGGGCGAATGTTGTCGCCGGCGCAGGGTCAGTCAAGTCATCGGCAGGTACGTAAACGGCCTGTACCGATGTAATTGAACCGCGCTTGGTTGACGTAATACGCTCCTGCATGGCACCCATTTCCGTAGCCAGTGTTGGCTGGTAACCTACGGCTGATGGCATACGGCCTAACAGAGCGGATACTTCTGAACCCGCCTGTGTAAAGCGGAAGATGTTGTCGATAAAGAACAGGATATCACGCCCCTGGCCTGAACCGTCGCCATCACGGAAGTACTCGGCAATCGTCAGACCCGACAGGGCTACCCGTGCACGGGCTCCCGGAGGTTCGTTCATCTGACCGAAGATAAACGTTGCCTGGCTTTGCTCCAGCTGACCCATGTCTACTTTCGACAAGTCCCAGCCGCCTTCTTCCATTGAATGTTTAAATTCGTCGCCGTACTTGATGATACCGGCTTCGATCATCTCGCGCAGCAGGTCATTTCCTTCGCGGGTACGCTCACCCACACCGGCAAATACCGACAGACCTGCATAGGCCTTCGCGATGTTGTTGATCAGCTCCTGAATCAATACGGTTTTGCCTACACCGGCACCACCGAAGAGACCAATCTTACCACCTTTTGCATACGGTTCGAGCAAGTCAATTACCTTGATACCGGTAAACAGTACTTCGGTTGACGTAGCAAGATCTTCAAATTTAGGAGCCGCACGGTGGATCGACATACCGCCTGAGCTTTTTGGCTGAGGGATACCGTCAATGGCTTCACCGACGACGTTGAACAGACGACCTTTGATGCCTTCGCCTGTTGGCATTTTAATCTGGCCACCAAGGTCAATTACATCCATGCCCCGACGCAAACCTTCGGTAGAGTCCATGGCGATTGTACGCACACGATCTTCACCCAGGTGCTGCTGGCATTCCAGTATAACTTTCTGGCCGTTTTCTTTAGTTACTTCGAGGGCGTCCAGGATAGCCGGAATCCGCGAGCCTTCGCCCTCGAAACTCACGTCTACTACCGGACCGATAACCTGTGTAATCTTGCCCTTATTGACTGCCGTTGCCGTAATCATTGGATTATCAATAGGTGTAAAAGAAGTTGCTTGTATTTCAGGACGCAAAATTAGAAGAAAATCAGCGGAAAGGCAACGGTCATTTTAATCAAATATTATTGACTAACAAGCAAAACCGTTTTTCTGACAAGCTTTTGGCCCAAATTCTGACCCAAACCGCGATTTGCAGAGATTTGTACAAAAGTAAGTCGCTCAATTTTTGAGCACTACGCCCGGACGCCGGTTATTTTTTACTATATACACCCTCCGCAGCTTTGGTGACAGGCCGGAAAAAATTATCTGCGGCGGTACCCCGCTTTACCATTTTTCCGTGTGTCTGAAGCCGCCCGAGACCATTTTTCCGTTGGCAATTCTGCCCTGTCAGAACACTATCTGCCCCGCCCGTTCGTTGCATATCTTTAGCATCCATTAATTTTGACACCGAAAACCGGCCAGCCTCACTGACCGGTGCGTTCATCACGCTTCTTTACACGCATTCATGTCGCTGCTTTTCTGGAAAACCTGGCGCCGGTCCTACCGGATACTATATTTACTTTCGCTGCTGTTGCTGCTGGCCGGTATTATTGCCTTTTGCCTGGCCTGGTGGCGGGGACTGACCAACATGATCCGCTGGGATGTTCTGAGCGAACTGCTCGACCTGCCCGCCACAATCTATACCTTCAGCGACGGCCTGCTCGATTTTCCGGTCCGTGGCAAGACCTATGCCGTCTCGGAGCAGTTCGTGGCCTCGGCCATGACCATCGCTCCCTGGATGGCAACCGTTCTGCTTACGGGCGTCTGTATAGCCATGACCATGATTCTGAGTGCGCTTACCCGCCTGCCCCGCCTGAAATACTTTATTGGCATGGGTCTTTTTCTGGTGGCTCTGTCAACGTTCCGGTTCGAGATGCTGGCCGTCCCCGGCTTCGATGGTCTCGGGGCCGACAGCCGCTACCTGTTTCTGGTCATCGCCTTTCTGCTCATTTCCCTCAGCTATTACTTTCACGCGTTCCGCCCCGATGTACTGCTGCCGGTCCGGCTGGCGGTGTTCGGCGGGCTGATCGCTGCCATTGCCGGCGTGCTGGGCTATTTTGCTCAAACGCCGTTTCCGGCCCTGACCACCATCAGTTACGGGATGCCTGCGCTGCTGGTGCTGGCTATGGGCTTTATCTTTTTTATCAGCGCCGAGATTGTGGCAGGACTGGTCTGGCTGACATCCGCCAATTTTTCGGGCAACACGGACGTAGCCGAAAAACGGATTCTGGGTTTTAACAACCTTATTTACATCAGCCTGCTCTACTTCATGAACCTGCTGCTGATTGCCCTGCGTAACACCAAAGTCATTGACTGGGACCTGCTGGCTATCAGCCCGTTTGTCATTTATCTACTGTCTGCCATTGTCGGCATCTGGGGATTTCGCCGGTTAACCGAACAACAGGAATCGTTTTCATTCGGGGAGTCGGGCGCCTTTCTGTATGCCGGTCTGGCGCTGCTGAGCACCCTGACCATTGCTTACCTGTTCGGCACGGCCAACGACCCGCTGATTGAAGCCTTTGAGGACGTCATTGTGTATAGCCATCTGGTTATGTGTGTGCTGTTTCTGGTGTACGTTGGTATTAACTTTCTGCCTATCTACCAGCAAGGGCTGCCCGTGCACCGCGTTCTGTACAAACCCAAACGAATCGAACTAAGCCTGTTCCGCGTCGTTGGCGTATTCGGCGTCTTTGCGGTCATCGGGTTACAGGACTTTTTCCCCTTCCGGCAGTCGGTGGCGGGGTATTACAACGGCCTCGGCGATCTGTACATTGCTACCGGCGAACTGGCCTCGGCCCGGGCATTTTATCAGCAGGCCCTGGAGCATGAGTTTCAGAACCATAAAGCCAATTACTCTATGGCCTCGCTCGCCGTTACCGACGAAGACCGGCCCACGGCGGCATACTATTTTTCACAGGCCTTGCTGAAACAACCTAGTCCGCAGGCCTACGCGAGCCTGAGCCAGACATATTTACAAAACAGCCTGTTTTTCGAAGCGGTGAAAATCCTGCAACGGGGCATCAAGGCATTTCCGCAAAGCGGTGAGCTCCGGAACAACCTTGGCTTCCTCTACGCCCGGACCAGCGTTGCCGACTCGGCTTACTATTATTTTGATACCGCTGCCAAAACCAGCCATCAATCCGACGTACCGAAATCGAACCTGCTGGCACTTTATGTCAAGAACCCGCAGGTACTCGCGGCTGACTCGTCGCTGGCGAACACCGAACCCATTACCTACGAATCCTATCAGGCCAATGCCCTGGCCCTGCGGCTGATCGCGCGTCAGGACACCAGCCAACCGGAGGTACCCGCCTGGCTTTCGACCGGCCAAACCGATATGGGCCTGAGCGTCGGGCGGTTTGCCAGTCTGTATAATTATGCGCTCGGGGCTGTCAAACCCGTCAGCACGTTACCGCAAACCATCCGGAAGGCAATTGAACGCCCCGATAATCAGGACTTCACCGACGATCTGTTGTTTGCCCGCGCGATGGCTGAATACCACAACCATCAGCCGCTGACGGCATTCAGTCTGATCGGCCAGCTGGCCGAGGGAACGTCTGTCCGTAAGCCTAACGCCCTGAATTATCAAAGCATTCTGGGCCTGCTCATGATCGACCAGCAGCTGTACCGGCCGGCGGCGGAGCAGTTTGAGATGAACAGGGATACGGTCTCGATTTATTATCAGGCTATTGCCTACACCAAAGCCGGCGACCTGCCGCTGGCACAGTCGCGGTGGGAAGCCGCCGCCCGCGGTGACTCATCGGTGACGGCCATCAAACGGGTCCTGTATGGCGAACGGCCACCGCAAACGGATATCGAGCGGGCCTTTTACGTTGTTTACCGCACCGACGACCTGAACCGCGGTAAGCTCTGGGAGCAGATCAACACACCCGATTTGAAAGCGGTAGCCGGTAAAAGCCTGATTGAGCAGTACATTGCCTCAAAGCAGTGGTTCTATGCCCAGATGATTCTGAGCCAGCTGCCGAAACCGGACCGGCTGAGCGCCTATGCCTTATCGCTTGAAAATGTACTGGCCCTGCGGCTGGCCGTGGCCCGCCGCAACGGCAATGCCGCCATCGCCCTGGCAAAGCAGCCCATGTTGCCGCTGCATGCCGCTGACCGAGCCTTTTACCTGGCACAAGCCTATGTGCTGAAAAAAAATCCGGCGCAGGCGCAGACGTATTTCAATCAGGCCCTGGCGCTGGCGCCGCTACGGGCCGACATTGTCACCGGCGTGGCCCGCTTCCGGACCCGGCAAAAGCAGATTCAGCCGGCGTACAAAGTATTGGTAGCCGCCCTGCCCTTTAACCGCGACCAGCCCGAACTGCTCAAGACCTACATCGAATTATGCCTGGCAATGGGCCTACGCGATTATGCGGCAAATGAGCTCGTTCAGCTGCAGCAAACAACAACGCCCGCCGACTATCAGGCTTTTTTAGCGGCTTATCAGGAAAAGCTGACATTAATCGAAAAGTCGAATGAGAAATTCGGGCAATAAGTTAGCTTTGTTAACTATAACTGCCCGACACAGCCGCTGTTCGTTCTTAAAACCTGATACGACGTGAACATCATTGAAACCCACAACATTGCCAGACGCTACATCATGGGTAGCGAAATAGTTGATGCCCTGAAATCCATCACGATTTCGGTAAAAAAAGGAGAATATGTTGCCTTCATGGGACCGTCGGGTTCCGGTAAATCAACGCTGATGAATATTGTGGGTTGCCTCGATACACCGACCTCAGGCCAGTACATTCTGAACGGGCAGGACGTCAGCAATATGGGCGAAAACGCGCTGGCCGAAGTCCGCAACAAGGAGATTGGCTTCGTGTTTCAGACCTTTAACCTGCTGCCCCGCCAATCGTCGCTCGAAAACGTTGCCCTGCCCCTGATTTATGCGGGTTACAGCAAGGCCGACCGTACCGAGAAGGCAATGCAGGCCCTCAAAAATGTAGGTCTCGAAAACCGCGCACATCACAAGCCAAATGAGCTATCGGGTGGTCAGCGCCAGCGGGTAGCCGTTGCCCGTGCGCTTGTAAACGACCCGAGTATCCTGCTGGCCGATGAACCGACCGGTAACCTGGATACCAAAACGTCGTACGAAATCATGGACCTGTTTGACCAGATTCACAGCAAGGGTAACACGGTGATTATGGTAACGCACGAAGAAGATATTGCCGAATATGCCCACCGCATTGTCCGGCTCCGCGACGGTCTGATCGAAACCGACCGTGTCAATACCAACATCCGTAAGGCAAGGGCTTTTATAAGCTCCCAGGCTGAACAGTAAACATCCTTTTCCGGTTGAATCCAGAGGCATCGGTTTGGCGTACATAAAATCAGACCGATTCTTTTTGTATGTATTCAACCCATGCTCATTCCCTGCGACACTCCCGTGGCACGGCTTATTGGCCGGTCTGGCTGAGTGTCGTATTTTTGTTGTTTGTTTCCTGTACACAAACATCTTCTGACCCGATGGTTTCCTCAACAACGCCCAACGCTACCTATTCTTTCCTGTCGCTCGGCGATTCGTATACAATCGGCGAAAGCGTCGGGGAGGCAGACCGCTGGAGTGTTCAACTAGCCGGTCTGCTCCGGAAAGACGGGGTAGATGCCGGTAACCCGGATATCATCGCCCGCACCGGCTGGACCACCAGCGAACTGCAGGCGGCCATTAAGGCGTCGGGTAATACAAAGACTTATGACCTGGTCTCGCTGCTGATCGGGGTAAACAACCAGTATCGCGGCCAGTCGCTGACCACCTACCGGACGGAATTCCGGGAGTTGCTGCAAACCGCTGTCCGGTATGCGAAGGGAAAACCCAATCACGTCTTTGTCTTGTCGATTCCGGATTGGGGGCAATCGCCGTTTGCAGAAGGTCGTGACCGGCAAAAAGTAGCGGCTGAAATTGATGCGTTCAACGCCGTGGCGCAGGAAGAGTGCCGCGCGGCAGGCATCGCCTATGTCGACATCACTCCTTTGTCGCGGCAGTATGCGAAGGATGCCAGCCATTTTGCCTCAGACGGGCTGCATTATTCCGGCAAGCAGATGAAACTCTGGGCCGAACAAGCCCTGCCGGTTGTGAAGAAGTTATTATTGTAGATTCTGACAGGAGATGAGACCTTCCTGGAAGTTTAGAACTTCCAGGAAGGTCTCATCAGGCATTATTCCTACACCGCAACCGCCACTTTTTTCGGGGTGCTGAATTTGATTTTGTAGTAACGGACGGTACGGCCAATCAGCATACCTCCGATCAGCGACGGAGCAATCCAGCCGGCCAGACCCAGCCAGGCCGGTACATGGTCACCGGCGATCCGGCCGATATTAACGACCACAAAGGCCGTGAATGCCGAAATATACGAACCACCCATGCGGGTAAAGTGCTGAAAAAACCAGTGCTGCGCTTCGGGTGTCTTACCAATCAGACGCACATCCTGGACGGCAAACGTCATCGTCAATACTCCGAAAAAGGTAAATAGCACACTCACCACCGAGAACGACTGCGACAGTAGCCAGCCGCCGAACCCGATCATGCCGATACTGACGGCCAGCGTTACGAATGTCAGCACACGGTCACCGAAGGCAGGGCCGGTCTTTTTCTGTTTGGTGGCCCGCCAGCCCGTAAAGCTCAGGTAAAAGCTAAACACAGCGATACCGGCCAGGAAAAGACGGAATAGTTTAAACGGCTGGAATACGCACAGGAACACCGCTGACGCCGCCACCGCAATCATGCAGTACACGTAGAGCAGACCGGCACGGTTATGCAGGCGGCTACCCTTTTTGGCTAACATCGGAATCAGACCGGTTAAGAGCGCAATGGTACCGGTAGCAATATGGGTGATGAGCGAAAGTTTTATGAGCGTTTCCATCGTTTTTGTGTTTTCGAATTGATGGAACAAACGTAGCCGGTCTTTCTGGTGGCCGCAAAAAAGAGGGCTGTTTAGCAACTTTTTGGGGTAATCGGGGCGATTTCGGGGGATTAGGGACGTTTGGCAACCTCTTTCAGCTCTGCAACAAGAGTATCGTTGTACTTCCGGGCTACCGGCACCTGGTACTCACCCGCCTGCAAATGGAGTTTATAGCCCTGTGCATTACCGGTTACCTTGACTACCTGATCCAGATTGACCACATACGACCGGTGACACCGTACAAACGGCGAATGGACCTGTTGCGGCAGCTGTCCTTCCATACGGCTCAGGCTACTCCGCAGCAGGACCCGGGCAGGCTGCCCCTGCCGCAGGAAATGCACGGTACAATAGTTATCGCTCGACTCGATAAACAGCAGCTCCGCCGGCAGCAGGGTAAGCGTATCCTTTTCATTCTCGGCTACCAACGTCAGCGGCATTACGTCCGGGTGCGTCGGCACGGTGGTGTCCGGCAGCGGGTGCTGCGGCGCTGGTTCATGAGGCGTAACCGGCAACTCAGCAGCAGCCTGGCTGTATTTCCGGAGCTGAACAATGTAATTAATCAGTACGGACCCTACTGTCGGAAAAATACCGATCAGGAGGGTAGCCAGCAGCATCCAGATGAAATTAGGCAGACTCGCGTGCTGGTCTGTCAGGTAAACCAGGTAAAACCGGTTTGCCAAGGCAATCAGCAGGATATTGAGCAGAATAAACAGAATTTCCTTCCAGACCGTCCACCGCTGTTCGGCAAAAACGGCCGGAAGTAATCTGGGCCAGATCGTAAAATGGATAAACGTCACCAGAAACGTGATCCCCCCGAATCCCAGTATTTTCAGCGCTTTGGCTTCGGTACGCCAGATGTTCATTCCAAACGGCTGAAACAACAGTAAAAACAACCCGACAAAACCACCGATGATGCCGGCCCGCAGCAGTTGGCGGCCGACCGGTAAATCAGAAGACGGGTATGGCTGAGTCAGTATCCGGAGCATTGTCTTGGCTATACACCCCGCCCTGCCAGCACGCTTTCAGCCCAGTGCAGGTCTTCGGGGGTTGTGATCTTTATATTTTCGTAAGTACCTTCTACCAGCGTTATAGCATAACCGGCAAATTCCATCACACTGGCGCAATCGGTAAAAAACGGCTGTTCCTCTACGGTGAAGGCTTGCCGGAAATCGCTCAGCCGGAAAGTCTGCGGGGTTTGCATCAACCGGTACTGGCTCCGGTCAACGGCCTTGCTGGTACCATCGGGTTCGACAACCCGCACGGAGTCCTTAACCGCCACACAGGTTACGGCGCTGCCTTTTTCAGCGGCCATATCAAAACCGGCACCAATCACGTCGGTCGTAATCATCGGACGGACACCATCATGGACGGCAACCAGACCTTCTTTGGCCGAGATTTTCTTCAGTCCGTTCCGAACCGACTGGAAACGGCTGGCTCCGCCGATCACTGTCTGAATCGGAGGATAAAAATTATGCTGATCGCAAAGCTCCGTCCAGCGGTTCATGTCGCGCGCGGGCAACACAAGAATGATCCGGAGGTTAGGCGAGTAAGCTAAGAAGCGTTCAATGGTATATTGCAGAATCGGCTTCCCGTTCAGGAGCAGAAACTGCTTGGGCACGTCGGATTTCATCCGGCTACCGCTGCCGCCGGCAACAATAATACAAAAAAGAGGCTGGTGACTAGTGGCTAGTGGCTGAGGATTCATTGGATTCTGAATTTCTCCGCAAACTAATCACTAATCACCAGCCCGTCTATACTGGTCTTTATAAAATTAACATCGCATCGCCGTAGCTGAAGAATTTATACTTCTCCCTGATGGCTGTTTCGTAAGCTTCCATCACCAGATCATAACCACCGAATGCCGACGTCATCATGATCAGAATCGACTCCGGCAGGTGGAAGTTAGTCAGCAGCGAATTGGCAATTTTAAATTCGTAAGGCGGGAAGATAAACTTATCCGTCCAGCCTTCAACCGCTTTCAGGCGGCTGTTAGCCGATACCGACGATTCAATGGCTTTCAGCGACGTAGTACCAACGGCGCAAACGCGCTTGGTTTCATCGAGCGCCTTATTGACAATCCGGGCTGCCGTATCTTCAATACGGTAGTTCTCGGAATCAGTTTTGTGCTTGGTAAGATCCTCTACATCAACCGGCCGGAACGTACCCAGACCAACGTGCAGTGTAACAGGCGCAAAATGGATACCTTTGATCTCCATGCGCTTCATCATAGCTTTCGTGAAGTGCGTACCAGCCGTCGGGGCAGCAACCGCACCGATATGTTCGGCAAAAACGGTCTGATACCGCTCACGGTCAGCATCTTCCGTTTTTCGTTTGATCTCACGGGGCAGTGGCGTTTCGCCCAGCTCATCAACGGCTTTCATGAATTCTTCGTGTGAGCCGTCAAAAAGGAACCGGATCGTACGACCGCGTGATGTGGTATTGTCAATTACTTCGGCAACCAGATCACTATCACCGAAATACAACTTATTTCCTACCCGGATCTTACGGGCCGGATCAACCAGAACATCCCATAGTTTCATGTCGCGGTTCAGTTCACGCAACAGGAAAACTTCTATTTTTGCGCCGGTTTTTTCTTTATTGCCGTACAGCCGTGCCGGAAATACCCTGGTGTTGTTGATGACCATTACATCCCCGTCATCAAAATAGCTGAGGATGTCACCGAACATTTTGTGTTCGATTTTTTTCGTCTTGCGATGAACGACCATTAATCTGGATTCACCGCGTTCCGCAGGGTACTTGGCAATCAGACTTTCGGGCAAGTCAAATTTAAATTCAGATAGCTTCATAGAATTTTTACACCCAAAAAATCAACCGTATGACAACCTTTTTTGCCGGTTGTCTATGCAGTTCGACGCATCGGCGCGGGGCCGCCCATGCGGTCCGACCCGATTTTGTGAAGATCGCAAATATACACAAAAACCCGTAAGACCGTTCGTCTTTCCGGGCTTTGCCAGTGAATAACTTGACTTTTACTTATTTACCGCTCTCCGGCATCGAATTTATGGGCTGTACAGCGCCTTCTGTATTGACATCGGCACGGTCAGAAATCGAAAATTTAGCCATCAGTTCCGATGACGCTTCGTTGGCATACGTTCCCTGCGCCATCACAAAAATCCCCTTCTTTCCGTTGCTGGTCGTAATGCCGAAAACGGTCATTTCGTCGCCCGGATCAGACGTACCTTCAAACCGGTGAAATTCATCCACGTTAAATTCGTTGCTGCGCACCCGCATCGCTTCGCCGTTTGCCTTCAGGTGATTTCCTTCCGGCGCAAATTCATAGGTGTATCCGCGTTGACGGAGGCTCTCCATGGCCTCGGTCACAGTAGTGAAATGTTCCATAACATTGTCTGTAGACGATTGATGCTTTATCAACCGACTACGCCTGAAATAGTTTTTCACCCCGCCAATAAACGAGGATACGAGCCGCCGGGTCATAGCCGACCTTCCTGGAAGTTTTGAACCGCCAGGCGGCCCTGTTCCAGGAAGGTCGGCTATG
>NZ_CAMFHL010000238.1 GCF_945952095.1 uncultured Arsenicibacter sp. | reverse complement strand
TCTCCTGGGGTTGCAGAATCTTGATTCGGCTCATTGAGGGAGTAAAGAAAAGGAGCGTTTTCTTTACCAGCTTAGGGGAGTCGTCTACATTCGTACGAAATGTTCCATCAAGATTATTTATTCAGATAATCAACGCATTATGGAGGTAAGTAAAGAAAAGGAGCGTTTTCTTTACCAGCTTATTGACTCGGCAAAAGAACGTTTTAAGACCATTTTTTGGGCAATAAACCCAGTAAATGAATCAAAGTAACTTTCATTCAGCTTAAGTCGAGTTGTTTTACCAGCACAATTGCCCCGATGGAACATTTTGTACGAATGTTGGCAACTCCCCAGCTTATTGACTCGGCAAAAGAACATTTTAAAACCATTTTTTGGCAATAAACCCAGTAAATGAATCAAAGTAACTTTCATTCAGCTTAAGTCGAGTTGTTTTACCAGCACAATTGCCCTGATGGAACATTTCGTACGAATGTTGGCAACTCCCCGACTTAATTGCCAAACGCACCCGTCAGGCTTTAGCCGTCAAGAAAGCGTCTGGGGTCCAATTGGGTCGTCCTAAAGGGATAGGCAAGAGCAAGTTAGATGTGTACCGGATTGAGATTGAAGCCCTGCTCAATAACAGTTCCACTCAACAGTTCATCGCCAAACGATATGGTACCACGAAGCAGAATCTGGCGAACTGGTTGAAGAAAAACAATCTGCAACGGAGCCGGTCAGGAAGGGCTATTTGAAATCTGGCCCGCTTTGGTAATTGCAACCCCCATTGCAACCTGTGTTTTTAAGGTGGGAGATATTATGGAGACTGACCATATCACCCCGCGCTCGAAGGGTGGTAAGGACGAGTATCAAAACTTCCAATTACTCCACCGCCATTGCCACGATACTAAAACAGCCCAAGAACGGGCAGTGAGTGAGGTATGTATGACAGACATCATTACATTGAGGAGCCGTGTGATGTGAAAACATCAAGCACGGTTTTGAAGACCGGCGGGGTCGGTGACGACCTCGCCGAGTTTAATCAAAATTAAGATGTGATTATCGGTAAATATTGTTCTCAATAATACATTTGTTATATAGAAGAATTTATTTTCAAACGATACTAGTTGTAATTTGAAAATAAAGAATAGCCAAGCTGCAAGTTACCTACAACACCATAGCCATCTTTATACTGGCTAGAGATAGCTAATCCAGTATTAAGATTTAAATATAAATTACGCTTGTAGGTACGTTGTAATCCCCAAACTATATTTGCTCCCAACTTATTTGCTTTAGGTATACTACCTGAAATGATAGTATTCGAAGACCTGCTTTCTAAGAAAGAAGGCCCTAAATAAGTAATTTTAAACGAAAAATAATTACCTGAATTAGCTTTAACAGATTTGTTTGAGTTTATCCGCTTAGTTAAATTATAATAAAAGCGAGGTCCTAATGTTAAAAAAGGATATAATGCAAATATATGGGCTGATTGTGAGTTTACCGTAAGCGTCGATTTTCTATAAAAACCTGTTACCAGAAAATCACTTGATAAAGTAATATTACGACTAATTCTTTTTTCGTAAGAAATGCCTGGTGACAATATAATAACCCGTAAAGAGTTTCTACTTAATAAAATAGAATCTTTAGAAACAGTATTTTCATAATACTGTGCAAATACACTTTGTGTAAAAAATAAAAAAATAAATAAAAGTATATTTTTCATAATTAATTTAATTTAATCTTATATTTTAAATTGATTCCAATTTGGTAATTTTTGCCAAAATACTCGATTTTACCATTGCTATTTTTATTATTATATTTAATTGAATAAATACCGTATTCAAGTGGAACGTTATTGGATAATAGATTATTTAATGAATAAGAGGAAGATATAGATATTATAAAATTACGTAAAATTAACTTTTCTACTTCAAATTTTATAGTTGGTAAAAAAACAATAGGCTTATTATAGTCTGTATTTCGTTCTAACGTACTCAAGAAAATTATATTTCCTGTATTATCCGTTATTCTTTCTCCTCCACCTCTTATTAATTGATATTTATATTTACTAACCCCAAATCCTCCCATCAAAAAAAAGCTTACTTTCTTTTTATTTAAAAATAAAAATTTATACTTATACAGAGCTGATATCATAAAAAGATTAGTACTACCATCATAAGTTCCAATTAAATCCTTATATAAAAGATCAACCCTGTAGGGAAAACTATTAAGGTCTATTTCTAAACCGTTCCGGCCATATTGATATGCAGCAGATAAGCCATATGAGAAACGAGGTGCTTCTTTATGTTTTATAAACACCGAGCCGGTATTTTCAAAACTTCTATATATCCCAACTTTCTCAAAACCGTTTATGCCAATTTGTAAAGACTGGCTGTATCCTGCTCTGATAGAGAGCAGGATACAAACAATATAAGTGACTTTCTCAAACATTACTGATCCTGTCTCAAATTATCGTAATGATACATTCCGCTCCAAACTACAGTACTGTTAGCAATAAAATAGCTAAAATCGAATGGGCTGTCGATTAAATCAGCGGAAAATCCCCCATCGGCAATTCCTAAAGATAGGGTGGACCAGTCAATAGTATTGTTAAGCTCAGGGCAATCCTGACAATCTCGGCTATCAACAAATACATGACGAAATGTTTGAATACCCGGAAAAGTAGAGACATCATAAACTACATCATAATCTAAATGCAGAGCATCGGTATTTGCCTGCCACCATCCCCCCCACCAACGTTTATTTTGAAACTTTACTTTGCATCCAATGGATCTATAGACAAACCAATTATCATTATAAATAACAGTTGCTGACCTATGTGTGTTATCCCAATCATATATAGAATGATCAATGCCGTTGAAAAGTGCTGTTCTCCCCCCGGAAGCAGTAGCGTCTAAATGGCCTGCTCTACCAATTATTATATCATTTTCCTTTATATAATTATTGGGATTAATATGTAAATAGTTAGCCGGATTTTTAGAATGTATTTCGTTATACTTAGATACATCCCCAATAAAAACTATTTCTGGTGTAACTCTGATTTGGCTATTTCCAATAATAAACTCACCATCCTTATTTAGTATAGAAGCAAAGTATTTATCATTAACGATATCTTCCAGACTATTATAATTAGTGTCTGTCGCACTTGCTTGCCTTGCATTAAGAGGAGTTTTTGCTTGAATATTTTTGAAAAGAGATATAAATGAAGAATTTTGATTCCAATTGTTCAATTCATTTAAAGACATTTTACTCAATAATGATATCTGGTTTTTAAAATCATTTGCTGATTTAAAAACAGCTTGGCCTTCTTTTATCGTAAATAAATTTTGATTGTTCGCTTGTATCGGCTCTGGAGTAATCCTATTGCAGGATAAAGCAAAGTAGATTGGAATAATAAGGAGATAAGTGTAAAAATGGTGAATGTTTTTCATGATTTTTTTATTTTGTGTGTAACATCGAGACAATGTTATTGTTTTCAGATGAATTTGTATCTATTATTTTCTTATTTTAATATTATTTTAATTTTACATTAAAACTATTGTTTATTTAACTAATTTAGACTTATTTTATATAAGGCCTATATAAATATATGAAATATTTTTTCAATGAGTATGGTCTTTATCGTTTAATCTTTACGTTACATAAATGATATAGACAGACTCTTGATCTTTGCATGTATACGGTATACGTAATACATATATTTTAGCCTATTACTTTCTAATCTAAAATTACAATGAGGTTATTTTTAACTCAAGAAATGTAAATTTTCCCAGTATATCTCTGCATATCATAATAAATAGCAGGATCGATGGTTCATAAGAGTATTAGTGTACAGGGCTTTCTCATAGAACCCTGTTGTGTGTCATAAATTAAATTAGTGAGTTAAAATCATACGCAAATTGATCGATTTTAGCGGCCATACTCTTCGCTATTGTCCTCTTTAGTAAGTTGTATACCAAGCTTCTAAGATCGCTCATTGTCCGGATCAATGTGTTGTTTGAGCAGCGTGAGCTATCCTTCTGCAAGGTGACATCCCGCTGATAATGCATCGCATGCATCGCTTCAACTTTCCAATGCCCCGCAGCGGCGGACCGCCCGTATGGCGTCAAATAACTTATCGGCCTACTGCTGACTTTGTACCCCATAGTTGCTCCATAGCTGATTTCTGCTTCGGACTGACTGCCATCCGGTTTTCGGCGCACCTGCTTGACGCTAATTAACGTACATATTCCACAGGCTTGCCAGCGAAGGTCTAAATGGCTTATATTCACGCTAAAACATGCGTAAGTACGCTCTTGCTGCCGGCTATGGCCTCATTGCCAATTATTTTTCTTTAACTAGTTCGCCAGATTCTGCTTCGAAATGCCGTATCGTTTGGCGATAAACTGTTGAGTATATACCTTATTGAGTAGGGCTTCGATTTCATTCGATACACGTCAACTTGCTTTTGCCTACTGCTTTGGGACAACCTAACCGAACCCCGGCTGCTTTCCTGACGGCCAAAGACTGACGGGTTCGCCCGGCAATTAGGTCACGTTTAACTGCTGTGCGGATCGGCGATTCGTTTTTATTGGTCGTATCTAAGTGGTTTACGTTAGCCAACGGCAGAAAAAGAGGAGCTACAGAGCGCTTTTGATATCTGGCCCGCTTTGGTACTTGTAACCACAGTTATCAGTACCAGTGCAATTGCAACCGAACAAACGGTTATTTTTTCCCGGCCGGCCGTTTGTCAACTGTCAGGCTGCTATCAGCACCCTGCAATTGCACCGTCAATTAATGTCTGTGCTCCACCCAAAGCGTTAAACTGACAGCACTCAACGCTGTATCATAAAGCTACTACCGCATTCAACCATTGTCCGGACAGACAATGGTTGAATGCTATCAAAACAGCACAATCACTACACAAACCGCGGAATAATGCAAGGTGTATGCCTGCTGACCCGAATATGTACCCCGTTTCATATATGCAGGAGGGCGGGGGTGTGCAATTGCACTCTCTCCTCAGGGCGTGGCTGGCCGGTCTGAGCCGGAAAACGGCCTGAAAAAAATAGTGTAAAGGTCATATTTCTGATAATCAAGCGGTTAATTGTTTTTCCGTGACAGAAATGCGGAAATATACAGGCGCCGAAAACGGTACTTTGTACAGGCTAACACTACTGAATACCAGCCGGTTATTATGTAAAAAAAGCAATTATCCGGTTTGCGCTCCGGGTCCGGTTTTCCGTAAAAACACGCCGGAAAACGCCGGAAAACAGCCTGTTTTCCGAAAAATGACACCCGAAAACCGCTCATTCAAAACCCCGTTCCCGGCGCTGCTGCCGCTGCTCAAACCGTGTTTTTTTCGAGTTACGGTTGGCTCTGAAAAGTCTGGCTGAAATATTATTTCTGATCAGCGAAGACGGTTTGGTAAACACCTCAAAGGCTACATCCTGAAAGTTGTGATAGAGCTGCGGATTATGCTCGGAGAGGTAATCGAATATGACTGTCAGCGCGTCATTATCCAGCCTGAAGTAATCGACGCCGAATACCAGTACCCGTTCACCGTTTTCATTAAACTGATCTTCCCCCCAGACGGCATAACAGCTCTCCAGAGTCTTGCGGTCAAGGGGGAAATCCGTCATGTTCAGTACAACGGCGGTCATGTAAATCATGTCAAGGACATACTGTCTGATTGCCAGCGCTCTGGCCTCATGAAACTCTAACAGCTTCCGTTTGTCCTGTAGCTGCTCCTCCAGATCAGCTACCCGCTGCCGCAGGCTGATCAGCTCCTGCTCTTCCGCCCTGATATCATCCCGGGTCTTGCCCGTAATAAGCAGCTCCAGGGGGACATCCAGCGTTCTGGCAATGCGTTCCAGTACTTCGACGGACAGCTTTTCCCCGCGGTTCTCAATGCGGTGGTAGTTAGACCGGTCCAGATCCAGTGCCTTTGCCATCTCGGCCTGCGGAATCCCCTTCTGAGCCCTGATCTCCTTTATACGCTGTGAAACCTTGTCTGTATGCTCCTCACCGGGCGGGATTCCGGATAAGAAATTGCGGACTAATGACATTTCGTTATTAATAATGATTATTATTTAAAAATATAACACATACTATGGCAAAGTAAGTCATTCATTACCGGATAATACCCGCCTTACCATAAAAAAATGACTTTTCCGACTTAATAATTAATTATTTACTGGTTGGAATGAACTGCGAGAAAATAATCCGACCAATAAGATGTTGGCCTTATTTCTTGGCTGTAAGGGAAGTATTATTCTATATTGCGACCGTTAAATTAAATTATTGTAGTCATTAAAATCAATTATTAACTAATCTAATAACTAAAATGACAGGCACATCATCACCTATCCAGGAGCTGATCGGGCGCTACGAGAACAAGACAAATCTGGTCTTTAAACCGACCCGGAGCTTCTATCAGCAGGTAGGAATCAATCACCTGCGGTTTGCCAAACTTGCCCGGGGACAGCTGCGTCCGGACTCTGAAGAAATCAGGGGCCTGCTGACGTATTTCAATCAGTTCTTTCCCGTCTCGGCCGACGAATTCATTAATCTCTGAACCAGCTCTGCAATGGACACTACAACGAATAACCGGCGGAAACTGCGGTTCAATGTAACCCGGCGCCAGAACACCCGGCAAGCGGATGATAACGCCTGAATGTATTGACCGCATCAGGCAGCGGGCCGATATCGTTCATATCGCCGGCGAGCTATGGCCGCTTACGAAGGCCGGCAGTCAGTTCAGGGCCTGCTGTCCCTTTCATGAGGAGAAGTCCCCCTCCTTTCATGTCAGTTCCTCAAAACAGATCTATAAATGCTTCGGCTGCGGGGAGGCCGGAGATGTCTTTTCCTTTATTCAGAATTTTAAACGAATCAGTTTTTCGGAAGCGGTTATCTATATAGCCGGCCGCTACAATGAACCTGTTGAGTATGAGCACACAAATCCAAAACCCAGATCCAGGTTCCACAATCTCAACCTACGATGAAACCAGCCTGGAGCTGCTGGATATCAATAAAGCCGTTGCCGAAACCTACCACAGGCACCTGAAAGAACTGCTGGCCGATCCGGAGCATCCGGTTACCCGCTACGTCCGCAGTGCCGCCCGTGAGCTGAGCGATGAGCAGATTGACAGCTGGCTGCTTGGCTACGCGCCTGATGAATGGCGTTTCATCACCACACCATTGATTGAACAAGGAGCTTTCTCCCCTGCCGTTGCCGCCGGGGTCTGCGTTGAAAATGGTACGAAGAAGTACGATTTTTTCCGCAACCGGCTGATGATTCCCCTTTTCGACGAAAACGGCAACGTAGCCGGATTCACCGGACGGGCCATCGACAGTCAGGAGCCGAAATACCTCAATACCAGAGAAACGCCTGTTTTTCAGAAATCAGGCCTGCTTTTTGGCTTAAACCGTGCCAGACGGACAATCATACGGGAAAAACATGTAGTGTTGACGGAAGGGAACTTCGACGTAACCACATTACACCGGTACGGGCTTACCGAAACGGTAGGTAAGGGCGGCACTGCGCTGACTGATGCGCAGATCAGCAAAATCAGCGGGCTGGCTGAGAGCGTTACGCTGATTTACGACGTAGATCCGAACGGCTCCGGACAGAAGGCGCTGATCAGTGACTGTGAAAGGCTGCTGGAGGCAGGCCTGCGCGTAAAAGTTTTTCACCTGCCCGTGCCTGAAGACGGCAGTAAGACCGATGCGGATGCCTGGGGGCGGATGTTCATGCGGCAGCAGGAAAAAACGGCCCGGATGGCCCTTGCCCGTCACGTGGCAAAACATGCGGAAGACGGCCTGCTGTGGCTGGCGGGCGTGTACGCCCGGGAGCCGGATATGAACCTGCTGGTCGAAAAGGAAAACCGCCTGCTGTCGATGCTGCTGAAACTGGCCGATGAGGAGCTGCGCAGCAAGCTTGTCCGCAAGCTGGCCGCTGTGCTGGAGAGTGAACCCCGCGAGCTGACCCGGCGGCTGAAAAAGCTCAGGACCGGACAGGAGCGCCTGCCGGCTGAAGCGGCGGCGGCCGGAACGGAGGATATGCAGACTGATACGGTCTGGTACCGGCAGCATGATATGACCATGCGGGTAAAGGGCGGCCGGGGCGGCTGGAATACGGTAGCCAATAATTTTCACCTGTATATCAAGTACCAGACCGAAGATGAAGACGAGAATCTGACCTGGATACTGGAGATCCGCACTCAGGAGGGCGAGCCGATCTTTATTGAGGTACCGCACGACGATTTTACCAGTGCCAGCCGGCTGAGAAAAATCATTACCGGTAAGCGCTATTCCCTGAAGGCCAGTGACAACGAGCTGTCGGAATTGCAGGCATTTCTGTTTAGTGAAACCGGATTTGCCCGTGCCATCAAGATAACCCGCTACGGCTATCATCCGGAGTCAGGGGTGTTCTTTTTTGCCAACAAGGCGGTAAACGGCAGGGTACTGGAGCCGGATCAGTTCGGGATGGTTACTACAGAAAAGCAGAACCGGCAGCTGGTGCTGTCGATGCCGGCACAGAATAAAAACAAGGCCCACCGCTTTACGCTGACAGATACCAGACTGTCAATCAATGAATTTTTCGGGCTGTACTCGGCGGCTCACCTGTACGATAATGCCATCATTCCCTTTTGCTTTCTGCTGATGTCACTATACCGTGACGTAGCCTTACGGCATAAGAAGTTTACGCCTATTCTGTTTGTAAAAGGCAGTTACGGGACGGGTAAAAGCTCGCTGGTCAGGGTGCTGACAGCAGCCTTCGGCATGAAGCAGGAAGGCGTTAACCTGGGATCCAAGAATACGGAAGCGGCCCTGGTTAAAATGATGTCGCAGGCCTCCAACTGCTTTATCTGGATGGATGAGTATCATAATGAACTGGGGACGATTGAAAAGCTGCTTCAGGCCATGTATGATAACGACGGCTATCACCGCAGCAAGGATAACACCAGCGTGGATACCGAGGCCGTTTCAATTTACCAGTCACTGGCGCTGACCAGCAACTTTCTGCCGCGGACAGAGGTGTTTTTCAGCCGGTGCGTTTTTATTCCCGTTAACAGTCAGGAGAAAACGGCTCAGCAGAAGCTGGCATTCGACCGGCTGGAGGAGTTTCAGGAGTCAGGACTGGGTTGTCTGACGCTGGAAGCCCTTCAGCACCGAAGCCTTATTGAGAAGGAGTATCCGGCTGCCTGGGAACGGCTGCACCATGCACTCAAACAGGAACTGGCCAGTGAAAAGATTCCCGAGCGCTTCTTTGCCAACATGGCGCAGATACTGACGGCGGGCTTTATTCTGGCTGCGGCCGGAAAAATCAGTCTGACGGAAGAGCAGCAGCCGGAAGCCGTTCTGGCCGAACTGGTCCGGGTCGGTACCGACAACATCCGCCGCCAGTACCGGATCATGTCCGAAAAAGCGCAGCTGGCCACCTTCTTTGAAACCATTCAGACGCTTTATGACCAGTACCAGATTCATGAGGAAGTGCATTTTGATTTTGAGATGTTCGAAGGCAAACGCATGATCCGGCTCTGGCTGCCGCAGCTGTATACACTGTATGCCGAACGGTACCGCCGGGCTACCAGCGAGAAACCCGCGGACCGGGATACCATCCAGACCGAGCTGGCTATTCTGATGGATTATCCGGACTGGGAATCGCTGAAAAAATCGATCCGTTTCCGCAGTGACGGTGAGGGTACACGGCAGGAGTCAACGCAGGTGCGTCATAACTGTTGCCGCGTAAGCTATGAGCTGCTGCAACGGAAGTACGGACTGAATCTGGAACAGCGGAAACAGAAAAATAACGGTTTTACACCTGTTTTTGGCGAGCTGAAAGGCTAAAAAAAGCAGAACACGATAACAGATAAGTTAACTAATTAGTAATCAATAATTTAAGTTATTTTATCTGTTATATTCCTGTTATAAAGCTGTTATAATGTTATAATGTTATTTGGGTGATAACAGATTTATAACAAAAATATCGTCGTAAGTATCTGATATACAGATTTTTACGAAAATGCTGTTCTGTTATAAAGAACAAGGGGTCATTTTGGCTGCAAAAACATGTAAAAAACCGCAAAAACGTGAAAAAAGCTGTTTTCAGTGCATTTCCGGAAACGCACAAAAAGCCGGTGAAAACAGGTGAAACGGATGCTGAATCAATGAGATATAGCACGCAACTAAAAGATTATCAGGTAAATAATACTGCTTGTGCATCTGCCGGAGGCCGGAAAATGCCTTATCTGCGTTCAGCCGGGTGGCAGGGCACTGTTATAACAACGGGTTTTCTCCTTTTCCGCCTGCCGGTACTAATTACTGCCGGAAATAGCTGCCGGTGTTCCGGCTGATTTCCGGCCGGTTAAGCCGGTTGTTCCGGAGACGGATCCGGCAGCCGGAGCAGAATAAAGCATACCATACATACTAAAGAGCCTGCCGGGTCTGACCCGGCAGGCTCATCAAAGAAGAGTGATCAATCTAAATCAGAACTTATGAAACATCCGCTCGAACCGGTACAGAAAGAGCTCAGGCTGCATGTAAAAACCTTTTGCAGCCAGCTGCGTAAACGCGATTTTAAAAACCCCAGAGAGCTGGCAGAAGGCTCCATGCTGCTTGTCCGCTCCCAGATGCTGGTCGATGAGATCGGTCACCTGATGCACTATCACCAGCTGGTGACGAAGGCCCTTGAAAACTGTATGGTTGGTTTGCCCTTTGCCGGAGAGGGCCGCTCTCCCGGAACGGTTTATCAGTACTGCCGGTATTTTTTCGAAGAGGCCGAATGCCGGCTGGGTTCTGCAACGGCGGAACTGCGGAGCTGGCTTGAGAGCCTGACAGAGCGCGACCGGCGGGCGGCGGATACGTTTGAGCGGCTTTTTGGCAGCGGAAAGGTGATGAGTCAGACCGACAGCGAGTATGATCCGTATGAGATCCGTTCCGTCAGCGAGTCCGACCGGTTCAGTCATTCGGCCGGCCGGCTGCTGTCTGCCATTGAGCAGAGCAATGCGCTCAGGGATTACAATGAGCACATGACAGACATTCACCGGATGCTGCTGATGGAATTGCCGGTGGCAAAAATACACAAAGCCATGTCAAAGGCCTTAACCAATTGAAAAGATGGTCACGCACTATAAGATTCTGTACGGGAGCTGGGTAGCTATCCTGCGCATAGATGAACCGCTTGCGATCGGGGTCATCAAACGGAGCGTTGCGGAATGGGCCGGCTGGAGGAGCCGGCTGGAAAAGTTTGACGGCGATTATATCCGGCTGTTTCTGGATTATCTGTCCGTTGAGCTTCTGGAGGCCAGCGTAAGCAGCACGCTCGATGAGATGAGACAGCTCACGCTTGCTGACGCGGGAGACTACAGACTCGACGGCAGTCATGGCATCACGCTGGTTTACTGTGATCTGTGGATGTTTGACCGCAGCAAGGTATCCATTATTGAAACCTATCAGTAGGTCTTAGCTGCAAAACGGGGCCAAAATGAAAATAGGACTTCTCAAGTCGCCTTT
>NZ_CAMFHL010000237.1 GCF_945952095.1 uncultured Arsenicibacter sp. | reverse complement strand
GGTTAAGTATACCTTCCTGGAAGTTTAAAACTTCCAGGAAGGTATACTTAACTATAGCGAGCTGTTTATTACATAATTCTCCGGCGACAGTTTCCAGTCGTTGTCGAAGAACCCGGCCATACGAACGCCCTTACTGCCGGTTTTCACCATATCGAGGCCAAAGATCATGAAGTCAGGAAACCCGCTGGCACCGGCAAAATACTGGTTTGCATACGCTGCCTGCATGCCTTTGAGGCCCGTACCGCCAATAACCGCTACCGACGCTTTCGACGAACCACGGATCGGCCAGACAAAATACGCCGCCAGATCATCGCCCGACCATTGCTGGTTGCCGGCCCGCACCTGCTGCCGTTCGACCTGAATCGGGCAATCGGCGAGTAATTGTTTCCAGGCTGCGTTGTTGGTCGCATTCCCGAACAGGACCACACCGCGGTCGGCATAAGCGTTCAGGCTGTATTCAGTGTCCGGAATCAGGTCAACGGCGCCGTTCCCGCGATAATACCAGGTTTCGGCGTCGAAACGGGCTTTCTGGTAGTTCCAGTCGTTTTCTTCTTTGGTTCCTTTGGTACCGTACACATACACCATCCGGTTGTTAAAGGCGTCCTTAAACGTACCATACCGGTGCGGGCCCTTCTGCGCCAGCGACGGCAGTTGTCCGACCGCCCACTTCCCGTCCGATTTCCGGAGCGTCAGGGTATCGTGCGCGCTTTTAGTCGCATAGGCAATCGCGGGCTGACCGTCCAGTACCACGTTTACCGCTGCATTGCCGCCAAACTCGTCCAGTGCGAGCCGCAGTACGGCCACGTTGGTTGTTGTGCCGGACACCGACTTTTTGTCGCGGGCCAGTTGCAGGCGGCTATAGTTCAGCGGCTGTTCCTGCTGCATGATGGTCGCCCAGCGGTAAGTCGCCGAAATACCCGGACTAGCGGTTGTAAAGTCAACCGTCTGGATCAGCGAATCCGGATTGATCTGGTGCCATTTGAAGAAGTCAAAAATAGGCTTCCAGTCAACGCTGTGGTCACCGAACCAATGACTGCCGCCCGGATACTCGTAATACGTCAGGTCGGGTTGGGTTTCACCCAGCAGTTTCCGCATCTGGCGCGCATAGGTAACCGGCACGGTCCGGTCGGCATCGCCGTGGAATACGTAGACACCCAGCGGCTTATAGTTGTTTGTCAGCTTCAGCACATCGCTCTGGTTGCCCGCCCGCAGCAGTATCTGCTCCACCGGGTCCTGACTGTTTGCCGGAATCACCCCGTCGGCCGAGCCATATTCCTTCAGCGTCGGATAACCTGCGCAGGGAGCAATCGCCGCCCATTTGTCGGGGTACGTAGCCCCGAGAAACCAGGTGCCGTGGCCACCCATCGAGTGGCCGGTCAGATAGATGTGCTGAGGATCCGGCTTAAACTGGTCTTTTGCAATCGTAAGCACTTCCAGGGCATCGAGACGGCCCCAGTCTTCCCAGTTGAAACCCCGCGGCCGGCGGTTGGTAGCGGCTACCAGATTGCCCCAGTCTTTGGCTTTGTAGGCACGCGCCTGCCCGATGGCCTCAACCCCCGCCCCGTGTACGGACAGGAACAGCGATGAAGCACCCGTTGCCTTTCCTGACTGCGGCGTCACGGCATAATACTGCACACTCCCGTCGATCTGACTGATAAAGGTCCGGCTGTACGAAGCTTCCGGTGCCACGGCTTCAATCGTCAGCGTATTTTGATCGATCTGTTTGCCCTGCTGCATCAGTGTCAGCGTGCAGGCATGTTTACCGGTGGTGGTCACCCCGGTCGGGTCGAACCCAAAGGCCACTTTCCGGCCCGACATGGCCGGAACGGTTGCCAGCGTTGTTTTGACCGGTTTCCCGCCGATAACGGCAATCAATTCGAGGTTGGTCAGCGGTTTCGAGGTAGTATTGAGGACCAGCACCGCTGCATTCAGGGCCGTGGCTGTCTCCCCGAGCCGGATCGTCGGAATGGTCGGGTCGTCGGTCATCACCAGCGCTTTTTTCGTCGTAAACTGCAGACCGGCCGTAATCATGACGCCACGGGCATACAGCTCGTTCAGCCCTTTTTTCAACGTAACGGGGATGTGCATGTAGCCCATGTTGTAGGCATCGCCCATATGCAGCTCGCCGTTGACATAGACATTGCTGTTGCCTTTGATGTTCAGGATGGCAACCTGCTCCTTCGGTGACGCATACGTCATGTAGGTATAGCCACCTGCCGCACCCAGGCCACCGCGCAGGCTACCGGCCACCACACCCGGACCGGCCGGTGCACCGCCGTTGCCCCGCATGTTCAGCTGTGGCCGCAGCCGTTTTGTTGAGTCGGCGGTGACGGGCAGCCACTTGATTTCGCGGCCCTGCTCATCGGTACCGAACACCGCCCCGTCCTGCGGTTGTCTGAGTGATTTTGTGTAGAGCTGATAGGCCAGCGGATCCGTGTAGATGGCCTCCCGCCCGTAGCGGCTGCCGGTCAGGGCAAATAAGCCTTTCGTAAACTGATAACTGTCGGTTGCCGGTGAAGCTTGTTGTGCCACACAAAAGTGGCTCATTCCTGCCAGTATCCCCGGCAGAAGTACTCGTTTAAACATAGGTAGTGACTGGTTGAGTATTCGCAGCATTGCGTCACCCTAAAGTTCGCAAGTTTTCGGGTCATCAAACACATTGTACACGCAAACGAATAAAATTTATACCATCGACTCCTCCGAAAATGGTCATTGCCGGCATGAACGCCCGGCGTTTCCGTGACAGATGAATGGAATGCTGTTTCAACCGCTCTGTTTTCCGTTTCACCCGGCAGACAACTGGTTATTGCGGAATATGACGTCAATTTTACATCGACAACATAAACAACAATACCATGAGCAAACGACGTATCCTCTTCGCAACCGTTCCTTTCGACGGGCACTTCAGTCCGCTGACCAGTCTGGCTGTCCATCTTAAAGAACAAGGCCACGATGTCCGCTGGCTGGTCGGCGGAAAATATGGACGTAAGGTTACGGAGCTGGGACTATACCATTATCCCTTCGTAAAAACACAGGCCATCAATCAGGAAAATATCGATACTTTTTTTCCGGAACGTTCGCAGATAAAGAACCCCATTGCCAAACTTCGTCTTGATATTAATCAGGTGTTTTTGCTACGGGCGCCGGAGCAAGTAGCCGATATTAAGGCCATTTATTCCGAATGGCCATTCGACTTGCTGGTACATGACATTGGGTTTATTGGCGGCGGGCTTATCCGGGAACTTCTACCGGTGAAAACGGCCTGCGTCGGCGTGTTGCCGCTGCCGGAAACCGATCCCTATGTGCCGCCGACCGGTATGGGTGTGAAACCACAGTCCGGCTTTTTGGGTCGCCAGCTCATCCGGATGCTCCAGTTTGTCGTAAACAACGTGTTGCTTAAACCTTGCAATGAACTCTATAACACCATTCGCCGCGAACACGGGCTTCAACCCATCACCAGCTTTATTTTTGATGCCGCGGTGAAACAGTGCGATATTTACCTGCAAAGCGGCGTTCCGGGCTTTGAATTCCCGCGTAAAAAAATCAGTCCGAATGTGCGGTATGTAGGCCCAATGCTTCCGTACAAAACCCAGCAATCCGGAAACTTTGCCTACGCCGATAAGGCGAAAAGGTACAAACGGGTGGTGCTGACAACCCAGGGGACCTTTGAGCGTGATGTCGAAAAAATTCTGGCGCCGACGCTGGAAGCCTTCAGGGACGACCCCGACACGCTCGTTATTGCCACTACCGGCGGTTCAGGAACAGACCTGCTGCGAAAACGTTATCCGCAAACCAACATGATCATCGAGGATTTTATTCCTTTTGAATCGGTCATGCCCCACGCCAGTGTCTACGTCACCAACAGCGGCTATGGCGGGGTAATGCTGGCCTTACAGCATGAATTACCGGTTGTGGCTGCCGGTATTCATGAAGGTAAAGCCGAAATCGCGTCCCGGATTGATTACTGCCGTCTTGGCATTAACCTCAATACCGAAACACCGGCCCCGGCGCAGATCCGTCAGGCTGTGCTCAAAGTCCTGAATAACAAAACGTATGCACAGCGTCTGGCAAAAATACGGGCCGAATTCAGCCGGTATAATGCGGATGAACTCGCTTCCGGTTACCTGTCCGACTTACTCAATGACTCTGTATTGACGCCGCAGAAAACGACGTCTCCGGCCACAACCCTGACGTATTAAAACAACTGTTGCCCAGAGTATCGGCTCCGGGCAACACACAAGAATCAGGTAATGGCTATCAGAAACTATACCGGGCACCGAGCTGCAGCTGGTACGGGTTGCCCGAAGGCGACACAATACCGGCCGTGTTGACACGGTACACAAACTGTTGCTTTGTCTTGTCGAACCCAGGCACGGCCGCCGACGTTGACGTTGCCGGAATACCGAGAGCATACAGTGCCTGCGTACCCAGTGATTTGTTTACTCCCCAGTTCCGGTTCAGCAGGTTGGCAAAGTTGAAGGCATCCGCCGAAATTTCCAGGGCATGGCTCTTAAAGAGATTGAACCGCTTGCTGACGCGGACATCCCACACGCCGTAGAACCCGTTGATACCGCCGTTCCGCTCGGCCATCTGCCCCGAATACTTCACAATGTAATCCTTGATGCTTTGGCTGGCACCCGCATTTTGCAGGATGGCATTCAGCCCGGTTTTGATATTGGCTGGTGTGTTTTCGGCGTTCCGGTCAAAAATATAGGCAAGGTCGTTGGTCCCCGATACGAAGTCGGCGTTGCTGTTGGCACCCGATAACAATGTATAGCGTGTGCCGCCGATGCCGCTGTACCGCACACCAACGCTGATGCCCCAGATGGTTGGCGAGGTACCGTAGAATACCACCTTACTGCGGAAATGGTTATCGGAATACGTCATGTTGCTCAGATTGCGCGGATCGTCTTTTACCGGCAGCGACAGGGTAGCTGTGTTTGCTACGTTCCCGTTATACGAAGTATTGTCCTTGGTATCGCTCCAGGTATAGCTCAGCGTCACTTCGCCGTCGCGGAAATACCGGTACGTACCGTCGAGTACCACGGCAAATTGGTTTACCTTTCCTTTACTGTTCAGCTCCAGTACGCGGCCCAGTTTCTGGCTGATACGGCCCTGCAACCAGTCCCCTGCCCCGTTGGCAGGCATAGTCGCCGCCGGTACGTATACCCCGCGGTTATCTTCGTTGGCCAGCCGGAAATACGGATCGGCTACCATGTTGCGGTCGACATACATGTAGTTCTGGCGGCCCAGCGTCATGAAACCAGCTATGCCTACCTTCAGTTTGTCGGTCAGGAAACGTGAGTACGAAATGTTCGCCTTATACATGATCGGCACCTTCGCATCGGGACCGTTCAGGTTGATGGTCGGTAGCTGGAAGGCGGGCAGCGACGGAATAGCGTTGTAATTGTTCCGGTATGCGAGGAAATCAGGCGTCGGCAGGTTCGGGCTCCGGACATCGACCGTCGCCAGGTGTTTTCCGTCGAAAGTCAGGTTATTGATAACCATGTAGTTGTTGATGTCTGACGCAAACACACCGGCACCGAAACGCACCACGTCGCGGCCGAGGTTATTCACGTCCCACGTCAGCTGCACGCGCGGCTGCACCACAAACGACTTGATTTTGTTGTCCGTCCGCAATCCCAGTTCGCTCAGAACGACTTCGTTCAGCGGCGACGACGGGTAGTGGGCAGCATCCAGACGCAGGCCACCGGTGAAATCCATGCCCGGCGCCAGACGGGTGTGCAGCTGTCCGTACAAACCGGCGTTGATGATCTCACCCCGAACGGTCGGATCAGCCACCAATGGCACTTCACGGTAATACCGGTAAGGCTGAAGACGCTCAAATTTATCCAGCGCCGACAAACTGCCGTCGACGGTGTAGTGGAAACGGCCGTTCACCTCACTGCCATACAGTGACTTCGCGTTGGTGTACATGAAGTCAAGGCCAAACGTGTACTGCACCTTGTCCGTGTTATAATACAGGTTATCAACCAGTTGAAGCACGTTATTTGTAAAACCTTCCTGCGCAAACCGGTGACCGCCCATCTGAATATTGGTTGAGCGGTTGGCACCGTCGATCACCGATACCACGTTCTCAACAATGGCCCGTGGAATGTTAGCCGACGGCAGCTGATCGTTCGGGCTGCTTTTCTGGTAGGTATACAGGTGTTGCAGCTTCAGCTCATTGGTAAGTTTCGGGTTCAGCGAGGTACGCAGGGTTGCCAACAGGCTGTTATCCACGTTGTAGTCATTCCCGTACGACTCGTAGATGTTGATCGACGTGTTATCCTGCAACCCCAGTTTGTTGCGGTCACTGGTAAAATTGTTGCGGACGGTCAGCAGGTTTTTGGGGTTGATCTGCCAGTCGATACGCGCAAAGGCGGCATCAGATCCCCGAACCTTATCGAACGTACCATACTGCGGTGAGTTCGACACCCCGTACAGATTCCGGGCGATTGACACGAAGCGGTCGAGCGTTGTGCGGGTGACGTTAAAGCGGTTTTCATCGGCAGCCGACTGAATATCCGCGATGATGAGCGGACGTGAATCCTGCTGGTGATCCCACACGACAAAGAAATGCAGCTTATCCTTGATGATCGGTCCACCCAGCGAAAACCCGAACTGACTGGTGGAGAAGTTGTTTACCCGGCGGTTGCCGCGAATGTCGTACGGACTTGACAACCAGTTGGCCCGCAGGTAATTAAACGCACTTCCGGAAAGTGTATTGGTTCCGGCACGGGTTACGGCGCTCACCGTTCCCCCGCCCGCGCGGCCGAATGTCACGTCATACTGATTCGTTACCACCTTGAATTCGCGGACCGCTTCAATCGAGATTGAATAGGGTGCCCCGCTCCGGCTTGTCGTAGCCCCGGCCGAGGTCGGGTTCTTAGCGTTCATACCGTCGATGGTATAGTTGGTCGACGAACCCAGCTGTCCCGACAGGTTGCCGCCACGGCTCAGTGGCGATAAGTCAGTAAGCGAGGTAAAGTTCCGGCCGTTTACCGGCAGCGACGCAATCGAACGGGCCGAAATAGCCGTAGCCGCCCCGAAATTTTCCACTTTATTCCGCAGACCCGACGCCACCACATCCACTACTTCGAGGGTTTGGTTGTCTTCCTGCATACTCAGGTTGATGCGGATGGCATCGCCTTGGTTGAGCATGTAGCCCGTCCGTTTCTGCTCCCCGAAACCGATGAAGGTGACCTTAATGGTATACGGACCGCCCAACGGCAATTCCTTGAAAAGGTATTCGCCTTTGACGTTGGTAACAGTTCCGGTTGAGAAGCCCGTTGATTCATTGCGGACCAGTACCGTAGCGCCCGGCAGCGGCCCTTTGTTTGTTTCAGAAATGATGCCGGCAATGGACGCCTGGGTGGTCTGCGCGACAACGCGAAAACCGGCTCCACAGAGTAATCCGATTACCAGTAAGAGAAGTGATAGACTTTTTTTCATGCAGCTGAACTATGTGTTTTTTGCAGCTGCAAAGAGACACGCCAAACGTGACCTCAGTATTAACCAGTCTTTACGCTTACGTTAACAATAGAGTAAGCTTTGTTACGAAATTGAAAACACATTCTTTCGGATTTATACCTTCCAGGAAGTTTAAAACTTCCCGGAAGGTTGGGAAGGTCCGAACGATACAGTTACTCCGTCACCTTAATCTCCTTAATTTTAGTCGGTAACCAGACCTGCATCTGGCTTTTGCCACGGTTTGCCCAGGCATAGTACGGAATAGCAGTGATCGTTTTCGGGGTATTCACGATGCTTTTGCCGTCCGGAGCCGGTTCGAGGACCGCGATATTGGCCTGAACGGCGGTTACCGGTTCGTCGAGTACCTGAAGCGGAGCGGTTGTATAGGTGGCATTCGACGGAACGATCAGGTTCCAGGCGCGGCCTCCGTTATCAACGCCTTCCACACAATATACCAGCGGTCCCCGCTGCAGGGCAATGCGGCCGTCATCGGCTTTTACCTCACGGCGCGCCACCACCTGACGAACCTCCATTGGTAGTTTCACCTCCACCACATCGCCCTTCTGCCAGGTCCGGTCCAGCACGATATAGCCTTTTTCTTCCCGATACGGTACCGGCTTGCCGTTCAGCAGCACCTCGACACTGGTTGCCGGTTGAGCCGTAAACTGATACAGATTGCCCGGAGCCGGCGTGTTCTGCGCCCAGCCCGGCAGCCGCACGTGCAGTGCATAAGCCACTTTTTTCGCCGGATCAGCCGTCAGCTTTATCGTCCCCGTCCACGGATATCCGGTCTCCATCCGGAACGGCACGGCCACTTTTCCGATGTTCAGCGTAGTACTACTTGCCACAAAAAGATTCACCCAGATGCCGTTTTCCGACCGGCCGTAGATGTAATCACCGAGCGACGCCACGAGCCGCGCAATGTTCGACGGACAGCAGGCGGTGCCAAACCATTCGCGCCGTTCGTTATTGCCGGCCGATGCCAGCGGGTTGCCGTAAAAAAACCGGTCACCGCTCAGGCTCAGGCCGTCGAGCGCTCCGTTGTACAGGCTCCGCTCCAGCACATCAATGTATTTGCCTTCGCCTGTCAGCAGATTCATGCGCTGGTTCCAGAACACCATCCCGACCGACGCACAGGTCTCGCAGTAGGCCGACTCATTCGGCAGATCAAAGTCCTCGGTAAATCCTTCGTTATGGCCCGACGAGCCGATGCCGCCGGTCAGGTACATGTTGCGGTGTACCACATCTTCCCAGACGGTGGTCATCGCCTTCAGATACCCCTGATCGTGGGTAGCCGCCGCCACATCGGCCGCACCGGTGTACTGGTACATTGCCCGCACGGCATGGCCTGTGATTTCTTTCTGGTCCTTCACCGGCACATCGTCCTGGCAGTATTTCGGATTCTTCCAGTCGTCCCAGATTTTTCCTTTGCCGTACCCCCGTCCGCGCTGCGCCAGAAACCAGTCGGCCAGTTTCAGGTAGCGTTCTTCGTTGGTCAGGTGATAGAGCCGCATCAGGGCCAGTTCAATTTCCTGATGCCCGCTCACCCACGGCCGGTTCGGCACCCGGAATGTCTGGTCAATGTGGTCGGCAAACCGGATGGCCACGTCCAGCAATTTCCGTTTGCCCGTGGTATTATAGTAGGCTACCGCCGCTTCAATCAGGTGACCGGCACAATAATCCTCATGCTTCTCCATATCGGTCCAGCGTTTGTCGAGACCGGTCAGGGTATAATAGGTATTCAGGTAGCCGTCCTTCAGCTGGGCCACCGCAATTTTGTCGATCCACTCATCGGCTTTCTGCCCGACATACGGGTCTGGACGGTTTTTGAGCGAATAGGCCATGGCCTCAATCGCCTTGTACACATCGCTGTCGTCGTAGTAAATACCCTCGTGTTTCTCGGGCTGCTGCGTTGCCAGATAGCGGGCCACCTTTTCAAAATTGCGGATACGGCCGGTTTTGTCTTCGGTCTGCACAATGCAGGCTTTCAGCGTAGCCGTGGCCACTTTTTCCATTTTCGGCGTCCAGAATCTGTCGTTAACCGACACCTGAGCAAAGCCGACCGGCTCGAAACGCTGCGCCAGTGGCAAGGGTTGGGCATTGGCCAGCAGGGTTGTCAGGGACAATGCGGAGAAGGTAGTAACGATTTTTTTTCTTGAGAATAGGGTCATGTTCTGGCAGGGTTAACGTTTTCGGACAACGGGAAACTGTGCTATCCGTAAGTTAGTACATCCGTACGGAATCAGCGTCAGCTCTTCTTCATCCGGTGCGGTTTCAATGTTATAAATCTGGCTGTAGGGAATCGGACCGGCCATGTCGTTATACAGCCCCCACCCCGGGATCCGGCGGCCTCTGGTCTTAATCCGTACCGGGGCCGATTCAGGATTCCACGGAAAGCTGGTCACGGGGCCGGTCTTTTCAACGGTGTATTGCTCCGCCAGTTTGTTGTCCGGGGTAGCAATCAGGGCATAGTTCCAGGGGGTTGTCGGGCGCAGTTCCTCAAACGAAGCCCCGTATTCAACCGGGTCCTTGTCGTTATTGACCAGCGTACGGGTTTCGCCGATTTTGAGCGCATACGTCACCGGCCCCCGTTCGACCGATATAGAGTTTTCGGCCCATGTATTGTTGACAATGCGCATCGGCAAGGTCAGTTCCAGCACATCGCCGGCTTTCCATTCGCGGGTTACTTTCGCGATCCGGTTGCCCTCCGGCTCCTGTACAACCTTCCCATTCACTGTGATCACCGCTTTTTTGCACCAGCCCGGAATCCGGAGATGCACGGGAAACGTCGCCGCCTTATCGGGCGTAATCGTGAATTTCACGGTCTCCTCAAACGGGTAGCCGGTTTCTTCTTTCACCGACACCATGACGCCGTTGGCCACACGGGTTTTCACCTCACTGGGCGAATAGAGCAACGCCGCAATTCCCTGATCGGGGGTCGTATACCACAGATTCTGGACAAATTTCGGCCAGCCCTGGTGCATGTTCGAGGTGCAGCACGGGTAACCGGTCAGCAGTCCGAAACACACATCGGTCCCGCCATGGTTATCGCCGAAGTTACGCATGTGGCGCGTAATCATGACCTGATTGGCCTGCTGGAAGTACTGACGGCCCATAAAATCGTCGGTAATCTGGGTGGGCAGGGCATTAAAGGCAATTTTCTCCAGCTGATCCGCCATGCTGACATCGCCGGTAATTTCGATCATGCTTTCCAGCGAGAACATCATCTCGACGGCCGAACACAGTTCCGAGCCCTGCGTCGGGTTGTTGCCATGCAACGCCTCATCACCACCGTACAGGCCATGCGCCATTCCGTTGAATTTCCGGATGTCGGCCAGGCCTTTTTTCACCGCATCCAGGTATTTCTGTTCCGGATGGTGCTGGTAATAAATCACCGGTGCCTTTACGCCCTGCGCCAGGTTAACGCAGTGAATACTCCCCTGCCGCGACAGTAAATCGGTATTCAGAAACGCATCGGTATAGTCGAAGGTCTGTTTATGGATCAGATCACCGAGGTCAAGCAGAAATTTGTCGCCCGTGATGTTATAGAGCCAGTAAACAACCTGCAGATTGTCGGCGCCCCGGTAGCGCGCCCAGAACGTCCAGTGGTCTAGCGGATTAACCGGCAGCTCCTTTAACTGGTACTTAAAGTAATTGGTCATCAGGGTAATGACCCGTTTATCGCCCGTGGCCGAGTAGTACTGCTTCAGAATTTTGAGCATCACCATTTTGGGCCACCAGTCGCGGCTGTTGTTCCGCTGTACGCCCCGTTCAGGGCCATAATCTTTTGACGGGCCGAAATACCCGTCGGGCTGCTGGCTGTTCAGTGCCCACTCGATCCAGGGCGTTGCTTTGGCAATCAGCTCCTTATCGTCGAGGATATACGCCAGCGGCACCAGTCCGTCAATCCAGTACGGCCCCCGTTCCCACTGATCGCCGTCGCCGCCAAGCCAGCCGTTGCGGTGGTTCATCACCAGCGGGTAGAGTTTATCCAGCTGACCGGTAGCCCCGTTTTTCTGACGGACGAGGATTTCAC
>NZ_CAMFHL010000236.1 GCF_945952095.1 uncultured Arsenicibacter sp. | reverse complement strand
CAGTCAGAGGTGCTGGTAAATTAATAGAAAGGCTGCGGACAGCAAACAACAAGCAACTGAAAAACAGCCAGTTAGAGACAAATTTCCTAATAGCGCTAAAACAAGTATCAAACCAGGTAAAAATTGAACTATTCCTACCCAACTTTTATGGCAAAGATTGTACAATGTTTAGCAGTCAGTCTATTGCTGCTGCTGACTTCGCTTCAGGCAGTGCTGGCACAAAGCCGCTCTGTCAGCGGTCGCGTCATTGCGGAGGACGCCGGTATACCCTTACCGGGCGTCAATGTGGTTATCAAAGGCACCCAACAGGGAACTACTACCAATGCCGACGGCCGGTTTACGCTGTCGATCCCGAATGGTGCCGTTACGCTGACCTTCTCGTATATCGGCTACATCACGCAGGAAGTAGCCGCCGGTAATCAAAGCAGCGTGGAAGTACGCCTCCAGGCCGATGACCGGTCGCTGAGTGAGGTCGTGGTTGTGGGCTACGGTACGCAGCGGAAAATCGAAACTACCGGAGCCATTGCGTCGGTGAAGGCCACCGACCTGGTACAGACACCGGTCGCTAACGTGGCTCAGGGCCTGCAATCGCGGGTAGCCGGGGTGCAGGTCAGCCAGAACACCGGTGCGCCGGGCGGTAATATCAGCGTCCGGATCCGCGGAACGAACTCAATCAACGGAAACTCGGAGCCGCTGTATGTCGTGGATGGTATTCAGATTTCGAACGGTGGCGGCATTAACGATGTCAGCCCGCTTTCGACCATCAACCCGAACGACATCGAATCGGTCGAAATCCTGAAAGATGCTTCGGCATCAGCTATTTATGGCTCACGGGCGGCTAACGGAGTAGTGCTCATTACCACGAAACGCGGTAAATCCGGAGCGACCCGCATTACGCTGGACAGCTATTACGGCGTGCAGAAGGTGAATAAAACACTGCCGGTGCTGAACGCGGCCGAATTCGGGCAGCTGGAAAACGAAGTCTTTAAAAACAACTACTACCAGAATCCGGCCTCGCTTGGCGAAGGCGTGAACTGGCAGAACGTTATTTTCCGCGAAGCACCGATTCAAAGCCATCAGTTGTCGATCAACGGTGGTACGGAGAAAACGCAGCTGGCGCTGTCAGCCAACTATTTCAATCAGGACGGAATTATTATCAACTCGAACTTCAAGCGGTACTCTTACCGCATGAACGTAGACCATAAGGTCAGCAACTGGCTGAAAGTCGGCACCAGTATTCTGGGCAGCTATAACGTAAACAACGGCATCACAACCGGCTCGACCACCATCGGTGATGCGGCTGTGATTACAGCCTCCATCCTCGGCGCAGCCGTTGGTGCACCGCCGACCCTGCAACCGTACCGCACCGACGGCAGCGTTTTCCCGTTCGGCGAGCAGGCCAATGGCCAGTACCGCGAAGTGGTGAACCCGTTGAACTTTGCGTCTACCCTGAACCGCACAGACCTGCGCCGCACCTTGGCTAACCTGTATGGTGAAGCCACGCTGCTGAAGGGCCTGACCTACCGAGCATCGTTCAACGTCGACATGCAGAACAGCATCCGTGATACGTATTCGCCGCGGTCGATTGTGGCGAAAAATGACCTGAACGATAACTCGGGCTCCGGTTCGAAAACGAACTCCAACTACCTGGCGCTGCTGCACGAAAGCATCCTGACCTACAACCACAATTTTGCGGATGTACACTCCCTGAAGGCTACCGCGGTATTTGCCACACAGTCGGAACTGGCTAACTCGAACAGTATCAATGCCACGGGTTTCCCGAATGACGCCACGCAGAATGAAGCCCTGCAACTGGCCCTGAACCGGACCATCAGCTCAAACCGGACGAGCCAGCGCCTTGATTCGTATCTGGCCCGCGTGAACTACGGCTATAAAGACAAATACTTTATTGATCTGACCGCCCGTGTCGACGGTTCGAGCCGGTTCGGAGCTAATCACAAATACGGTCTGTTCCCGGCAGCATCGGCCGGCTGGCGGATCATCGAAGAGCCGTTTATGAAATCACTGACGTGGCTAACCGACCTGAAACTGCGCGCCAGCTACGGGATTACAGGGAATGCGGCCGGTATCAGCCCGTATCAGTCACTGGCCACCGTGTCGGCATCGGGAAGCGACTACAACATCAACCATGCGTATGTGACCGGTATCAACCCGTCGGGCATTGCCAACCCTGACCTGCGTTGGGAGCGCTCAGCACAGGCAGACATCGGTCTCGACATCAGCGCATTACGCAACCGCTTCAGCTTCATTATCGATGTATATCAAAAGACGACAAGAGACTTACTTTACGTGAAATCCCTGCCGCTGAGCTCGGGCTACAGCACCATCACCGGTAACTTTGCCGCCCTCGAAAACAAGGGGCTGGAACTGGCCGCGAACGCCCGCATTCTCGATGGTGCGGTGAAATGGAACGCTTCGGCCAACATGACCTTTAACCGCAACAAAGTGCTTGACCTCGACGGGGGTACTACCCAGGAGCGTTTCATCACGACCTATACCATCCTGCGGGTTGGCAGTCCGCTGGGCCTGTTCAAAACCTACGTGTTTGACGGCATCAACCAGACCGGCGAAACCATTCTGCCAGGCTACGACGGCCGGTTGGGTGGCCACAAGGTGAAAGACATTAACGGCGATGGCACCATCACCGCCGCCGATCAGGTGGTCACAGGCAATCCGAACCCGAAATTCATTTACGGTTTCTCAACCAATGCTTCTTACAAAGGCTTCGATCTGAGTCTGTTCCTGTCGGGTTCGCAGGGCAACGACATTTACAACGCCAGCCGCCTGTCGTTTGAAATGCCGCTTGGTCAGCGCAATATGCTGAAAGGCGTGGTTGACCGCTGGTCGGCTACCAACCCGAGCAACCAGTACGTGAGTGCGGCTCAGGGTGGTCGTCTGCCGATTACGAATTATGTGGTGGAAGATGGTTCATACATGCGCCTGAAAAACGTCACGCTGGGCTATACCCTGCCCCGCATCAAGGGCATCCAGCAAATCCGGGTGTATGTCAGCGCCAACAACCTGCTGACGGTTACGAAATACAGCGGCTTCGATCCGGAGGTGAACACCTACGCCGGTTCCAACACCGCCATCGGCATCGACAACCTCGTGTACCCACAAGCCAAATCCTTCCTCGGAGGATTGCAGGTAACGTTTTAATTAATGAGCGAAAGAATGAAAGAGCGAAAGAGTGTGTCACAGGCAATCAATCCCGACGACGCACTCTGAAGCCAGCCAACGGTCGCTCTTTCACTCTTTCTGTCTTTCACTCTTTGAAAACATGAAATCGAAAAAACTCCTATACCTTATCCCGCTCATGGCGTTGACGGCTTGTGAGCTTGACGAAACGATTTATTCGTCGATTTATACGGAAGCGTTTTACAAAACGGCGGCCGACGCCGAAAAAGGGCTGATTGCGGCGTATGACCCGATCGGCGACCTGTACTCGGGACCGGCCATGACCCTCGTGGCTGATTTCAGCGACGACCAGACCTACCCGCGCGGGGTGGTGGGCCGGAATACGCTGACGCTGTTTTCGTACGACGTAAACTATACTGTCCAGAAAAGCAACGGACGCGTCAATGAGTCGCCGCAGCAAATCTGGGCATCGGGTTACGACGGCATCGAAAAAACGAACTGGATCATTGAGAAAGTACCCGCAGCGGTAATGGACGAAACCCGTAAGAAGCAAATTATCGGGGAAGCGTATTTCCTGCGTGCCTTCTACCTGTGGGGACTGACCAAAAACTTCGGCGATGTGGCGATTAAAACACAGGCCAGTGTGTCGGAAGCGGCCGCGGTAGTGGGCAAAAGCACCAAAGCCGATGTCTACAAGCAAATCTACAGCGATCTGGATCAGGCATTTGCCGCCGGTCTGCCGTCATACCCGAACGTAGACAAGGGCCGGCCATCGAAAGAGGTGGTCAACGCGCTGTATGCCAAGGCTGCATTGTATAACGAAGACTGGGCCAAGGCGCTGGAGAAAGCCCAGGCGGTGATTACCTCGGGGAAATATTCGCTGATGCCGGACGTCCGTAACGTCTACAAATACGATCAGGAAGATGCTGCCCGTATCGAAAACATGTGGGCGTATGAAGTGGACCCGATTTCGCCGGGCCGCTCGCACCAGATGGTTGGTCTTTGCGGCCCTCCGGGCAGCGCCGGACCGGAATATGGCAGAACAACCTTCGGGTCAATGTTTGCCTACATGTCGTTTTACCGGTCATTTAATCCGGCCGATAAACGCCGGTTATTGCTCGATACCACTTACGTCGATAAAGCCGGCAAGCTTGTGGCCCAGAAAAACATTACGCCGATTACGGCCGACGGCGTGCTGATCAAGAAATATCAGGATCCGGTTTCGACTGTAAATACAATCTCAAACATCCCGATTCTGCGGCTGGCCGATGTGTACCTGATTGCGGCTGAAGCCGAAGCGCGTCTGAACGGAGCGTCTGCCACAGCCTATGGCTACATCAACACGGTTCGTCGCCGGGCCGGTTTACCCGACCTGCAGACGGGCCTCAGCAAAGATGCGTTCATCGACGCGGTGATTCAGGAGCGGGCGTGGGAATTTTTCGCCGAGGGCGACCGCTGGTATGACCTGACGCGGACCGGTAAATTCCTGACGGTGATTCCGAAAGCAGTCAACAGCGTCTATCCGTCGCGGCCCGTACTGCCTAAACACAAGTATTTCCCGATTCCGCAGGATGAGCTGAACGCCAACCCGAAAATGGAGCAAAACCCGGACTGGAAGTAAATCATTATGTTTCAACTACATAGACACATAGACAAAAAAGAAGGCTTGCTCATGTCCTTCTCAGGCCAACTGATGAGGCTGGCGGTGTTGTGTGCCTGTGTGGTTGGGCAACAGGTAGCGGCGCAGACGGTTCCGGTCAGGGAGTATCCGGTGGTCATTAATGATACGACTACCTATACACTGAAACTGGCCGTTGACCCGCAGAACCGGCCGGATCATTTTTACTGCAACGTCTTTACACCGGTTTGCCTGACGGGCGAGTGCAAACCGGTGTACATCAATCTCTACTGGGACCTGCTGGGCAACTATACCCGCTTTGACCTTCCGGCCGGCGAGGAGCTGACCAGAATGGACCACAAGCCATTCAAACAGGAAGATTACGACAAACTTCAGGCCATTCTGAGCAACACCCAATCGCTCCTGAAAGACGTATCCATGAGCGATCTGGTCAGCAAAGGCACCGAAAACCTGGCCGACTCAGTCGATGCAAAAGCGGGGGCCACCCTGAAAACGGTGAAAAACGAAGTAATCGACGGCGCGGTCTATACCTGCTACACCCTCTGGCATATTGCGCACGATCAGGTGGTGCCAACGATGCGTCGTGTTACCGAATCCATGTCGGACGATGCGCAGCTGCACCGGTTTCTGGGCAGCACCAACTACCATTACCAGTATTGGGCCATGGATAAGGTCATCGGCACCGACGGAAGCGTCAGATCGGCATTCAGTGAGGATGTACTCCGGATACTGCGGGGTAAAAACATCTTCACCGCCCGCTATGCCCTGCAACACCTGAACGCTGCCTTCTGGGCGGCGGAAGAGCGGCAACGATGGCTGTGGGAAACCTACCGGCAGGCCCCGTATACGTTACAGATTGCCGTCCTGAAACAATTACCCGCCCTGCCCCTGACACCGTGGCTGATCACGCAGGTAGCCAGGCAGCTGGGTCAGGTGAATCCCGAACAAACAGGCTTGCTCGTAACCCTGCTCGAACGCCAGCCTACGCTGACGGGGGAAACGCAACTGATTGTGGCCGACTTTCTGCCGAACGCTCCGGACGCGAAAACGGCCCTGCGGCTTTACGATGTACTCAACGCAAAAAAACCGGCAAACCGGCTCGTCAGACAGCGATTAGCGGACTATGCCCGAACACTCAACCAAACCCGATAAAGTCATGAAGTCTGTTCTGAAAACCATTTTCCTGCTCCTGCTGACGCTTCATGCGGTTGCGCAGGAACACCTGTTTGTCGAAACCGAGTCCTTTGCCGATAAGGGCGGCTGGGTGATCGACCAGCAGTCGTTTGTTGTGATGGGCTCGTCGTACCTGATGGCACACGGCATGGGTCGCCCCGTTAAGGATGCCCGCACCACGGTAACTGTCCCGAAAAAAGGCACGTACCAGATCTGGGTCCGGACCAAAGACTGGGCACCATTTCCGAAAGGCCCGGGCAAGTTTCAGGTTATCCTCGACGGGAAACCGCTGAAACCGGTTTTCGGCGAAAGCGGCTCCGATGAGTGGAAATGGTATTACGGCGGCGAAACCAGCATTCAACAGGATCAGGTTAGTCTGAGCCTCCATGACCTGACCGGCTTCAACGGCCGCTGCGACGCCATTCTGCTGACCAGCGTGCCTAAATTTACCCCGCCAAACGCGCCGGAGGCCCTGTCGGCCTTCCGCAAAAAAATGCTGAACCTGACCGACAAACCGGCTGATGCCGGACATTTTGACCTTGTTGTGGTAGGCGGGGGTATTGCCGGCACCTGCGCGGCGATTTCGGGTGCCCGCATGGGCCTGAAAGTGGCCCTGATTCAGGACCGGCCAATGCTGGGCGGCAACAATAGCTCCGAAGTGCGGGTGCATTTACGGGGTGATGTCGATAAAAACCACTATCCGAAACTGGGCCGTATCGTTCGTGAGATGGACAACGGCGACCCCGGCAATGGCCACCCCGACGCCCAGGAATACGGCGATGCCCGTAAAATTGCCATCGTCAAAGGCGAGCGGAATCTGTCGCTGTTCCTGAACACCCATGTGGATCAGGTCGAAAAACAAGGCGATAAAATTATAGCCGTAACCGGCCGCGACATTGCCACCAATAAGGAAACGCGCTTTACCGGCACATACTTCTCCGACTGTACGGGCGACGGCACCATTGGCGCACTGGCGGGTGCGGAATTCCGGATGGGCCGCGAAAGCAAAACCGAAACCGGCGAATCGCTCGCCGCTGACAAATCCGACGACTTTACGCTGGGCACCTCAAACCTTTGGGCATCGCTGGACCGCGACACGGTGTCGGCCTTCCCCGAAACGCCCTGGGCCCTCCCCTTTTCCGACGAATACCACATCGACGAAGCCCGCTCTGACTGGCAGTGGGAAACCGGTTTCGGCAACTTCAACACCATTACCGACGCCGAAAAAATCCGCGACCATAACCTGCGCGCGATCTACGGCAACTGGTCGTATCTGAAGCACCACAAACAGGCGAAGTACGCAAAGAAAGAACTGGCGTGGGTGGCCTACATCGGCGGTAAACGCGAATCACGCCGGATCATCGGCGACCACGTCCTGAACCAGATGGATATTCAGGAAGGCAAGCAATACCCCGACGGAACAGTAACCGCCACCTGGACCATCGACCTGCATTTCCCCGACGAAAAGAACAAACAATACTTTGACGGTCAGGAGTTTTTTGCGGGTACCAAACACATTAAAGTGGCCCCGTATACCATCCCGTACCGCTGCCTGTATTCAAAAAATATCAGCAACCTGTTTATGGCCGGCCGCAACATCAGCACCACGCACGTCGCATTCGGCAGCACCCGCGTAATGCGGACCTGCGGGATGATGGGCGAAGTGGTTGGCTTTGCGGCCTATGTCGCGAAGAAGCACAACACCTCACCGCGGGGCGTGTACCAGACCTATTTGCCCGAACTGATGGGCATTGTCCGGGACGATGTACCGGCAACCATAACACCCGAAGCACGGAAGTAACGATCTATGAAACTGACACTCCTGTTTTCACTCCTTTCCCTTCTGCCCGTTATTGGTCAGGGGCAGAAGGGTATGCAGGCAGGCGAAACCCTGGTCAGTTTTTCGGGAGAGGCGCAGGGCACGACCTATCACATCAGTTATCAGGACGCTGGCCGCCGGCAATTTAAGCGGCAGACCGATTCGCTGCTGGCCGACATCGACCGCGCCTTATCGACCTACCGGCCCGATTCGGAGATCATGCGGTTTAACCGTTCAGGGCAGCACCGGTTTGAGTCGGTCCATTTTCCGGCAGTGCTGACCAAAGCCGGCATCATCTACCGGCAAACCGACGGGGCTTTTGATCCGACTATTATGCCGCTGGTCGATGCTTACGGATTCAGTGCTGCACAGAAAACGGCCACCGGTGCCATCAATGTGGACTCGCTGCTGCAATTCGTTGGTTTTTCAAAGATTACGTTCGACGCCACCACCCTGCGCCGGCAGTCGGCAGGTGTGCGGCTCGACCTGAATGCCATTGCGCAGGGATATAGTGTGGATGTGGTAGCCTCGTTTCTCGAACAGCAAGGCATCCGCGATTACCTCGTCGAAATCGGCGGGGAAATCCGCGCCAGGGGCGAAAAAGCACCGCAGCAGTGCTGGACAGTCGGGATTGAACACCCCTTAAAACGCAGTCTGATTTACACAACGTTATGCATTCGTGACCGGTCCATGGCCACGTCCGGCAATTACCGCAACCGCAAGGAAGTGAGCGGGCTGGTCATGGGCCACATCATTAACCCGAAAACAGGCTTATCGCAGCCCGGCTTATCGCAGCCCGGCTGGTCGCAGCCCGGCTGCGATAAGCCGGAGCAGCATGCATTGGTAAGTGCCACGGTATTTGCCGGTGATGCTGCTACGGCCGATGCCCTGGCCACGGCCTTTATCGTTATGGGTCTTGAGGCCACGCAGCAGTTTCTTAACCATCGGGCCGATCTGGATGCCTGTCTTCTCTACACTGATGAGAGCGGGCAACTAAAACGCTTTTCGACAAAAGGATTACTTGAGTTATGACATTGATGAATTATCGGCTACTCTGTTCGGTAGCGTTTCTTTATTTGGTAAATGGCTTTTCGCCCGCCAAGGGCCAGTCTTTGTCCCTCGCCAACGACCGGATCAGGGTAAACTGGTCGGCCAAAGGCGCTGGCTGGCAGATACAGCAGGTGGCTGTCAACAGAGGCGGCAAATGGGTCAATCTGGCGACACCTTCCGGTGAAAACACGCTGTTGTATGCGGCCGTAAAACCATCGGATAAACCATCGCAGACCTTCAAAACCATTACCGGCGAGGAGTTTCCGGGCGAAAAATACCACTACCAGCAGGTTCAGTGGGCCGAAAGCACCAATCCGGTGTCGCTCAATACGGCTGGTGAAGCCATCCACTTTTTCCCGAAGTCGGGGAAGCAGACGGGCACCTCACAGGTATCGTTTCAGCACGAAACCGACGCCGCTACGGTCAACACAGAGTGGTCGCTTGATCCGGCGTTTCCAAACGACATCCTCGTCAAACAAACGCTGACCGCCCGCAAAGACGGTTATTTTTCACTGGCAACACCCACGCTGTCGAGCGTATCGTCGCAGCAACTGGCCTGGTCAAGCGTGCCGGGTTATTTCCTGGGCAACCATCTGGAACCCAATTTTGCACTGGCGTATGCCTATGGCCACGGCATCCCGAGCCTGCCGGTCGTGTACCGGGAGCGGTGTGCCAGTACACTCTCACCACTGGTCACTACCCGCGACGGCCTGACGCTGTCGGTTATTCCGGAGCCCGGCCTCGCCCGCGATCCGTGGGCAAAAGACAAAATCACCCAGATCGACTGGCACATCGGCCTGTCGCACATGAACCGCAAGGCCCAGCTTTCGCCAACGCTTTACTACCCGGTGCTCGGCGAACAGAAGTCGGGCATGAAAGCAGGGGAAACCATCACCTACACGTTCCGCTACAGCCTCACCGACGGCGACTGGTTCAAGGCCCTGAAACACGCGATTTACGATGTGTACCGGTTCAGGGAGTCACTGGCTATCCGCCGGAGCTCCCAGTCACTGACCGACCGCATCCAGAAAATGCACCATTACCTGACCGATCCGCAAACGTCGATGTGGAACATTGAGCCGTTCGACGGGGTAAAAATCGGCGCGCAGTCGTACCTCGGCGGGGTAGTCGGGTCGAACAAGGATGCGATGAAAAACTCGGATTACGGTGCTATGTGGATGCTCGCCAACGCGACCAAAGACCCGCTGCTGACCGAAAACGTACTGCCTTATGCCGAAAACTTTAAGCTGAAGCAGCAACAGACCAGCGACGGTTTCTTCAAGGGTGCCGCCATCGGGCAGTACTATCTGGCAAAATCGAAAAAGTTTGTCGAAGAATGGGGTGAGGTGGTTGAGCCTATCGGTCTGACTTACTACACCATGCTCGATGTCGGCAATATGCTCCTGTTCGAACCAACCGATCAGGAGCTCCGGAAACGGCTCCTGCTGGGAGCTGAACGCCTGCTGACCTGGCAGAAACCCGACGGCAGCTGGGCCGTGGCCTATGACCGCCACACGGAAAGCGAAATTTTCAGGGATGTGAAAGACCTCCGGCCAACGTTCTACGGCATGATTGTCGCTTATCGCCTGCTCAACGATCCGAAATACCTCAAAGCCGCCCGGAAAGGTGCCGACTGGATTATTCAGAACGCCGTTAAAACCGGCAGCTACCTGGGCGTTTGCGGCGATGCCCGCTACGCGCCTGACTTTGCCACCGGCCAGACCGCCCAGGCCATGCTCGACCTGTATGACCTGACCAAAGACAACCGCTACAAGGACGCTGCCATTGCCGCCGCCAAAGCCTATACGCTGTCCATTTACACCCACCCTATTGCCAGCCACGCTCCCAAAACCGTCAACGGCATTGCCCGCGAAGACTGGGAAATCAGCCAGACGGGGCTGAGCTTTGAGCACGGCGGCATTTTCGGGTCGGCTACGCGGCACGGACCTATCCAGCTGGCCAGCCACGCCGGCATGTTTATCCGCATGTACCAGCTGACGAAAGAACCGCTGTTTGCCGACATGGCACGGGCTGCCGCCATTGGCCGCGATGCGTTTGTGGATCCGAAAACGAGCGTTGCCTCTTACTACTGGCAGGCGATGAACAAGGGAGCCGGACCCTATCCGCACCATGCCTGGTGGCAGATCGGCTGGATCACCGACTACCTGCTGGCCGAAGCCGAATTACGGTCCAACGGACAGGTGGCCTTCCCGCGCGGGTTTGTGACACCAAAGGTCGGCCCGCACCAAACCTACGGATTTGCTCCGGGGATGGTCAACGGCGAAAAGGCGAAACTGGTCATCAATGAGAAGCTGGTGCAGGTCGATAACCCGTCGGTAGACTACTTGCTGGCGGAGGGTACAGACAGCAAAAAAACGTTTGTGATCCTGCTCAACAACAGCGCCGCTGCCAGCAGCTACGCCGTCACGGTCAACGGAAAGAAAGGGCCTGCGAAGCAATTGCCGGCCTTTGGCATAGAGGTCATGACGGTAAACAGATAAGCGCTGTGAACGATCCGGTAGATTATCCTTCTTTGGGAAACTTAGGTATCCCCGCCTTAGCAAAGGCAGCATTGGCACGAGCAATTTTTTCGGCGAAAAGCGGCTTGCCGTCTTTTCCTTTCAAGGGTCGCTCTGGTACAATAACCGGCGAAAAACTCTCTTTTGACGTTTTCATGGACTATTATTTTAAATAATGATTTAAAAATAGTTCAGACGATTTCTACTC
>NZ_CAMFHL010000235.1 GCF_945952095.1 uncultured Arsenicibacter sp. | reverse complement strand
CCTTAGTACCACCGATGGCGGAAACACGTGGTCACAACAGCTTACGCTTACGAATGCTCCGATGAATGCCGTCTATTTTCTGGATGAACAGACCGGCTGGGCGGTGGGTTTTGGTAATACCATCCTCAAAACAACTAACGGCGGCCAAACCTGGACACAACAACCAGTCGGCAGCACGACACAATGGCGGGCGGTTTATTTTGTCGATTCCCAAACGGGCTGGCTGCTGGGAGGGAGCAATCTGTTGAAAACGACCGACGGGGGTAACTCCTGGATAGACCAGACACCCGGCACGCCAAACGCCTTCTGGTCCATGACCTTTACCAATGCGCAAACCGGCTGGCTGACTGGTTTCTCGGGCATGATCCTGAAAACAACTAACGGCGGACAAACCTGGACACAACAACGCACAGGCCTGAGTGGGATTGTGCGTTGTATATCGGCTACAGATAACCAAACCGCCCGGGCAGTGGCCGAAACCATTCAGCAAACCACTGATGGCGGCACTACCTGGACCGCCCGGACAGCGGCACTACCCAATGAACTGCTGGATGTGACATTTGTGAACCCGCAAACGGGCTGGGCCGTGGGCAATCCCGGCGTTATTCTAAAGTCCGTTAACGGAGGAAGTTCGTGGGCCACGCAACGGTCCGGAGCATCAGAAGGAGTCACCTTGCCGCTATGGAACGTAGTCATGGCCGATGCACAAACCGGCTGGGCTGTAGGAGCTACGGGACAAATTCAGAAAACGGAGGACGGGGGCAGTACATGGACCCGGCAGGCATCCGGCACCACCAACGATTTGTTAAGTACCTCATTTGCCGATACCCAAACGGGCTGGGCGGTGGGCTTTGGCGGCACTATACTCAAAACCATTAACGGGGGCAGTACGTGGACTTCGCAGCAGTCCGGTACTACCAATACATTGAACAGCGTTTTTTTTGTGAATGCGCAAACGGGCTGGGCCGCTGGCTATCGGGGAACGATTCTGAAAACGACTGATGGGGGCGTGACCTGGGTCGCTCAGGCGAGTAACACGACCAACACACTCAATAGCATAGCCTTTGTCAGTGCCGGCACGGGTTGGGTGGTGGGGGCGTCGGGGATAGTGTTGAAAACGACCGACGGGGGCAGTACATGGACACCGCAGCTGTCCGGTACCACCGTTCCGCTGAACAGCGTAACATTTGCCGATGCCAGTCGTGGTTGGGCGATGAGTGTATTTGGTATCATCCTGCGCACGACGGATGGGGGCACCACCTGGACCCAGCAGAATCTGGGATCCGGCTATTACCAGATTTTTTTCGTGAATGCGCAAACGGGCTGGGTTGTCGGGTCGGGTGGTTCCCTTTACAAAACCACAAACGGCGGGCAAACCTGGACGTATCAATACCTGGGTGTTAATCAGTTACTGCGCACGGTCTACTTCACCAATGAACAAAACGGCCTGGCTATGGCGGCAGGTGACCAGTTGTTTCGCACGACGGATGGCGGCGTGACCTGGGTGCGTCAACTACCCCCGGGCCTGAACTGGCAGGGTGTGGCCTTTGCCGATACACAGACCGGATGGGTAGTGGGTAGTGGCGGGGCCATTCTGAAAACCGATAATGGGGGCACTACCTGGCATCCACAACCTTCGGGTACTACCAGCGATCTGATGGCCGTGGCGTTTACAGACGTCCAAACGGGCTGGGCGGTGGGCAGTGGCGGCACTATCCTGACTACTACCAACGGGGGCACCACCTGGACCCTCCGGTCGGGCGGTACTACGGCCGGGCTCCGGGGTCTTTTTAGGCTAAACCGTCAGGTCGGCTGGGCTGTGGGTAACAGTGGGACTGTACTCCGGACTGACGATGGCGGCACGACCTGGGAGCCGGTGTCTGTGGGGACAGGACTAGGGCTGAGAGCTGTTTTCTTTGCGGATTCCAGCACCGGCTGGGTAGCGGGTTTCGGCGGAACCCTGCTGAGTACCACCAGCGGAGGTAAATTCTGGACCGATCAGTTTTCCCGCATCAACACTGAAATTACCAGCCTGTTTTTTACGGATGCACAAACAGGCTGGGGCGTCAGCGCCGGCAGCAACGGGGGGCAGGGAGCACTCATCAAAACCACCAACGGCGGAGCCAGCTGGTCCGTTCAGCAGGTCGGCACCAACCGGAACCGGGTGTTTTTTGTCGATGTCAACACTGGCTGGGCCGTGGGTGAGCGCGGCAGCCTCATCCTGACTACGGGCGTTTCCATGCGGTTGCCGCCTTCTATTACACTCTGTTCGGGCAGTCCGCTGGCAACCACGGCCCTGGCCGGTGGCTTTAGTCCGGTGAACTACACCTGGAGCAGCCTGCCCGCCGGCTTTGCGGGCACCGGCTCCGCACTGACGCTGACAGCTCCGGCCGTTGCCCAGCCTACACCCTTTACCCTGACACTCTCGGCGACCAACGGCTCCATTACGGAAACGGGCCGTGCCACGCTGACACTCATTCCCACCTGCCCGGCACCCATCCGGACGGTAAAACCCGGCGCCTGGGCCGACCCGACGGTCTGGTCTGTGGCCCGTGTACCCACAGCAGACGACGAAGTGACGGTACAACATACTGTCACGTTGCCTGGCAACAGCACAGCGACGATGCGCCGGTTATTATACGGGCCGGGCGGAACGCTCCGGTACAGTGGTAGCATATCTCGGCTACAGATTGGCTATTGACCTTTTTGACATAAACAACCCCTGATTATTTGCTTCTTCCTGATACGCTGATGAAACATACATCTTCAGTTTTCTTACTGACCAGGCCCCACCAAGTAACTACTTCATTTTACAATTGCCTGTCAGGTTTAGGGCATGACTGGCTTCTACCTTGTATATTTGGTTTGCTGTGGCTTGCCTCCATACCATGTTTTAGTCAATGTTTCGTCAATACCACTAGGCCGGATCTTTACCACACCTACACTGTCCCTATAAAGCCGCTCTCAGTTGCAACAGGTGACTTTAACGCCGATGGAAAATCTGATCTGGCTACTGTTAATAGTTTTTCCAATGTCGTTTCTGTGCTATTATCGACTGGCAACGGAGCATACCAAATTAATACCAGCGTTGCCGTCGGTTCATCTCCCGTGTCGGTCCTGGCAGCAGACCTTAACGCTGATGGCAAACCTGATCTGATTACAGCCAACGCCGGGTCTAATAATATCTCGGTACTTTTAGGAACAGGCACCGGCGGTTTTGGTACTGCCATGAACTTTTCGGTCAGTATAGCTCCTTATTCAGTGGCTGCAGGTGATTTTAATGCCGATGGAAAAACTGATCTGGTTACGGCTAATCATGGCACCAATAATGTCTCGGTGTTGTTGGGGACTGGCGATGGCGGTTTTGGGCAGGCCACAAACTTTGCAGTCGGTATAACGCCTTCTTCAGTGGCTGTAAGCGATTTTAATGCTGATGGAAAAACCGACTTGGCAGTGGGCGGTGATAAGTCTAGCACGGTCTCTGTGCTCTTAGGAACGGGAAGTGGCAGTTTTGGACAGGCTACCAGCATTACCGTTGGGTCATTACCCATTTCGATAATAGCCGGTGATTTTAACGCCGATGGAAAAACTGACCTCGTCACAGCGAATCAAAGCGATAATACCATCTCAGTGTTGTTGGGGACGGGTGGTGGAGGTTTTGGACAGGTTACTAGCTTCGCTGTTGGGTCAACTCCTGTCTCGGTAGTAATGGATGATTTCAATGCCGATGGGAAGCCTGATCTGGTTACGGCCAATGCTAATTCAAACAATGTTTCGGTGTTATTAGGAACAGGCGAAGGCGGCTTTAGCCAGGCCACTTACATCGCCGTTGGTCAAGCTCCATTGGCAATAGCCGTTGGGGATTTCAACGCTGATAGCAAGCCTGATCTGGTTACGGCTAACTATTTTTCCAACAACGTCTCCGTTTTATTAGGAATAGGAAATGGCTACTTTGGCGGGGCCGCCAACCTGGACTCGGGTTACTATCCTACTTCAGTAGTTACGGGCGACTTTAACGCCGATGGTAAAACCGACCTAGTAGTGGGAAGAAATGATGATTCCCACACGGTCTCTGTGCAATTAGGTAGAGGAAGTGGTAGCTTTAGCCAGAAAACCAGCTTCACTGTCGGCTCCTCGCCTGTCTCGGTGGTAGTGGGCGACTTTAATGCCGATGGCAAGTCAGATCTGGCCACAGCTAATCAGAATTCTAATAACGTTTCAGTATTGTTAGGGACGGGTGATGGTGGATTTGAGCCGGTTACTAACTATGTAGCTGGTTCTCTACCCAGTTCGATAGTAACCGGTGATTTCAATTCGGATGGCAAGCCTGATCTGGCCACAGCTAATATTGGCTCCAACAATGTTTCCATACTATTGGGAACAGGAAATGGGGGGTTCGGACCACCTACCAGCTTCACGGTTGGCGGAGCCCTTTTTTCAATAGCAGTGGGCGATGTCAACGACGATGGTAAACCTGACATAATCGCAGCTAACAGTACCTCCAATACAATCACATTACTGTTAGGAACGGGGAATGGTGACTTTATGACCCCAATCAACTTTGCTGTTGGATTAAACCCGTCGCATGTGGTAGTGGGGGATTTTAATGCCGATGGCAAACCTGATCTGGTAGTAGCCAATTCTGGCTCAGATAACATCTCTATACTATTAGGTACAGGCTCTGGAAATTTTGGCCAGGCCATCAACTCTGCTGCTGGTTCATATCCTTATTCAATGGCATTGGGCGACTTTAACGGCGATGGGAAACCTGATCTGGCAGTAGCCAATTATGGCTCCAACAATGTCTCAGTAATGTCAGGGCAGGGCAACGGCAGTTTTGGCTTGCCCATTAACCTCGCTGTTGGTTTGCGCCCTAAATCAATCGTGGCTGCCGACCTCAACTCTGATGGTAAACCTGATCTGGCTGTAGCCAACTATGGCTCTCACAGTATATCGCTTCTCTTAAATGCCGGTTTTTCGATTACTACGCAGCCGGCTACCGGCTCTGCGGTATGTGTTGGTAGCAGCGTCACCACTCGTGTGATGGTTTCTGGTACTTCTCTTAGCTATCAGTGGTATAAAGACAGTTTCAGTACGCCGGTAGCCAGTCAGACAGCAGCTACCCTTTCGCTTACTAATGTTACCGAAACAGACGCGGGCAGCTATTCAGCTGTCATAACGGGTGCTTGTACCAGTATTACCACCAGCGCGTTCAGCCTGACCGTAAATGCGCTGCCATCCACTACACTGACAACCAGCAACAGTGGTATACTTAGCTGTTCTATACAAACACTTACCCTCACGGCGACCCCATCCAGCTCGTTTACATATGCATTCAGCAACGGAGCAGTACAAATCAATAACGGTAATACCGCAGCCGTACATGCACCTGGTGTGTATACTGTAACGGTCACCGGCGCCAATGGCTGCTCGGCCACCGCCAGTACATCAGTAACCGGCAGCACGGCCGGGGTCGGGCAGGTAACCGCCCTGGTCAGCGGTGTTTTAGGCATGGCTAATCCGATAGTCACAATTTCAGCAGGTGCAGCAGGGGCCACCAGCTATACGTTAACCGGTCCGGGTATCTATACGACCGGCAGCACGGGACTGTTTCCGGTGAGTCAGGCGGGTACGTATCAGGTTAGTGCCGGCAACGGTACGGGATCCGCGTGTGTGTCCACAACGCTGGTACATGTGCGGGCCGGCTTACCGGCTCAGGTCTTCAGCTACACGGCTACCGTGCCGCTGACCAGTAGTCCGATCAGGCTTTCGGTTCCCTGCCAGGGCTATTCGTTCCGGTTTACCGGTCCCGGCGGCTATGTGTTCAGCAATCTGTACCGGACAGGTGGTCAGTATGTTGCAGTTGCCCATAACATTACCCTGCCCGGCCCTTATGTGTTGACTGCCTATGGGGAAGATGGTAGTCAGGTACAGGTGGTAATTACCGTAACGGTCCCGGCCGGCAAACTACTGGTGCCTGCCCCGGGCACAAATGGATCAGACTGATGAGGCCTGAATAATTCCGCAAGCCACAGCATTGATAGTTTCGGTCTCATTATGAACCGGAACTATCAAAAGATTGTTATATTGCTATCAAATGAGCATGTCATTCTCTGAATGGATCAATCATGGCAACGCAAGCACCTGCTTATACCAGCGGGCATAAGCCCTTTTTTCAGCCTATGACGGCGCTTCAACTCATCGATCGCTCCCGTCAGGGGCTGACGGGTACTGAGTCCGGACGTATTGCCGGACTGTTGGGGGTAACCGATAAGGAGATGGCACGGTTGCTTAATCAATCGGTAGCCACCTTCCACCGGCAGGCTAAGGCTGAGCGGCTCGATGCTGCTACGTCCGAAAAGCTGCTGCTTCTGGGGCGTCTGGCCAGTTATGGAACAACGGTTTTTCAGGATCAGGGCAAATTCAACCGCTGGCTAAGCCGGCCCCTGCGCCTGTTGGGCAACCGGTCCCCGCTGGATTTGCTGGACAGTACAACCGGCGTCCAGCTGGTTGAAGACATCCTGGGACGTATTGACTATGGTGTTTTTAGCTAATGGCGCTGACGTTATACCGGATCCAGACTGACGCACATCACGACAGCATCCTGGAAGGAACGGGGGCCAGGCTACGCGGTGGACGCTGGAATGCGAAAGGGCGTCCAATGGTTTACACCGCTACTACACCGGAACTATGTTTTCTGGAATACATGGTGCACCTGGATGGCACGCCATTAGCGGACTTGCCTCCCCTGATTCTGTGTGAAATTGCCGTACCCGATCACTCCATACACGCGATCAGCGTAGACGAGCTGCCGCCGGGCTGGGACAATCCCTATGCGACACCTGCCGGCCTGCCACAGTTTGCCGAACAGCAGTTCGCGCTCCATGCGTGCCTGTGCCTGGCGATCCCTTCCGCAGTAGTACCCCTGTCTCCGTCGCGTAATGTCTTGCTGGATCCGTTGCATAGCCTGCACCGTGAGTGCCGGATCCTGTCGATTCAGCCTTACCCGATTGACCCGCGCTTACCAACGGCAGGATAAGCCCCAATTCTGTAAACGAATGATCTGGATAACCCGCGAAAGACCCAAAATTGACCGCATAGCCTGCCCCTGGCTCATCAGACGATTCATTGACCGTGACGCTGACATCATGTTTGTGCCGGCAGAAGTAGTAATTCAGACCGCAGAACGATTGAACGCCATTCCGTTTGATATTCCCGGGGTCGAATACACGCACTACGAAGACCAGTGTACGTTTGATTATTTCCTGAAAAAGCACCGTCTTGATGATGAGGCACTCCACGTGCTGGCACCTATTGTCAGAGGCGCCGATACGGATGACCATTCCCTGGCAAGGGAGTCGGCCGGCCTCTGGGCTGTTTCGGCGGGGCTTGCCTTTAATATGCAGGATGACAAGGAGTTACTCGACTATGGCATGCTGATCTATGATGCCCTCTACAGCTGGGCTAAACACCTGCGTGAGACCAGACATACCCAGAGCCCGGTTGAGAAAATACTGTTAGAGGTACTGCACACCTACCAGAAGGAAACAGCCAGCGCCAGAAAAATTCCGGAATGGGTTGAGGAGCTGAAAAACCGCATTCAGGATCAGATAGATACCAACCTGACACTGACCGAACTATCCCGCAGTCTCGATGTCAATCCGGCCTATGTGTCCAGGGTATTCGGCCGTTATTTTGATAATTTGTCGTACGGCGAATATATCCGTAAGCTGCGCATTGAGCGCGCCATCGAACTGCTGACGACAACCCGGTATTCGCTGTCGGAGATTGCTTACCTGACCGGCTTTTCGGATCAGAGCCATTTTACCCGAATCTTCAAAATGGTGATGCAGGTTAACCCTTCCGAATACCGGAAGAATATCGGAAAAGGTAAAACGGATACAAAGAGATAAAACCGGTTCTATTTCCGGCAAGGCCGAATCCTCAGATTTGCAGAAAAAACAAATCAGGATGTCAGCATCACTACAAACCGTATTCCGCTTACTCATTGCCGGGGTTGCCTGTCTGCTTACGCCGGTCAGCTTATCTGCCCAGTCGGCACCCGCACCGCAACCTTTACCACGTTTCAATGGCTACCTTGGTATACTTCATCCCATTGTAACTCTATCATCCCAAAGTCACGAGTTCAATTTTACATCCTATTATGCCGTCGGCTTTCCGATGGGCCTTAACGTATGGAAAACCAAAAAAGTCGGCTTTTCTGTAGAGATTGTCCCGACAATCCGGTCCGACAGGCAGGTGAGTAAGGTCTCGAATGTGTTATTTCATCCCGGCATACTGGTTGACCTCGGCAATAACTTTACCCTCGCCAACCGCCTTGCTTTCGAAACCTCCGGCCGCTATGGCTTTACGCCGGTATTGAACAAGATTGTTAAGCGTACGAAAGCCAATGGTTATTTTGTGGCATTACCCATACCGGTTCGTTTCGGCAACGACCGGCCCACGACCGTAACGGCTGGTTTTCAGTTCGGTATCACATTTTAAACCGTTTACCCCAATGAGCCGGCAAACGACCGCTTACACGCTTTCTGAGCTTTCCCGCTATTTTCTGAAACTGGGGACCGTTGGTTTCGGCGGCCCGCCGGCGCTGGTGAGTGCCATGCACACAGATCTGGTGGTAAACCGGAAGTGGCTGGCCGAAGAAGACTATAAGGAAGGTCTTGCGCTTGCACAGCTTGCTCCAGGGCCACTTGCGGCGCAGCTTGCCATTTATATCGGCTACATCCATTACGGGATCACCGGAGCCACGCTGGCAGGTATTGCGTTTGTCCTGCCTTCTTTTCTGATGGTACTTGCCCTTGGCTTTGCTTACGTCCGGTTTGAAGGACTGCCATTTATGCAGGCCGTTTTTTATGGCGTCGGTGCAACCGTAATTAGCATTATCACCTTCGGGAGTTATAAACTGATCAGGAAAACGGTCCCTGCCGGATTCCCGGCGGGCTTTCTTTTTCTGCTTTCTGCTGCGGTGACGGTGTGGACAGAACAGGAAATTTTATGGCTTATTACCGGCATCGGTGTAATATACTGGCTCCTGAAAAAGCGGAATATACTATCCCTGTCAGTTACGCAACTCACGGTAACCGCATTTATTCCGGAAACATTTTTCCTGACAGAAGGCGGAACATTATGGAAACTGGCTTTATTTTTTTTAAAAGCCGGCGCTTTTGTCTTCGGCAGTGGTCTGGCAATTGTTCCGTTTTTGTACGGGGGCGTTGTGCATGAATATGGGTGGCTGAGCGAACAACAGTTTCTGGATGCCGTCGCCGTCGCTATGATAACACCGGGGCCGGTCGTGATCACCGTCGGATTTATCGGGTATCTGGTTGCCGGATTACCCGGGGCCTGTGTGGCCGCTCTGGCTACGTTTCTTCCCTGTTATATCTTTACGGTGCTGCCTGCTCCTTACTTTAAAAAATGGGGTAAAAATGCTGATGTCAGACATTTCGTCGAGGGCATTACCATTGCCGCGGTCGGGGCCATTGCCGGTGCCGTTATTGTTCTGGCCCGCCGGCAGCTGACGGATGTGCCGTCAGTACTCATTGCCTCAGCCGCACTCCTTTCGCTGATCTATCTGAAAAAGGTAAGCGAACCGTTGCTTGTCTTAACCGGTGCACTGGCAGGCATCCTGTTACAGTATGTGCTGACTACCTGATGACAGCCGATCGCCGCCGGTGCTAATGCCGGCACAGGTATCAGTTTGCGCATCCCGGGCGGCTACACCTGAAAATGGCTCCTGTATTTTTCTGCATTTTCTCTGCGTTCATACGGTTCTGCATTTGCAAGTCTGGCAGAACCTTTTTTTATTTGCAAATAAACTATAAAATTGATAGATTATAAATACTAATACTCTATCCAGTACCAGGAGTATCGGTAGTAATACAGTGGCAATTAAGGATGAAAACGCTCTCTTCTTTTTCGGGACTCAGCTGGGATGAACAGATTGACAGTGTGTGGGCTGACGGAACATTATTGATGACCAGGCGTGTATCCGGGTACTGGCTGCATCTGTATGCCCTGGAGTCGTTTTTCGCGGAGATCTGGATTTGCCAGAAAGGGTATGAGGTCTGCCTCGTACGAGGATTCATTGATACCAGCGAACTGGAGCCTTACCTGCTCCAGGTTAATCTGAATGAATTAGTACCCTACGTTTCATAATCAATTTAGTCAACACTCATACAACCAGTTAAACGATGCGTCTCCATTCACTTTTACTCTTATCCGGATTAGCAGCCGCCGGTCAGCCGGCCAATGCTCAGTCAGCGCTACAGCAGGGGCTGTGGCGGGGTTCTTTTTCGCTGGCAAACGGTCAGCAGGCACCGTTTAATTTTGAGCTGAAAGGCCAGACTGCCTATCTGCTGAACGGCTCCGAACGGTTTGAACTGAAGGGCATTACTACCCGTGCAGACTCGGTTTTTATTCCGGTTGAAATTTATGATGCAACGCTCGCCGCCCGCATCGAAAACAATAAAACGCTGACAGGGTCCTTCAAACGGAACGGGGCTGCGGATCAGGGTATCGCCTTCACGGCAGAGGCAGGTAAGAAGTACCGCTTCTTCGAACAGCTCGTTCAGGCAAGTGTAAGTCTGCACGGCAAGTGGGATGTACAGATCGGTAAAGGCGGTAATAAAACCGTTGGTGTGTTTGAACAGCATGGCAGTAAGCTGACCGGTACGTTTCTGACTACCACCGGAGACTTACGCTATTTCGAAGGCTCCGTCAAGGGCGATGAGTTTTTCCTGTCGGCATTCAGCGGATCGAATCCTTCGCTGATCAAAGGTAAAGTTAGCGGGAATACCCTGACCGCCGAAATCATTAATGCCCGCGGCAGTCAGCCGGTGGAAGGTACGCGGAACGAACAGGCGGCCCTGCCCGATGCCTATACGCTGACGAAAGTAAAGGAAGGCGTACCGTTTGACTTCACCTTCCCGGATGCATTTACCGGTAAGCCGGTTTCGCTGAAAGATCCGAAATACCAGGGTAAGGCTGTCGTCGTCACGATTCTTGGCAGCTGGTGCCCCAACTGTCTGGATGAGACCAGCTTCCTTGCCCCCTGGTACCGGGCAAACCGTGACCGTGGCGTTGAAATAATCGGGCTGGCTTTTGAACGCAAAAATGACCCTGCCTTTGCAAAGACCCGTCTGGAAGCCCTGAAAAAACGCTTTGGCGTTGACTATGATATCCTGTTTGCCGGCATTGCCGACAAGAAGTTTGCCTCATCGGTCCTGCCGGCCCTGAGCGAGGTGCTGTCCTTTCCGACGACTATCTACATTAACCGTAAGGGCGAGGTTACTAAAATACATACGGGTTACACCGGCCCTGCAACGGGGCAGTACTACGAAGCATTTGTAAAAGAGTTTAATGAGGATATTGATGAGCTGCTGGGCAGCCCGGCGAAACCGAAAGCTGTTCGTTCAGAGAAGTAATCTTACCAAATCTGTGTGAAAAAAAAACAAGCCGGACCATTGGTCCGGCCTGTTTTTTTTATAGAGTACCCACCTAATTTTCCTCGCCAACCGGCAGACCGGTCGGCGCGTTCAGGAACGGTCCGTACAGAATCGCATTCAGCAGAATACGGGAT
>NZ_CAMFHL010000234.1 GCF_945952095.1 uncultured Arsenicibacter sp. | reverse complement strand
GCCAGATTGTGGTGCGGGATTTTGTGAGCGGGGCCATGGAAAATACAACGGCCACCGTGCATCAGGAAGGCGTACACATGGACCGGCGTCAGTTGCTGGACGGTGATTCGGACGACGTGATTGCCCACGAACTGGCCCACCACTGGTTCGGCGATCTCGTTACCTGCGAGTCGTGGGCCAACCTGCCGCTGAATGAGGCGTTTGCAACCTATGCCGAGTATTTGTGGTACGAAAACGCCCGTGGCCACGACGAAGCCGAGCTACACCTGCTGGCCGACCTGAATCAATACCTCAACGAAGCCGAGCAGAAACAGGAACCCCTGATCCGGTACGGGTACGCCGACCGGGAGGATATGTTCGACAGTCACTCATACCAGAAAGGCGGCCGTGTGCTCCATTACCTGCGCCGGATGGTAGGGGATGAGGCCTTTTTTACCGCGCTGAAGCAATACCTGACCCGCTATCAGTATAAAACGGCCGAGCTGGCCGATCTGCGTGAAATGTTTGAAGAGGTGACCGGTCAGGACCTGAACTGGTTTTTCAATCAGTGGTTTCTGGCGCCGGGACACGCGACGATCAAGGTAGAACAAAGCTACGTGCCCGGCTACGTAACGCTGGTGGCCAGTCAGCAGGCGAGCGGGCCGTACACACCGGTCTACCGGTTACCGCTGAAAGTCGATGTCTGGGTAAAAGGCAAGCTGACCACGCACGACATTGTGATGACGCAGGCGCGGCAGTCGTTTACGTTTCCGGCCGAACAGGAGCCTGATCTGGTGGTATTTGACGCCGATCACCGCATGGTCGGGACGATAGAGCAGGAGCGGGACCTGCGCATGACGCTGTTTCAGTATGACCGGCGGCTGGCCTATCAGGAACGCCAGGACGCGGTACTCCGGCTGGGGGATAAGGACAAAGGGTTCTTCGGCGACATAGCGGCCCAGCGCAAGCTGGTCGAAGCCCTGAACGATCCTTTCTGGCGGGTCCGGCAATCGGCCATTAACCAGTTTGCCGACTATAAAGGGCCGCTGCGGGAGGAGGTTGTCCGGCTGCTGCGCGACAAAGCACAACACGACAAAAAGCCGGCTGTCCGGGCCGAAGCGTTGCTGACGCTCAATTCCATCGACGGCAAAGCCAACCTGCCGCTGCTGAAGGCTGCCTTAGCCGACAGTTCGTATCTGGTGGCCTCGGTAGCGCTCGAAAATTACCTGGAACAACAACCGGCCGATGCCGCGAAAGTGGCCGCTCGCTTTGAGCAGTCCGCCAACGGAGATATTCTGACGGCGGTCGCGGAGTATTACGCGACCAAAGCTGATCCGGCCCGTTACGATTGGTTTGTGACGAATCTGAAGCAGCTGAAACCACAGGAGGCGTACAATTTTATCCAGGTGTTCGGCAAATACCTGCTCCGTTCATCCATTGATCTGCAACGGAAAGCCCTGCCGCTGCTGGAAAATGTAGCCCGTTTTGAAAAGCCGTGGTTTGTCCGGTTCGGGGCCTATCAGGCGCTCGGTCTGCTGCTGGATGTCGATGGTGTGGAGGGCCTGCGGCAGGATATCCGCAACAAAGAAGAAGACCCGCAGTTAAAATCGTTGTACGAAAAGTTTTAAATTTACGGAGATAACCTACTCGTATATGTCTGCTCTGAACCAGTCGTTTATAGCCCCCGAAGACTATCTGGAACGGGAGCGCAACGCCGCCTATAAAAGCGAATATTTTCAGGGAGAAGTATTCGCAATGGCCGGTGCATCAACGAATCATAATGCAATTAAGGAAAATGTTTCCTTTGCTATCGGTAGCCATCTCAGACGGAGCACAGGTTGTCGTAATTATTCCAGTGATCAGCGGATTCTGGTTGAAGCCAATGGGTTATACACATACCCTGATCTGGTTGTTATTTGTGGTCCGAATCAATATAGTGATATGAACCGGGACACATTAACGAATCCTTGCCTGCTCGGTGAGATATTGTCGCCTGGTACAGCAGCCTATGATCGGGGTGAAAAGTTTCGTTTATACAGGGGTATCCCGGGCTTTCAGGAATATTTGCTTATTGATTCGACCCGTGTCCGCGCTGAGGTATTTCGCAAAAATGACTATGGCTTCTGGTACATTGCCTCCGAAGCGGCTGACATTGACGCTGACATCGTTCTGGAAAGCATTGGTCTGACACTTACCATGCGCGATGCCTATCGGGAAACAGAAGGCATTGTTTTGGCCTGATGATTTTGCTATTCAGGATTTCTGAATCCTGAACGCCATAACCACGGATTTGCAATCCGTGTATGGAATATAAAACACAACATAACAGCGGATTACAAATCCGCTGTTATGTTGTACGGGATGTATACATCCCGTACAGCGATTCTAAAAAACGTATGAAAAACTATAGTTTGCTCCTGCTCTGCACACTCATTGCCCTGTTGCCGGTAAAGGCGCAGGGACTGGAGGAAGTGCGATCATTCGGAAAGCTACAGCCCGTGGGGGTAGCGATGTCAAAAAAAGGCCGGTTGTTCGTCAGTTTCCCGAAATGGACGGACAACTATGCGCATGCTGTCGTTGAAGTATTGCCCAACGGTAAGCTGATACCGTTTCCGAATCCGGAATGGAACAGATGGGACACGGCACGGCCGCAGGACCATTTCCTGAGCGTGCAGGCCTTGTTTATCGACCGGAGTGATGCCATATGGGCGCTTGATCTGGCAAACCCGACCGGCATGAAACCGATTCGGGCAGGCATCAAGCTGGTAAAACTAACACTGGACGGTACGGTTGAGCGTGTCTATCGGTTCGACGACTTGCCGGGTGCCGGTTTGAACGATGTACAGGTCGATGCCGGCCGTCAGGTGGCGTACCTGTCGGATCCCGGCCGGTCGGCAGTGGTGGTGCTTGACCTGAAAACGGGCAAAAGCCGTACTTTGCTGCAAGGCGACGTTTCCACCAAAGCCGACCCGAATACGGTCCTGAGCATCGATGGGAAAGACGTGCGGGATCAGGCTGGCCGGCCGTTCTCAAGCAACGTAAACGGCATTGCCCTGACCCACGACGGGCAGTATTTTTACTTCAGGCCCATTACCAAAAAGCGTCTGTACCGCATTCAGACCAAATTCCTGTATGATCCGGCTTATACCGCAGCGCAGGTATCGGCGGCCGTTGAAGACCTCGGAGAAGCCGGTTTCAGCCACGGCATGATTGCCGATGCCGCCGGAAACGTCTACATGGGCGATTCACAGGAGCAGGTCATTCGCCGGCGCACACCGGCGGGCAAGCTGGAAACGCTCGTGCAGGACAAACGCATTCACTGGCCCGACTCCTACGCCATCGGGCCCGACGGCTACCTGTATGTCACGATGGCACAGCTCGACCGCGCGCCCCGCTACCACGACGGCACCGACCGGGTGGTGTACCCATACTGGCTGTACCGGATTAAGTTGTAGACAGCTTCCCCCGTAATTCCGTACCTTTGCGGCATGAATCTGATTGATACACACGCGCATATTTACGACGAAAAATTCGAGGCAGACCGCATGCTGAACGGGCAGCCCGAAGGTACACGTGATGATATGCTGGCGCGGGCCTGGTCGTTGCCCGTAAGCCAGATCTGGATGCCCAACTGTGCACAGGAAACCATTGCCGGCATGATGGCACTGGCTGACCAATATCCCGAACGCTGCCTGCCGATGATGGGCCTGCACCCGACCTATGTCAACGAAACCGTGGAGCAGGAACTGGCTGTTGTCGAGGCCGAGCTGAGCAAACACCCGTTTATTGCCGTCGGCGAAATCGGGCTGGATTTTTACTGGGACATGACCCACGTTGACCGGCAGTTTGAGGCGTTCCGTACCCAGTTGCAGTGGGCGGCGCAGCAGAATCTGTTTGTGTCGCTGCATACGCGCTCGGGAAACGACCGCAATGCCTTTGCCGAAGCCGCTGACGTGATTGAACAGCTGGCCTTACCCAACCTGACCGGTATTTTTCACTGCTTTGTCGGGACGCTCGACGAGGCGCGCCGCGCGGTGGATATGGGTTTTAAGCTGGGGATCGGCGGGGTCGTGACGTTTAAAAACGGCGGGCTGGATCAGGTACTGCCCCATATTGGCCTGGAACACCTGGTTCTGGAAACCGACAGTCCGTATCTGGCACCGGTCCCGTATCGCGGCAAACGCAACGAACCAGCCTATTTGCAACAGATTGCGCAACGCATCGCCGACCTGAAAGGTATTTCAATCCAAGATGTCGCCCGCCATACCACGGCCAATGCCCTGTCGTTGCTGCCGGCGCTGTACACTAACCTTTTACCGCAGGCATGACACTGAAGCAACTCGAATCCGTGGCGAAAATGATCGACCACGCGCTGTTGCACCCGACCCTGACGGATGCGGAGCTGAAAGCCGGGTGTCAACTGGCACTCAAATACAATGTGGCATCAGTATGCATCAAGCCTTATGCGGTGCCGATGGCGGCCGAACTGCTGGCTGGCAGCGATGTCAAGGTCTGTACTGTAGTCGGGTTTCCGCACGGCAGTCAGCCTGCACATCTCAAAGTGGCGGAATCCTTGCAGGCCTGTCAGGACGGAGCTACCGAAATTGACATGGTGATTAATATTGGTAAGGTGCTGAGCGGCGACTGGGAATATATCGCCTATGAAATCCGGTTGGTGAATCTGGCTTGTCAGCGGGGGAATGCCACCGTAAAAGTGATCTTCGAAAATGATTACCTGCCTGACGATGCCTGTAAAATCCGGCTCTGCCGGCTTTGCACGGAAATTGGTGTCGCGTTTGTAAAAACGTCAACCGGTTTCGGGTTTGTGAAGGGCGCCGACGGCTGTTATGACTATAAAGGGGCTACCGAACACGATCTGTGGCTGATGCTGGCCAACATCGGGCCAAACGTCGAGGTAAAGGCGTCGGGTGGTATCCGGACATTGGACGAAGCGCTGCGCATTCAGCAAATGGGTGTTAAACGCATCGGCACCAGTTCAACCGCCGCCATTCTGGACGAAGCCTACCGGCGAATGAGCTAAGAGCGAAGGGCATAGGGAGTAGTGCTCTCTGCTCTACGCTCTCTGCCCTTCGCCCCACGCCCCCTGCTCTCCGCTTCTTTACTTCTTCTTCAGATTCGACAGAAACTCAACTACGTCCCGGACTTCGCGTTTCGAGAGCAGCAGACCCATTGGCGGCATGCTCGACGGGTAGTTTTCACGCTTCGCAATCCGGGCTAACGGTATTTTCAGCGGTTCGGCCTCCGATGTTTTCAGAACAAGCTCGTGCTCATTTTCCTGCGACAGAATACCGGTAACGTTCTGACCGTCTTTCAGCGTTAACGAAACCGTACCGAAACCCGGCGCGATGCGGGCACTCGGCTCAATCAGCGCCTGTAGAATCTGCTCACGGGTCAGTACGTCGCCGATGAACGTCAGCGACGGGCCAACTTCACCGCCCTGCCCGCGAATCGCGTGGCAGCGTACACACTCGGCAGCCGTGCTGGTGTTGAAAATCCGGCGACCCGCGAGGGCATCACCGCCATACAGCGCGTCCTTAAACGCTGCTACCCCATCACCGCTGGCCTTCAGCGGGGCCAGTTTTGCGGCCAGTGCCGATGATTTGGACGCTTCTACCGCTTCATTCAGTTCGAGCGTAAGGCTTGGCGACAGCTTCTTATCGGCCAGCTGGTCAATCAGTCCCGACAGGATCCGTTCGGTTTTGTCGGCCGGCTGCGCGCTCAGTACGCGTAACATCTGCTGCTGCTCCTTAATGCTTCCCTTATCGAATACCACTTTCGATACATCGGCCAGGGCGTCCTGCGATAACGTCTGACCCGACATAAGCCCGAGGGCCGTTGCCCGTACATCGGCGTTTTCGTCGGTCATGCTCTTGCGGATGGCGGCTTCCATGCCGTTGTAATTCAGTTTGCCGAGTGCGGTCAGAACAGCCGAACGAACTTCCGGCGCGGCGTTGCCGTCCAGCACTTTGGCGAGGGCCGCGTTATTTTCGCTCATACCCAGCTGACTGAACATCTGTGCCGCCGCGATTTGTGTTTCCGGCTCCGATTGCTGCAACAGCGCCAGCGCATGGGGCTGAATTTTTGCTTTCACCGCTGCCAGATTCCGCTGAACCGGACCTCGGTAGCGACCATCGACACGGTCAAGTACCGACGGGCTGGCCCATGATCCGAGGGTGGCCAGGGCTTCGGCCCGGATTGCCTTATCAACGTCTTTGCGTTTGGCAAAGGCGATCAGCGTTTCCAGTTCCTGATCACCGCCAACCCGCAGTGCGGCGTTGATGGCGCGGCGCAGTAACGGCTCCGACGTAAACCGCGTTTCTTTCAGCGTGGCTGCGAGCGCCGGCAGCGATGCCGGAATTGACAGGTCATCGTTGATCGCACGCGCCGCTTCAGCCACAATGTATTCGTCTTTATCCTGCAGGAAAATGTTGATCTGGTCACTGGCTAACCGGCGCAGCACCAGCACCGCCGCCAGCCGGAGCGACTTATCCGGATTGCTGGCAAGGGCGACCATTGGCTCTGCCTGACCAATCCGCGATAGGGCCAGTACGGCCGCATGGCGCAAATAAACGTCTTCATCATGGTTAACCTTGATCATGTCCAGCAGCGGGTTGATGGCGGGCTGGTACTTGATCCGGCCGATGGCCTGTGCCCCGTAGAACTGCACACGCGGGTTTTTACTGGCCAGTAACGGAACCAGTTGCGGGCCGGCCTCCGGAATGGCCGCATCGCCGAGCATTTTGGCCGCCTGCGCCACAATCTCCAGATCGCTGTCTTTCAGCAGCGGCAAGAGCGATGAGGCATTCACCTTGTCCTGACGGGTCAGTTGGCCTACGCCCCAGATGGCGTGAATACGGGCCAGCTGGTTCTGAGTCTGAGCAATGGCCTTGTTCAGGGTAGCCGCCCCTTTGGTTCCGCGGTCAACCAGTTCGAACTGGGCTTTCTGACGGATGCGCATATCGGGATTAAACAGCAGCGAATACAGCATGTCCTCTGTCTGGGCCATGTAGTCGAGCTGCATCAGGCGTTTGGTTTCAGCCCGCAGCGCTTTCAGGTCATTCTTGTCGTCGGTTACGTCCAGCTTCCAGACGCGGCCGTAGTTTTTGGTATCCCAGCCGTTGATCCAGTCGGCCACGTACAGCGCACCGTCGGGACCGAAACGGATGCCCGTTGGCAGAATACCGTTCAGGATGTTCTGTTCGCCGTCGAGGACAAACGAAGCGCCTTTCGGTTTCAGGCCAAACGACCAGATCGGCGAACGGGCCGGGTTACCGACAAATTCAACGAGGAAGAACTTGTTTTTCCAGGCCGATCCCAGAGCAGTGCCCGGGTTGTAGACCATACCCGTTGGACCGTTATGGAAATTCATGATCGGTGGTATGATGTAGGCCGCCTGACCGTCCCAGCGGGGTTTAAACAGCTTTTCGTCCATCCAGACCTTGTAGCTGTTGTTTTTCGGGTCGGTATATTTGCCATACTGCCAGTTAGAGCGCCAGCCCGCGTCGGAGCCTTCGACCACGTGTACCAGCCGTTCGCTTTCGCCGGGGTGGTCGCCGTCGTTGTCCGAGCTGATCAGGTTACCGTATTCGTCGAACACAAATTCGTGGGTGTTCCGCAGCCCACCGGCAAAGACTTCAAAATCACTGCCGTCCGGATTGGCGCGGGCGATGATGCCTTCGTTCGACCGGTTGTGCTTTTTACCGTCGGGTGCGGTGATGTTGGCCCCGATGTCGCCGATATTCCAGTAAATTTTGCCGTCCGGGCCTTCAATCGGGTTCGACATGCCGTGACCGCCGAAACCGATGTGTACGGCATAGCCGTGGCTGATCGACGTTTTCTGATCCGGAATACCGTCGTTGTTGGTATCACGCAGCCGCCAGACGTCCGGCGCAATGGTGATGAACATGTCTTTCGCCCGAACCAGAATCCCGCCGGCCACGTCGGTGATTTCATCAAAGAAATCATTGATGATCCGCGTAGAGATGTCGGCCAGTCCGTCGCCGTCGGTGTCTTCGAGGCGCCAGACCTCATCCTTTTCCACGGCCAGATCCTTCCAGTCGTGGGAGCCGTCTTCGTTCAGGTCTTTAACCCACTCGTTTTCCTTACTTTTCTTCGGGTCGAAGGTACTGTGCAGAAACGCGCGGCGGTCTTCAACCGTCTGGAGCGCAATCGACGGCGTCATCCAGTCGCGGTGGCCGCGGATGTCAAATTCCGAGTTTTTCTGCCGGTTGGTGCGGTTGATGTACACGCGCCCCTGCACGTCAATGTCCATTGCTACCGGGTCCGGTGCCAGGGAGTCGGTGGCCCACAGGTCGAGTTTGAGGCCATCGGCCAGTTTGATAGCGGTTTTCTCGCGGATTTCCTTCGCGCGGGCACGGGCCGTTGCCGCGTCTTCTCTGACCACCAGCGGCTTCGTGTCCATTTTCGACGATCGGCCGGTGTTCATTTTCATACAGGATACCACCGCCATAGCCAGCAGGGCAGTTCCCAGTATGGGTTTTCGAAAGGGTTTGTTAAACAGCATTGTTAACTAAAACAGGTTGGAAATGGGCTCTGTAGTAAAATCAAAAAAGCCTGGTAAGTTACTTATTAGCCACTGATTTTATACTGACGATCACACCGTTAAAATAACGAATCGGACCTGCCTGCATAGCCTCACCATAGTATGCCACATACAGACTTGTTAGTAACCTCTTTCTTCAAAACAGGTGATTTTTGTTTTGATTAATTCTAAATAAATTTTGCGGAAATCGATTTCAGTTCTACTTTTGTGCTGTTGTTTGGAATTAATCTAAAGAAATATAAAAATGCGATTGCTTTTACTGTTCATGCTTCTGAGTGGAAGCGTGTTTGCCCAGCAAGGTACGATTAAGGGTTCGGTAACTACCTCAGACGGGAAACCGGCTCAATACGTTACCATTTTTCTAAAGGGTCTCGGCAAGGGAACGGTGGCTGACTCAAGCGGGAACTACGAGATTAAAGGCATTAAAGCAGGGGAGCATACGATTGAAGCGAGCTTTGTCGGGCTTCAGGCAACGGCAAAAAAAGTAATGGTTTCTGCCAACGAAACGGCAACGGTAGATTTTGTCCTTCAGGAAAATGCCAGGCAGTTACAGGAAGTACTGGTGACGGCCAACCCGAGTAAATACCTGACGGATTATCCGTCGGTGTCGCTGCGGTTAAAGACGCCGCTGATTGAAATTCCGCAGAATATTCAGGTCGTAACGGCCCAGACGCTGAAAGACCAGCAGATATTTGACATTCTGGAAGGCGTAACCCGCAACGTCAGCGGGGCCGCTAAAATGGAGCACTGGGACATTTATGCCAACATCTTTATGCGTGGCTCACGGATTCCGGGTTTCCGCAACGGGATGAACGTACAATCGGATTTCGGACCGGTTGCCGAAGACATGAGCATGGTCGAAAGCATCGAGTTTGTGAAAGGTCCGGCGGGGTTCATGCTGGCCAACGGCGAACCAAGCGGTTTTTATAATATCGTAACCAAAAAACCGACGGGGATCACCAAAGGCGAGGCATCAATGACCATCGGCAGCTTTGATACCTACCGCACCACGCTGGATTTTGACGGCGCGCTGAGCAAGGATAAAAAGGTCCTGTTCCGGCTGAACCTGATGGGCCAGATGAAAGGCTCACACCGCGACTTTGAATTTAACAACCGTGTGTCGGTGGCACCGGTACTGAAATTTCAGTTTACCCCACGGACCTCGCTGACGGCCGAATACAACTACCAGTTCAACCAGATGTCGGCTATCGGGTCTAATTATGCCTTCTCGCCGAATCGCCTGGGCGACCTTCCGGTCGAATTTACGACGGCGGAGGTGAATATGAAACCAACGAATATCAACGATCACAGCCTCTTCCTGACGCTGGCACATACGATCAACAGCAACTGGAAATTTACCGGCCAGATTGCCTACGTAACCTTCAATCAGGTGGGTCAGTCGCTGTGGCCGACCGGCTTCAAAGGCGATACCCTGCTGCGTGGTGCGTCGATCTGGGATGCTTTGGGCGTGATGAAAGTAGGTCAGTTTTTCCTGAACGGCGACGTGAAAACGGGTAAAATCGGCCACCGCCTGCTGATCGGTGTCGATATGGGTGATAAGGATTTTTACCATGACTGGAGCCAGACAGGAGCCATTACCGGCCGTGCGGGCTTTAACGTATACCACCCCGTTTATGGTCAGGTGCCGGCGTCGGGCTATCCGGTATACGACCGGACGCTGGATATCCGCGAGCGCGGTGTTTATTACAACAACAACTACAGCGCGGTCTACGTACAGGACGAAATCCGGATGCTGAACGAAAAACTGCGGCTGACGCTGGCCGGCCGGTATACCACCGTTCGTGATCAGAATCCGTACAGCGGCGGCACCGATGCGAAGAAATTCACCCCCCGCGTTGGGCTAAGCTATTCGCTTAACAACAGCACCAACGCCTATGCCGTTCTGGATCAGGCGTTTGTGCCACAGGCCGGTGCAAGCTTCGACGGTAAGGCGTTTGACCCCATTACGGGCAGCAACAAGGAAATCGGGATTAAAAAAGAATGGCTGAATGGTCGCTGGATGGCTACACTGGCGGCGTACCAGATTACGAAAAATAATGTCCTGACCGGCGATCCGCAGCACCAGTTCTTCTCGGTTCAGCTGGGACAGACCAAAGCGTCGGGCGTTGAATTTGACCTGCGCGGCGAAATCCTGGACGGCCTCGACGTAACGGCAAACTATGCCTGGAACGATGCGAAAGTAACGAAGGATACCGACGAGAAAATAGTTGGCAAGCAGATTCCGGGCACGGCGAAAAACATCGCCAACGCGTGGCTGAACTACCGCCTGACGAAAGGAGCCCTGCGTGGCCTGGGTGTAGCGGTTGGCGTACAGTACCAGAACGGCCGTACAAACTGGTACGGTGCCTACGATACCGAAGCTGACTACCACATGCCGGACTACACCCGTCTGGATGCTGCCATCTCGTACCGGTTCGACAAGTTTGCCGTGGCTCTGAACATCAACAACCTGACCAATAACTACCTGTATTCGGGATCGTACTACACCTGGACGAAGTTTTACTATTGGCAGGCTGAGGCATACCGCAACGCCCGTCTGGCTATTTCGTATAAATTTTAATGAAAGGGAACGTTAAAAAACTCATCGGCAAACTACACCTCTGGCTCGGACTCAGTACCGGGCTGGTGGTGTTTATCGTCAGCATCACCGGAGCGCTGTACGTCTTCAAGGACGAGGTCCAGACCCTGCTCCGCAAGGAATACCTGCACCACGGCGAAACCGACATCAGTCAGAAACAGATACTGCCGCTTCGGGAACTGGAAAAGCGCATCAATCAGCAGACGGGCGAAAAATACCCGCTGCACTGGGTAGATGCCCCGCTCGACAAAACCCGCAGCTACCAGTTCTATTATTACGAAAGTGATCCGAAAGGCTGGCATTACTTCAATGAGCTGGTGATGTATAAAACGGTGTATGTCAACCCGTACACGGGGAAGGTGCTGGCGGTCTTTGATGAGAAGAACGGCTTTTTCAACATTGTTAAATTCATTCACTGGAGCTTTCTGCTCAAAAGCGAGTGGGGTACTTATCT
>NZ_CAMFHL010000233.1 GCF_945952095.1 uncultured Arsenicibacter sp. | reverse complement strand
CAGGAGGTTTTCACTTTTTTGTCAAACCCAAAATTCGGGATGACTCATGTTTTTTGTGTAGTACTGAAAGTACAACGCATCAATCATCATCCTGTTCGCTGACAGGAGGTAGTGCCTGCAAAAATGATGAGTGCGCCACGACAGACATCGCCAGCTCTTTGGCTTCTGTACTGTCTCCGGCGAAAAGCAGCAGATCAAAATCAGATTTTTGTTTTGGGATCAGGCTGAGGGCTTGTCCGGATTTTAATTTACGGCTACGGTTGTTTTTTTGAGCACTATAGGTATATCGGTTACCAACATACCGAACAATGATCAGATAAAGTTGCATAGAAAATGATCATGATATGCCCGGTTACTCTCCTTTCAGAAAGTAATAGCATAACTAATCCGGGACAATCCGGAACCGGGTACTCTCCTTACTTGCTTATCTTTTTATGTACAATCCAACCAGGTTTCCCTGCATGTTGGCTGGCTAAAGTTATTTAATGACGTAAAATCACCAACGACAATTGACTAAAAACTTACTGTAAGGTCTCTTCTTGACTATTTGAGTCAAAACAGTATATATTTGGATACACACTTATCCGAATAATAACGATGAAACGCCCGCTTCTTCCACTCCTTTTTCTTCTTTTTCCTTTTTGTGCGCCGGCCCAGCAACGCTTCCAGCCGTTTGAGGTTGATAAACCCGCTGAACCGCGTGGTGGCCAGGCCATGCTGGATTTATACCTTAAGACCAATCTGCGCATCCCCTTAAAAGCCGAAGCTGATCATGTCAGCGGGCGCGTTTTTTTACAGGCAGTTGTCGAAACCGACGGCCGGCTCTCTGACATTAGTGTGCTGGGAAGTCTTCGCCCCGACTGCGACCGGGAGGCGCTTCGTTTGCTGAGCCTTTTCAATGCCTGGCAACCAGCCGAAAAGAACGGTAAGCCCGTCAGGCAGCAGATCGCCATACCGGTTCTGTTTAAATCGGATCTGCCGGTTTATATCGGGACCGGTGAGCGTATTGATTTTTATGCCAGAGACGGCAGCAGCGTGCATGAAGATGCCACGCGTGCCATCGTTAAGCGAATTGCGCTTGTCGATAGTCTGGGATTTCCGACCGGCGATATAACGTTTATGGAGAAGTCCGGCAAACGGTGGAAAAAGGTATTGACAACCCGCTACCGGCAGACTGAGCACGAAGACGGGCCGGCCACGCCTTACGATACGGTTCACGGATTCCGGCAGATAGACTTCATCGGGTCTAAGAATAGTATCGATGGCAATAGCTATGGTTTTTATCAGGGTGGAGAACCGGCATTTATGAAGCCTTATGTACGGAATGACTTGCGGGGCGCCCTTTACTATTTTCATCCGAACGGAGTTGTAGCCGAGCGGAGCGTATACAGACCGACCGAAATTGAACAGACCTTCTGGTACCCGAACGGACAGATCCGGGCCGTGGAAACCATGCAGCGGATGGCAAATAAATCCGGAGGACTGAATACAACAGGTCTGGTCAGTCAGTGGGACAGTAATGGCCGGAAACTGGTAACGGATGGTAAGGGTACAGCCGTTTACCACAGCTGGCGGCGTAATCCTGCCACGAAACAGTATACGGTCTTTACCGAAACCGGTAAGGTCGACGACAGCCGCCGGCAGGGCATCTGGAAAGGGACTTCACTGGACGGCTCCTATACCTATCAGGAAACCTACCAGTTCGGGGAAATGATCGACGGCTGGGCCGTTACAGCGGGAGAAGACACGGTCCGTTACACTCAGCTGGAAATAGATCCCGTCTTTGGTAACGGCCGGAAGGACCTGGCTGAGTTTCTGCTCAAAAATCTCCGCTATCCGGTTAGCGCCATGAGGCCGAATGGCATCAGGGTCATCAATAAAGTTATGGTCAGCTTTTTGGTCAATACCGATGGCAGTATCAGCAATGTAGAAGTAATCGGGCCGGCAGTTTCCGGGCTTGAGGGGGAAATGAGGCGACTGGCGAAACAGACCAGTAAAAAATGGACACCAGGCTATCGGCGGGGCAAACCGGTAACCATGAACTATACATTACCGTTTACCTTCAACTTTCAGGGAGTTCTGGATGACATTCCGCTGGCAGAGCTGCCATTCAGTAAAGCCTCTGAAGAGCTACCATTCAGTAAATCCTCTGAATGGTAGCCTCCAATCCCGTTATGGTTTAAATTCTATGCCGTCTTTTTCATCAGGTGTTACACTGACGTTCAGGACAGTTTGTCCCTGGCTGTTCTTTTTCTGCACGTAGTAATACGTTTTTCCCTGCTGCTTCAGCTCTTCGGCCCGCGCATCACGTTTGAAATTGCTGCCGGGTGTGCAGGAGTAGAACCCGCGGTAGTTACCCGATGTCGGGGTGATTGTAAACGTGTGTGCGCTTTCATCAAACTTTACCGAACCCGTAAAGTAGCTGTACGCTTCAGTACGGCAGTTGTAGCTCGTTGTAGCGTTGATAACGTACATGTCAAACTTTCCGTTGGCCTTGAAATCGAAAACCATTCCCTGTTCAAAACCTTTGCCGGCGTAGGTGCCGTTATAATTCCAGAAATCTGTGGCGGAAAACGAGCCGCCATACGTCCATTTTCCCTGCAGACCGGAAGGCGTTGAGCCGCCGCCGCCGTCGGGGCCCATCGGGTCAGAAGAGGTTTTACAAGCGACAAACATCATTAATACAGCCAGCAGGCTAAATACTACCTTTTTCATTTTGCGTATTTGTTGGTTTATTTCGACGCAAAGATGGCTGGTCTCTCCGGGCTACGCAGCTGTCCGGTGATTGAACTGCCGGTTTTGAGCACTTAACTGGTATACACCATACATTAACTGCGTTTACCACTGCCCGGATTCTGTCCTTTCGGCCCTACAGACTGGTCTATCCCGGATTTAGTAGTAACTTGCCCCCCATCGTTACCCGTTACCCCCCCCCCGACCGGGCAATTTATATTGCTTATTATGATAGGAAATGAGCTCGATTTTTTCCTGAGCATTGGCTATTTCCGTATGAATCAGGATATTTTCACCTGTCAGTATATTCTGGCCGACGATAAAATATGCCCTGTTTACTGGCTGCGTATGCGGCTGGATGACGTTCAGTTCGGTACTAAACAAGCGCGGATTCTGCGGCAAAACAGTATTTTTTCCACAACAGTACGTCCTCTGGTTATTTCAGAAGAGCACGAAGCCCTTTACACCGCTTATCGCAATGCCATTAATTTTGATGCTGCTGCCTCAATCGAAAGCTGTCTCATGAACGGGGTTGAGTCGTCCGTTTTTGATACGTATATCGTGGAAGTGCGTGACCGCGGTCAGCTGATTGCCGGCGGTATTTTTGATAACGGAAACGACAGCATTGCCGGAATCATGAATTTTTACCATCCCGATTACCGGAAGTATAGCCTTGGGAAATACCTGATGATGCAGAAAATTCAGTATGCCCGACAGCAACAAAAGGCCTTTTATTACCCGGGTTATATTGCCACAAATTATACGAAGTTTGACTATAAACTTTTCCCCTGCGAAGCCGCTACCGAAGTATTCGATGATAACAGGGACCGGTGGCTACCGTTCTCGTGGGATGCCGTCGCCTGGATTCAGGCAGACCGGTAGTTAGCTTACCGGCAGAATGTCATCCCATTGGGTAGTGTACCGTTTAGAGAGATGCTGCCGGCGATGGTGCCAGCTGGTGTCAAATCCTGCACCGGCCAGCCGCACCCGATCACGTCCGTGGCGATCATTCAGCTTATCCATCAGCTGCGACAGCGCCATCAGCCGCTCATCCGGCGCATCGGTAAAAAGACTGCCCTGCCGGAACCCGACCGGTACCAGCCCCGACAGAATTACGCCCACTTTCTGGTAATGATAGCCAAACTGGAAAATGGATTTGAGCGCCGCCTGCGCATAACCGGCGAGCTCCTGCGTACTGGCCGACGGATGCGGCAGCTCAATGGTCCGGCTGTTGTAATACTGTTTCGCAACCTCGCCGGAAGCCGATTTCCGGAAGCGGTTCGTGTGGATAAATACCGTCATAACACCGGCGGCCGACTCCTGCCGGCGCAGCTTTTCGGCCGCGCGGCTCACATGCGTCGTCAAGGCTTCCGACATAGTTGCCAAGTCGGTAATCATGCGTCCGAACGACGGAGCCGAACAAATCGCCTGTTTCGGCGCCGGTTCCGGTTCCATCAGCTTACAGGGCATCCCGCGCAGTTCGTAAGCCAGCCTGAGCCCGTTTACGGTCAGGTGGTGGCTTAGCCATTCATCCGGTGCATTGCGCAGATCCCAGGCCGTTTTGATGTGATTGTGTTTCAGAAATGACGCGTACCGCCGCCCGATTCCCCACAGGTCATCGACCGGAAAATTCCGGAGTACTTCTTCAATCTGCTCTTCTCCGTCGAGCAGGCAGATGCCACCCGATTGCTTAGCCAGCTTGTTGGCCACTTTAGCCAGTGTTTTAGTGGGTGCGATTCCGATGCCGACAGGCACCCGCTGCCACTGAGCAATCGTCTGCCGGATAGTTCTGGCCAGTTCGGTCAGATCCGGATAGACAGATTCATAGCCGGTCAGGTCCAGAAACGCCTCGTCGATGGAATATACCTCTACATGCTCCACAAAACGGCCGAGGGTTGCCATAATCCGCGCCGACATATCGCCGTAGAGTGTGTAGTTGCTGCTGAATACGGCCACATTATGCTGTTTCAACAACTCTCGGATCTGAAAGTACGGCGCAGCCATTTTGATGCCTAAGTCTTTTACCTCGTCCGAGCGGGCAATGATGTTGCCGTCGTTGTTGCTCAGGACCACCACCGGCTTTCCTTCCAGCGCCGGATTGAAGCTCCGCTCACAACTTACATAAAACGAATTGCAGTCGACTAAAGCGATCATAACGGCGTTAAAGCGGTTTATGGATGACAAAGGTAACGACGCCGAATATTTTGAAATCGTCACCGGGATGGACGTAAATCGGCTCGTATTTGGTATTTGAGGGCATCAGCACAATCATATCGCTTTGTGACGGACCACCGTGCGACGGACCGCCGTGTGACGGACCACCGGCAAAGTGGATGCGTTTTACGGTATGCCCGCCATTGTACCAGGCAATGATAATTTTTCCGTCGGCGACTTCCCGTGAGCAATCGACCACCAGCACATCACCGGCTTCGATGCGGTCGCCGGTCATGGAATCAGATGTTACACGGACGAAATAGGTCGATTCGGCGTTGGTTACACAGAGGTCGTTCAGATCGCAGACACGCTCCAGGTAATTATCAGCCGGCGACGGGAAACCAGCCTGTACATACGACGAAAAAAACGGAATCTGAAAGCGGCTTTCAATCGATGCTTTTACGATATCCTCCGCCTCAATGCGGTCGAACTCAGCTAACATAGGCGTAAACTTTGGTACGATGATAACGATTTAGCAGCGGAAGTGCAACCGGACGCCGGCGCATCATTAGAGATCGCGGCCAAATGCCTTATGGCAATAGCTAATCTTATTTTCAGGCCAATCACGTATGTACCGGAGATTTTTTATCGGCATTCTTGCCTGTATCAGCTGGTATACTGCCCGTGGCCAGTGGTGTACCGTCGCCAGAGACAGTTCCGGCCAGATTACCACCACCTGTCTGGTATCGGGCGACAAAACGTTAAACGAACAGCATTTTCTCGGCAGTGAATACCGTACCTTTCCCATCTGGCAGCCGGGAACGATGCTGTTAGGATCGACCGGCCGCGAAATTCATGGCTCCATATGCTACAACATCTACGCCGGTCAGGTATTTTTCCGGCTGGGTGAAGAAGCGCCGCAACAGGTATTTCCCGAAGCGTTTACTATAAACGGAGAACTGTATAGTAAGCAGTTGATCAACGGCAGAACCGTTTACTGCCAGCTGCGGTATGCCGGTAAAACAAAACTAATGGAAGCTGTTAGCTGCCGGCTGGAACCAATTACCCCGTCTTTTGATAAAACAGGCGGTATATCGCCCTACAAGGCCTGCTACAAACCACAGACCACGTATTACCTCCAGGCAGGCAACGGCCCTATCAAGCCCGTTTCGCTTACCGGTCCGGCATTACGGGCCGCATTAGCAGAACATCCGGATGCCGTAGCAGCTCTTGTTGCCGACGATACCCTCTCTCGCGCTAATACTATACGAATACTGAGTACTTACGACAGCCTGCTGACGGCAACGCTGCATTGTCCGCTGGATGCCGATCCAGATTTCCGGCCGATGCTGTACGAGCATATCCGGTACCCTGCCCAACTCTGGAATAAAGGTCTGTGTAGCCGGGTATATATCGGGTTTGACATTAACGCGCAGGGACAAATCAGGCATATCGTGCCGCTAAGCCCCGATAATGTCGGCTACGGGTTTATTCCGGCCGTGACGGGCGCCCTGAAAAAGTTACCGGCGTTTTCGACGGAGTATGCCGGACAGTATATCCTGCCGGTAGCGTTTACGTACACCAACCTTGCTGTTTCGCAAAGCCGGTCTGTTCCGAAACAGCAGCTTCCAGCCGGACGCCTCGACAACCGCACTCTGCTTACCGAACTTCAGGTACCAATGGTGATCAATAAGCCCGCCCTTGCCGGTGAATCCATGCAGGAGGTTTGGGGCTGGTATAAGTGAGGGACTGAAGGCGGGAAGTTGAGGGAGCCAGGACCGTCCCCAATCTGCTGATTGGATGGCAAACGCCCTGAAGCAACGGGGCGAAAAGCCCGAGAAACAAAAAAGCGAGTCATTGCTGACTCGCTTCTCTTTGTGGGAGTTGAGGGATTCGAACCCCCGACCCTCTGCTTGTAAGGCAGATGCTCTGAACCAACTGAGCTAAACTCCCTTTTTTGTCCCGTCCCGTTGTCGTCGTTCGGGAGTGCAAATATAGGGGGTAAAATCGCCGTTTTGCAAGTCCTGCCTCAAAAAAAATTCAATTATTTTTCCAAAGACAGAACAAATTGCTAATGCTCAGATGGTTATATGAGAAAAAAAATTCTTTTTTTTCTCCGCCTACTCGAAATTGATGTATATCGTGACACCATGTGTCGTCAATCGCCGTATACCCAGGGAAGCCGTATTGTTTGTCGGACGGAACATATTCGGGATACCGTGTGAAAAACGGATCTCCGGCGAGAATTTGAAATATTCAAAAAACTGCTCAAACCCTATACCATACTCCACCGTAAAATCAGTCGTGTTCGTGCTGAGCCGCGTTGAACCGAATGCTTCTTTCTTCCGGACGTTTGTTTCAATCGCAAATGAACCGCCCGCCAGCAGGTACATCCGCGTGTTGTTGCGGCGCTGTGACTTGTATTTGATCAGCAACGGAATATCCAGCCACGCCGACTCCCGCGTCTCCGAACGGGTTGTCCCGCCAGGGTAGTCGTACTTTACCTCCCGGCTGTAGAGCGAAATCGACGGCGTCGTCCGGATGTCAAATGCATCGGTCATGTAGGCATTTGCCACAAAACCGACCCGGAACGATGTTTTGTTCGGCGAATAAATCCGGCTCGCAGAATCGCCCGTTACAAAGGCATTGCTGTACTTTATGTTGAACCGCGTTATGGGAGCCGCGAAGAAAAAACCATAATGAATGATTTTATCGTCGTAATGCTCCAGATGTTTACGGGTATACGCGTATCCCTGCGCATGCAGATCTGTAGTCAGCACAAGTGCCAACAGGGCTCCTAAGAGGATTTTTGTCCGATGTAAATAGAGGCAATGCCGAACGTAAGAGGTATCCATTTTGTGTTTGTAAACCCGGCTGCTTTAAAAATGCCCAGAAAATCGGGGCCATCAGGAAACGCCTGTACCGATTCCGGCAGATAGCTGTATGCCGATGAATCTTTACTGATCATTCGCCCGATGAGCGGCAGAATCGTATTTGAATAAAAACCGTATAACTGTTTGAACGGAAACGAACGGGGTTTTGAAAATTCCAGCACCACACATACACCACCCGGCCGCGTTACCCGGTGCATATCCGTCAGACCTTTCAACAGGTTTTCGAAATTCCGTACCCCAAAAGAAACGATGACAGCATCAAATACATTGTCTTCAAACAATAATCGTTCGGAATCGCCCATGCGCATCTCGATGATATTGTCGACGCCGCGCTTCTTCATTTTCTCCCGGCCAACCGACAGCATTCCCTCTGAAATGTCAACGCCTACAATTTTTTCGGGTTTCAGCGCCAGCGCTTCCAGCGCAAAATCGCCGGTACCGGTGGCAATATCCAGGATCTTTTTCGGGGCAAACGGCCGTAAATAGCTGATCGCTTTTTTGCGCCAGTAGATATCGACACCGGCACTCAGTAGGTGGTTCAGCAAATCATATTTCGGCGAAATGTTATCAAACATTTCCGCTACCTGCTCCCGCTTCGAAGTAGCTTTATCTTTATAAGGTACAACAGCCATAATACAATGAGTGAAAGAATGAAAGCGTGAAAGAGCGACTACTGTCCAGGGGACCGGGCCGTAAAAGAGAGTCCGAACACTCTTTCACTCTCCCGCTCTTTCACACTTTAGCGCTTGCAAAGTTACGACGATAACCGTGCGTTTCAGCATAAAGTTTTGGGGTTGCTCCGGGATTGCTTAGATTTCTGTGTCAAAGCCGGACTGCTGTCTTTCAGCTCCTGAAATTCCGGATGTTGTCAACAACTTAACCCGATGCGTCATGAACCCGTTTCTGCTTTCTTCGCTCCTGCTGCTTTCTTTTTCGCCGCCTAAAAAAGTACACAAACTACACCAGCGGATCCTGACGCTGGATACACACGCTGATGCACCCATCAACATGATGAAACCGGGCTTCGACGTTGGCAAAGCACATGACGTGAAGACCGATGGTACTCAGATTGATTTTCCGCGGATGAAAACGGGCGGTATGGATGCCATGTTCTTTGCCGTGTATCTGGCGCAGGGACCGCGAACGCCCGAGGGACATGCCAAAGCAAAAGCCGACGCACTGGCCATATTCGACCGTATCCACAGTGCCCTGAAGCAGTATCCGGAGCTGGCTGAACTGGCCACGACACCCGCCGATGCCTACCGGCTCCAGAAAGCCGGCAAACGGGCGGTGTTCATCGGTATGGAAAATGGTTATCCGGTTGGTCAGGACCTATCACTGCTGAAGACGTACTACGATCTCGGTTGCCGGTACATTACCCTCTCCCACTTTGCGAACAACGTCATCTGCGACTCTGCTACCGATCCCGATGGTCCGTTACACAACGGCCTGAGTGCATTCGGCAACGATGTTGTCCGGGAAATGAACCGGCTGGGTATGCTGATCGACGTCTCACATATTTCGGATAAATCGTTTTACGACGTACTGGCCCTGTCGAAAGCGCCGGTAATTGCGTCGCATTCCAACGTACGGGCGCTGTGCGACTTTCCCCGTAACATGACCGATGACATGATTAAAGCACTGGCGGCGAAGGGCGGCGTGATCCAGATGAATTTTGTGAGCGATTACCTGCGGAAACCGTCGGAAGCGCACCGGCAGGCGCTGACCAAAATCCGGATGGCTAACGTGGGCCGGATTGATGCGCCCAAACTGGAAGCCTGGCAGAAAGCACAGACCGATTCGGTAAAGCAAGTCTATGCCCATGAGCGCGCAACTCTCAAAGACCTCGTCAATCACATCGACTACGTCGTTAAACTGGTGGGCATTGACCATGTCGGCATCGGCAGTGATTTCGACGGCGGCGGCGGCGTGGTCGGCATGGAAGATGTCAGCGAGATCGAAAACCTGACGGCTGAGCTGGTCAGCCGCGGGTATTCCGAAAAAGATATTGCTAAAATCTGGGGCGGAAACCTGCTGCGCGTACTGGGACAGGCAAAGAAAGAATAAGCCATCAGTAACCGCCTCCGGGTTTCCTCTTTTACCATTGAGTCAGACCTTACTTATGAACCGTTCCGAATTCCTGAAAACCTCATTACTGGCCGCCGGGGGCACCCTGGTGGGTAGCGCACTGCCGGCAGCTCCCGGTATTATCACGCCGTTTATCACCCGTCGTCCGCTGGCTAAATTCCGCACGGCGCTGATCGGTACCGGCTGGTGGGGTACTAATATCCTCCGCTGTGCACTCCAGGCCGGTGAATCAACGCTGGTGGCACTCTGCGATGTGGACCAGCGGCAGCTGAAGAAATGCAGCGAAGAAGTCTCTAAACTCACAAGCGACAAGCCAAAGCTATACCGCGATTTCCGTGAGTTACTGAACACCGAAAAACCAGACATTGTCATTGTTGCCACGCCCGACCACTGGCACCCGCTCATTGCGATTGCAGCCATGCAGGCAGGCGCTCACGTATATGTGGAAAAACCCATCGGGCATACCATCAACGAAGGCAAAGCGATGGTGGCTGCGGCGCGGAAATACGGCCGGACGTGTCAGGTAGGCACACACCGCCGTGTTTCGCCCCATAACGTATCGGGTATGGAGTTTTTACGGTCGGGCAAGGCCGGCAAGATTGGGATGGTACGGGCATTTGTTCACTACGGCGGCGGCCCCGGCCAGATAACACCTGATGAGGAGATTCCGGAAGGACTCGACTGGAACATGTGGTGTGGCCCTGCCCCGCTGCGCAACTACAACCGCACGATTACGCCGCGCGGCTTCCGCAATTACCTCGACTACGCCAACGGTACGCTCGGCGACTGGGGCATTCACTGGATGGACCAGATTCTGTGGTGGACCGAAGAAAAACATCCGCGCAAAATATTCTCGGGCGGTGGCCGCGCCATCCGCCGCGACAATACCGACGCACCGGATCACCAGATTGCTACGTTTGAGTTTGAAAGTTTTACGGCCGTATGGGAACATCGTCAGTTTGCGGGCAACAATGCCGAAAAAACGCATCCGCAACAGGCCGTCGGCGCCTATTTCTACGGCACCGAAGGTACTTTCCATCAGGGCTGGCTCGACGGCTGGACGTTTTACCCCGTTGATCCGAAAAAGCCGATTATCCATCAGGACGCCAAACTCGACAAACCCGATGATCAGAACATTGCCTTGCTTTGGGCAAATTTTCTGGAATCCATTAAAAGCAGCAAATTACCGGTATCAGACATTGAGACCGGATACCGGTCAACCAATATGGCCTTGTTAGGCATGTTGTCGCTGAAACTCGGACGAAGCATCGACTGGGACGGCAATCAGATTCCGAACGATCCTGAGGCCAATAAACTCCTTAGCCGCGCTTACCGGGGCGAATGGCAGTATCCGACGGTTTAAATTCGTGGCAGACACAAAAAAGGGAGCCCCGGTCGGAGCTCCCTTTTTTTATCCGGCTACTTGCCGGCCACCGGTACCGTCACCGTCTGCGTTCCGGCTTTCAGGGCAAGTGCTTTGCCTTTCCAGCGCAGCGTTCCGGTTACTCCCTGCGGCAGGCTGACGGTGCCTTTCAGGCCACCGGTCACTGTTTTCTCAAAACGTACGGCAATGTCGCCGGCAGGATGCGGCATTTTCCCTTCTGCAAACTGCAAATTGTTCAGATAGGGCTCAATACGAACCGACCGGAAACCCGGCTCAGCCGGATTGATACCGCATACGGTCGACAAAAACTCGTATAACGGCGAAGCGCTCCACGCGTGGCAATCCGACCGGGTTGGTTCCGGATTCTCGGCAAACGTCGTCAGGCCCATGCTGAGCATGTCGTGCCATGGCTTAAGC
>NZ_CAMFHL010000232.1 GCF_945952095.1 uncultured Arsenicibacter sp. | reverse complement strand
GTCTCTACAGATAGGTGCTATTCATTTTCTATGCAACACAAACCGCCCCGATATGCCGACCGGCTGCTGCGTCTGTTTCTGGCTCCGCATCGCGGGGAGGAAGTGCTCGGCGACCTGCACGAAGAATTTGCCTGGCAGGTCCGGACCGTCGGCGAGCGGCGGGCACGCTGGCAGTACTGGCTCGATGTTCTGGGCTTCCTGAAGCCGTGGGCTATACGCCGACAGACCCCCGCAGACAACCAAACCGTATATTCAACAACAAATTTAGTGAGCCCTGATATGCTACGAAACTATTTCCGGACGGCCTGGCGAAACCTGTTCAAGAACCGCTTTTACTCGCTCATCAACATGTCGGGCCTGACCGTCGGGCTGGCAGTTGGCATCCTCATTCTGCTTTGGGTGCAGGATGAACTGAGTTTTGACCGGTTCCACCGGGAAGCCAGTCACATTTACAAGCTCGAAAACTGGGCCGGTACCGGCAGCAGCCGGCAAATCTGGACCTCAACCGTGGCGCCCATTGCCGACATGGGTAAAAAGGAAGTGCCCGGCATCCGGGAAGCTGTCCGGCTATCGCATAACGGGATGTATAATCTCTTCAAATACAAGGACAAAAGCATTGTTGAAGAAAATACGCTTTTTGCCGATCCTACCTTCTTTTCGGTCTTTGACTTTCCGCTGATTGACGGCAATCCAGCTAAGCCGTTCCCCGACGACCATTCGATTGTGCTGACCGCGACCGCCGCCAAACGCTATTTCGGCAACGAAGCACCCCTCGGCAAGGTCCTGATGAGTGACGACAACACGGCGTTTACCGTCAGCGGCATTATCAACGATATTCCGGAAAATTCCAGTATCAAGAGCGACATCATTCTGCCGCTTTCGCTGAAATTCAGCCGGTTGTATCAGGCTAGTACGAACGGCAAAAACCAGTATAACGATTTTTCACAGTACAACTATAACACCTACTTTCTGCTGCAGCCGAATGCGTCAATTGCCACGATGACCGATAAGCTGCGGACCATTCACCTGCGTAACAAACCTGACGATACCGACCTGACCTACCTGCTCCAGCCGCTACCGGCCATACACCTGTACCATGCCGACGGTACCGAAGCCGGTATCGGGGCTGTGCGGATGTTCGGGATCATTGCCCTGCTGATTCTGGCCATCGCCTGCATCAACTACGTAAACCTCTCGACGGCCCGCGCCATGCTGCGGTCGAAGGAAGTCAGCATGCGGAAAATCGTCGGGGCGGCCCGCGAGCAGTTGTTTCTGCAGTTCGTGATCGAAACCGGGCTGCTGTTTTTACTGTCGACCATCCTGGCAATGGGCCTGATATACGCCCTGCTGCCGTTCTTTAATCAGCTGTCCGGCAAAAAACTGGTCCTCTCCCTAAGCGACATCCGCATCTGGGAACTTATCGGCCTGACGATTTTCGGCACCCTCGTGGCCTCCAGCATTTATCCGGCAATCCTGCTGTCGTCGTTCGACCCGCTCAAGGCACTGAAGGGCAAAATTTCGGCGCGCTTCAGCGAAGCCATGTTCCGGAAAGTACTGGTGGTGGTGCAGTTTTCGGTATCGGTCATCCTGATTGCCAGCACCTTTATCATCAGCAACCAGTTGCATTACATCCAGTCGAAAGAACTGGGCTACGACAAATCCCACGTCTTCGGCTTTTTCATGCGCGATAACATGGCGAAGCATTTCGACGCCATCAAGGACAACCTGCTGAAACAACCGGGGGTGGCGGGTGTAACCCGGGCAAGCGCCAACATTATCCGGATCGATGGCCAGTCGGGCGATAACGAATGGGACGGTAAGGAAGCCGGTGAAACCATGTTTGTCAACCCCGTAGCTATCGACAAGGATTTTATCCCGTTCTTTAAAATGCAACTCACCGAAGGCCGGAACTTTGCCGGTACGCCCGCTGACTCCCTGCACTTTATCATGAATGAAACGGCAGTCAAACGCGCCCGTATCAAAAACCCGATCGGCAAATCATTCCGGCTCTGGAAACGGCGGGGCACCATTGTCGGGGTTGTGAAAGACTTCCATTTTGCTTCCATGCGCCGGAAAATCGAACCGGCAGTGTTTTTCTACGAGCCCGGCGACATGTCGGCGATGTACGTTAAAACCACCAGCGACAAGGCGCAGCAGGCAATCGCCGCGACGGAAACCGCTTACAAACAATATGATACAGATTACGCCTTTACCTACACGTTTCTGGATGCGTCGTTCGACAACCTGTATAAGTCGGAGCGCGAGACCGGGCTGCTGTTCAACATCTTTGCGGGAATCGCGATCCTGATTTCCTGCCTTGGCCTGTTTGGGCTGGCGACCTACACCGCCCAGGTCCGTACCCGCGAAATCGGTGTCCGGAAAGTGCTGGGATCGAGCGTGTCGGGCATTATCCGGTTGCTGGTGCAGGACTTCGTTAAGCTGGTGCTCATCGCCATTGTTATTGCCGTACCGGTTGCCTGGTACACGATGAACCAATGGCTGCTGGATTTCGCCTACCGCATCAACATCCAGTGGTGGATCTTCGCCCTAGCCGGTATACTGGCGCTGAGCATTGCGCTCATCACCATCAGCGTTCAGAGCATAAAAGCAGCCCTGATGAACCCCCTCAAATCGTTAAGACCAGAATAAAAAAGAATAAACATGCCCCATCCTCCTGAATACGCTGACCGGCTTTTGCGCCTGCTGCTGACCCCTCACCGGCAGGAGGAGGTGCTGGGCGACCTGCACGAAGAGTTCTACTGGCAAGTCGGGCAATCGGGCGAACGGCGGGCCCGCCGGCAGTACTGGCTTGATGTACTGGGGTTTATGAAACCCCGTTTCCTGAAACGACGTGATACCGAACAACTTCCTGACTCAACTTTTCAATTGGCTATGATCCGTAATTATGTCACCATCGCGTTCCGGCAGCTCTGGAAAAACCAGCTGTTCAGTGCGCTCAATATCGCAGGGCTGACCGTAGGGCTGGCCGTGAGCACCTTTATTGCCCTCTATGTCTGGCACGAATTTCATTACGACCGTTTCGAGCCGTTTGCCGGACGCACGTACCGCGTCATCTCATTTGCGAAATATGCAGGGCAGGAAGTCAGTTTCCCGAATTTTCACGAGTCGTTTGGCGCACAGGTGAAGAAACAGCTTCCGGATATTGCCGACGTCGTTCGTATTTCCGACGGGTTTGAAGCTATCCTGAAACAGAAAGATGGCCAGTCGTTTAAAGAAGAAGGCATTGGCTTTGCCGACGGACCAACCCTTACGACATTTGGCTACAAAGTACTCCACGGCGATCCGGCTACCGCCCTGACGACACCGGGACGCATTGTGCTCACCCGCCAGCTGGCCGAAAAATACTTCGGCAACACCAATCCCGTCGGGAAAACAATCATCTACGACAAACACTACCCGCTGACGGTATCGGCCGTGCTCGACGACCTGCCGACCAACTCCGTTATCCGGTTTAAAGCCCTGGTGTCGCTTGTCTCCATGCCGTCGCTGGGTGCATTTCATCAGAATATTTACAAAGCCGCCGGCTTCCTGAGCACGTATCTCGTTCTGCGACCGGATGCGCACGTACAACAGGTGGCTAAAAAACTGGAAAAGGTCAATAAAGGGCTCAATTTCATGGATGCGTCCAGCAAGTTCGAGCTGGAAGTGCTGCCTAACCTGCACCTCGACAGCCGGACAGCCTCAAAAGAAACGCGGCAATCGCTGTACATTCTGCTAACCATTTCGCTGGTGATTCTGGCCCTGGCGGTCATCAACTACATCAGCCTCACTACCGCCAGGGCCACCAAACGGGCCCGCGAAGTAGGTGTCCGGAAAGCCATCGGCGGGCAACGGTCCGAGCTGATTACCCAGTTTTTTACCGAATCATTCCTGACAACCACCATTGCCTTTGCCCTGTCGCTGCTCTTGCTGCAACTTTTTTTCCCGTGGGCGAACAACGCCCTGAATCTGGAAATGGATAGCCGCGTGCTGACGCAGGGGCCATATTGGGGGCTGATGTTCGGGCTATGGCTGGGCTGTTCGTTACTGGCGGGTGGTTATCCGGCGCTGCTCCTGTCTAATTTCCGGCCGGCGCTGGTACTCAAGGGCGCAACCACATGGCGCCAAAGCGGTACAGGCGTCCGGCAGATTTTTACCACTGTTCAGTTTACCGCATCCATTGGTCTGCTGATCTGTAGTCTGGTGCTATACAGCCAGATGCGCTACCTGCGCACCCATAACCTGGGCATTAACCGCGAGCAGATTGTGGCCCTCACCATCGACAGCGAAATGAAACCGCAGTTTGGCGGTTTACGTGATGCCATCCGGCAATGGGCAGGCCCTGAAAACGTGGCCGTGTCGAATACCGCGCTGTTCACCAACCGCGTTTCGACCTGGTTTATGGAAACGGAGAAAACCAAAAAACAGGTGATGCTCAATGCCCTCACCGTTGACAGGCAGTTCTTTTCTCTGCTGGGCGCTAAATGGGCCTACAAACCAGTGGGCTGGGATAACGGTGCCATCACCAAAGAGCTGACGATCTTTAACCAGACTGTGCTGAAAGAAGCCGGAATTACGGGCAATCCATTACAGCAACCGGCTCCGTTTAAAGGGCAGCATACGGATGGCATCATCGCTGACTTTCACATCAGCGGCCTCCAGGGACCCGTTTCACCGGTTATGTTTTCGGTCGTGAGCGACACCAACCGCACTATTTTAGCGCGGAATGCCTACCTGATGGTGAAACTCCGGCCGCATACCGACGTACCACAGGCAATGGATCAGCTCAAGGCGATTTACGACCGCAGTAACCCGACGGCTCCTTTCGACTATTATTTCCTCGACGATGCCTACAACCGGCTGTACTCCAGCGAAGCACGCCTGATGCAGTTATTCAACAGCTTTACCGCGCTGACCCTGTTGGTTGCTTGTCTGGGGCTGCTGGGCCTGATGACGTTTACGATTGAAGCCCGCACCAAAGAAATCGGCGTCCGGAAAGTACTGGGTGCTTCCGTGCCGGGCATCGTGTCGCTGCTGGCCAAAGACTTTCTGAAGCTGGTGGTACTGTCGCTGGTCATTGCCTCGCCGGTTGCGTGGTATACTATGGACAAGTGGCTGCAACGGTTCACGTACAAAATTGAGATGCAATGGTGGATGTTCGCCGCGGCCGGTGCCATCACCCTGCTGATCGCCGTACTGACCGTCAGTTTCCAGAGCATCAAAGCCGCCCTGATGAACCCCGTGTCGTCCCTGCGATCCGAATAATTCATCCCATTTTCAGCGCGGTTCACCCCATTTCGGCCACGGCCGCTGACAGGTGGGGTAGTTTTACTGAAAACTCCGCGAATACAATGATGAAATACCTTCTGATGCAGGTTATTGCGCTGATGTTGCTCCTGCTCTGGCTGATTCCGTATGGTTTTGGCCAGCCCACGCCTGTTCTTCAGCGCATCCGGCATGTCGAAGCCGGTCTGGTGCCATCGGTCGAGCTGGTTGGCGAGCCCGTTCAGCGCTACACCCTTGCTGACCGGATGCGGTACTACCATGTACCGGCAGTCAGCATTGCCGTTATCAATAACGGGCAGCTCGAATGGGCAAAAGCCTATGGGCACCTCAGTGCCGACAGCCTGCAACCGGCTACCCCTGAAACGCTTTTTCAGGCTGCGTCGGTCAGTAAACCGGTTTCGGCCCTTGGCGTGCTGCGACTTGTCGAACAGGAACGCATCCGGCTGGACAGTAACGTAAACACTTACCTGTCCGGCTGGAAGGTCCCGTCCTCCCGGTTTACAGCGCAGAAACCGGTCACTCTCCGTCAGTTATTATCACACAGTTCAGGGCTCAACGTTCATGGATTTGGCGGATATCTTCCGGGAAAGCCCTTGCCGACAGTCCGGCAGATCCTGAACGGGGAAGCCCCGGCCAACTCCCCTGCCGTACGCTCAGATACGGTACCCGGCGCCCGCTGGCGGTATTCCGGTGGCGGGTATATGGTCATTCAGCAGTTGACCGAAGATATCACCCGGCAGCCGTTTGCGGCCTATATGCAGCAGGCAGTCCTGAAACCGCTGGGCATGCGGCACAGCACATTTGCCCAGCCTTTACCGGCGAATCTGCTTGCCAAAGCGACCACCGGTCATGATGGCAAAGGGGCAAAAATTAATGGCGACCGCCATATTTATCCAGAGCTCGCTCCTGCCGGTCTCTGGACCACCCCTACCGATTTGGCGGCCTATCTTCTTAACGTGCAGCAAGCCTTTCGCAATAAACAGGGTGGTCTGCTGTCACAGGCAATGACGCGGCAAATGCTGACCCCGCAATCCGGCGGCTACGGGCTCGGGCCGGGGCTGGGCGGACAGGATGATAAACTGGCTTTCGGACACGGGGGAGGCAACGAAGGCTTCCGGTGTTTTATTTACGCCTTTGCCCATACCGGCCAGGGGGCTGTCGTCATGACCAATGCCGACAATGGTATGGATCTGGTGTATGAAGTATTGCGGGGCATTTCGGCCGAGTACAACTGGCCGGCCTTTAAGCCGGTTACCAAAAAGGTTGTGCCGTTGCCGGCCAATCAGCTGACCAGGCTAGCCGGCCGGTATGAAGGCTATGGCGATAAGAAGCCTGAGCTGCATATTACCGTCAGCGGAAACGGTCTGCTGGTCACTCAGGTCTGGAACGGCGATAGTTATACCCTGCTGCCAGAAGGAGGTCTTGCATTCTTTACCCTTGACGGCGGCTCTCCCTTCGTATTTGAAACCAGCCCGGATGGCAACATTACCGGTTTGCTGGCTTTCGGCAGCGACCGCTGGACGCGCACCGGCAATTGATGTCTATCTGGTTTTTACAATACAATTACGGCATAGAGACAAGGTATACCTTGTCTCTACAATTGTTTAATTTCCTCATATGCCTTGTCCCTCCAAAAAAATTTTCAGTTTTACTGTAACCTTCCGGAATTACCCCGGTTTCCACGTACAAATCACCAAAACAACGAATACGGTTGAACGCGCTATCGGATAACGCACTAATGCTGAAGGTCAAGGCCGGCGACCTCGACAAGATGGGACTGCTCTTTGAGCGCTACCATCGCCCGCTGTTCGCTTTCCTTTACCACATGACCGCACAGGCCGACGCCTGCGAGGCCATGGTGCAGACGGTGGTTTAGCGGATGCTACAATACCGGCACACGTTTACCGGCGAAGGCGAGTTCAGAACGTGGATGTATCATCTGGCCCGTAACGTGATCAACGATTCGGCACGGAATACCAAACGGTCATCGTTTCACGTCGATGTCAATAGCTTCGCCGATAAACTGGGCGGCGGGCTACCGGCCGATGAGCATTTGGAAAAAGGGCAGGATGTCGATACGCTGGAACAGGCGCTGAACAAGCTGAGCCCCGAGTACCGCGAAGTTTTGGTGATGAGCCGGTTTCAGGAGTTGAAGTACGGGGAAATCGCCCGCGTGCTGAACACATCGGAAGGGGCAATTAAGGTGCGGGTCCATCGGGCGCTGCATGAACTGAAAAAACATTTTTTTACCATTGAAAACGGAACCAAAGCCCATGAACTGTGAACAGGCAAACGAACGGTTAACAGGCTGGCTTAGTGATCAGATATCAGACGCCGAACGCCAGGCCATCGACAGCCACCTGGCCGCATGCCCCGGCTGTCAGCGGGAGTACCAGCAAAACCAGCAACTCTGGCAACTGATGGGCGACCTGCCTGTCCCTGCCGCCAGTACAGCAATGCGGAGTAATTTTTATACAATGCTGGAAACGTATAAAGACACCGTTAGCAGCGAAAAACAAGCGGCACCATCGGGTTGGCTGGAAAAATTAAAGGCATTGTGGCCGGCCCAACCTGCCTTCCAGCTGGCCTACAGTCTCTGCGTGCTGGCCGTCGGGATATTGGCAGGATTCTGGTTCAGCCAGCGACAGACGCCGGCAGTAGCCTATCAGCAACAGATTGATACCCTGTCGAATCAGGTGCAGCAGATGCGGCAGATGATGATGCTTTCCCTGCTCGACAATCCGTCGGCGAGTGAGCGGTTGCGGGCGGTGAGCTACACAAAAGAAATCAGCGACGCCAACCGGCAGGTCACGGATGCACTGCTTACGACGCTCAATAACGATCCGAATGTGAATGTCCGGCTGGTGACGCTCGAAGCCCTGGTGCAGTATGCCGATGACCCGCACGTGCGGGAAGGGCTTGTCCAGTCGCTGCCCCGGCAAGAGTCGCCGATGGTGCAGGTGGCGATGGCCGATGTGATGGCCAAGCTACAGGAAAAACGGGCCATTAAGGGGTTCCGGAAGATGCTCAAACAGGACGGGCTCAACGATCTGGTCAAAACCAAGATCGAGCAGACAATCAGGGACTTGTCGTAAGATAATCTCTACCCTCGGGCATTAAAACCGCAGGTATTTTCAGACCTCAGGAATAGAATTTTACCACATAGTCACATAGAAAAACATAGTTTTTTTACACTAATGCGCCTTATGTGTCTATGTGGTAAAGGAATCAGTTACTCACTCAGGAACACTTAAACACAGCTACTAATGTTTCTCTCGTACATCCCCCTTTTGGCGGGACTGGTGATCGCTTGTACCCAGTCTAACGCCCAGAACCCGGAGTTCAAAGAACAGATCAAGCGGGAGTTCACGCTCTCAAAATCGGCCGAAAACAGCACGCTGGCCATTTATAACATCGACGGCTTCATTAAGGTCGAAGGCTATGCCGGTGATAAAATCGTGCTGGAAGTAGATAAAAAGATCTCGGCGAAGACCGAAGAACTGGTTGAGCAGGGAAAACGGGAGTTTTTGCTCCAGTTTGACCAGAACGCCGACAGCCTGATCGCCTATATTGCCGAACCCAACGATTCGCGCCCGAACCGCAACCGGAATCGTGGCGACAATTACCGCCGGATCGACTATCGCTACCACCTCGACTTTACGGTAAAAGTGCCCTACGGACTCAATTTAGCCGTTTCGACCGTGAATGGAGGGGATATAACGGTGGCGAATGTGAATGGAAAAATGCAGGCGACTAACGTGAACGGGGCCATCCGGCTGACCAATATTAAAGGCGCGACTAAGCTCCGGACCATCAACGGCGATGTTGAAGCCAATTACCTGACCGCGCCGCCCGATCAATCGTCGTATTACACGCTGAACGGCAATATCAGGATTACGTACCCTAATAACCTGTCGGCCGACTGTCTGTTCAAGACCTTCCACGGCGAGTTTTATACCGATTTTTCCGACGTTGCCGTCTTACCGGCGCAGGTGACGAAAAACGAAGAGCAGAAAGGCGACAAAACGGTTTACAAACTGAATAAAGATTCGCATATACGGATCGGGCGTGGTGGCCAGACACTCCGGTTCGAAACATTCAATGGCAACATTTACCTGAAAAAACAATCTTGAAGAACATGAAAATCAACGCAATAACCACCGCACTGGCAGGCCTTGCCCTGCTGATGAGTACAACCCTCAAGGCACAGAATGAGGTTAAGGAACAACTGGTTGTACCGCTTAGTGATCCCGGCAAATCCGGCCGTCTGGAAGCCAGTCTGATCAATGGCTCAATCCATGTTCAGCCGCACAACGGCAAAGACGTTATTATCGACGCCGTTATGCATCAAAAGGCGACTCCGGTTTCAAAGGGAAAGGAAGATGAGCTGGCATCGGGCATGAAGAAAATCTCGACGCGGGGTGGCATTGAGATGACCGCTGAAGAGCGTAATAACAACGTAAAAGTCTCGACGCAGTCGTTTAAAAACAACATGCAGCTGGACATCAAAGTCCCGCAGAATTTCTCCCTGAAACTCCATACGATCAACAACGGCGATATTCTGGTTGAAAACATCAACGGTGAGCTGGAGATCTCAAACGTCAACGGGCCGATTACGCTCAATAATGTCTCGGGTTCGGCCGTGGTGAATACCATCAATGGTAACCTGAAAGCGACCTTCAAAAGCCTGAATAACGATACGCCCATGGCTTTTTCAACGCTCAACGGCAACATCGACGTGACGTTTCCTGCTAGTGCGAAATTCAACGCTAAACTGAAATCAGACCGTGGCGACATCTACAGCGACTTCGACGTAGATGTCGATAAAAGTCAGCCCAAGTCAAACCGCAGCAGCGAAAACGGCATGTATAAGGTCAGCATCGACGATTGGGTACAGGGCAAGGTCAACGGTGGCGGCCGCGAAGTAATGATGAAGAACATGCACGGCAGTATTTACATCCGCAAAGCGAAATAAGCACTGCTGCTCTAACGGTGAATGGCATAATTCCTGTGGCCTGAAATACTTACCACATAGCCACATAGGACACATAAGAATAAAAATCTTTGTTTACCTATGTGGCTATGTGGTAAAAAACCGTAGTTAAGTCAGTTATAATACGCTGATTTAACGCCATATAACACTATATCCAGTAAGAGGTTGGCAAAAAATGCTCTATGTAAACGCAACTTTTTTTCTCCCACCCTGCAACATTTTCCCGCCTCACTCGTCTTTTGCTTACTTCCGCTCCTTGTTCGGTTAACAACAAATACTAATCGCCTTCCGGCGTAATCACATGACACGTTTTCTATTTATCCTGCTCACGCTGGTGGGCAGCGCCAACCTTGTATTGGCTCAACAAACGAAAATCACAGGCTTACTCCTGGACTCAACGGCTAATAAACCCGTCGAATTTGCAACGGTCGCTCTGCTGAAAGCCGGTAAGATTCAGGAGGGTGTTACGGCCAATGAACAGGGCCGGTTCACGTTTACCAAAATTGTGCAGGGCAGCTACGACGTTCAGATTTCGTTTATGGGCTACGAAACAAAAACGCTGAAAAACGTGCGGGCTACCGACGGGCAAGAGGTTGAACTGGGGATTATTAAACTAAGTCAGTCGGTACAGAAACTGGCCGAAGTAACCGTAACCGAACAGAAAATGCTCTTTGAGGAAAAGTCGGACCGGATGGTCTACAACGCCGAAAAAGACATCAGCATTAAAGGCGGTGACGCGACCGACGTTCTGAAAAAGATCCCGTCTATTGCGGTCGATATCGAAGGCAATGTGCAGCTTCGGGGTAGTTCCAACATCAAGGTACTGATCAACAACAAGCCATCCAGCATTGTGGCCCGCAGCCTTTCCGACGCCCTGAAGCAGATTCCCGCCGACATTATCAAGCAGGTGGAAGTAATCACCACCCCCTCGGCCAAATACGACGCCGAAGGAACGGCCGGCATCATCAACATCATCACTAAGAAAAATACCCTGCAAGGCACCAACGGGTCCATCAGCCCGAACTTCAGCCAGTGGAACAACTGGCAAAACGCCAGCATCAACCACCGCATGAAAAACGTATCGCTATCGGCCAGCGGTGGTTTTAACGACTGGAAAAACAAGCGGTCAATTCTGATGCGCCGGCCGTTTACAGCCGCCGTCTCGGTGCTTACGCAGCGGCAGGATCAGTGGGTAACCGGCAATGGCCGCAACCTCTACGCCAACTTTAATGTTGACTGGGATATCGACACCCTGAACCGGATCGGGGCAGGCATCAACTACTACAACGGACTGAATACCAACAACTTCGACATGAACTTTGTCGAAAACTTTCAGAGTACGGTCCGCCAGCAGTACCACCGCGACATGAGCCGCACTTACGACTGGGCAGGCGCGACGGTAAACCTCGACTATAC
>NZ_CAMFHL010000231.1 GCF_945952095.1 uncultured Arsenicibacter sp. | reverse complement strand
CCATTATGGTCTGGAACGGCGGCCTTAGCATCGACAAAATAACCGCCCCGAAATCGCTGGCATGGACCGGAAACGGCAAAAATCCATTAACGCTGATGCGCACTTCATGGACCGATCCGAATGCCATTTTCGTCGGGGCTAAAGGCGGTTCTCCGTCGGTAAACCACGCCCACATGGACGCGGGATCGTTTGTGATGGATGCCAACGGCGTCCGCTGGGCCATGGATTTCGGCATGCAGGACTACAATTCCCTTGAATCCAAAGGTGTTAAAATCTGGGATAAAGGCCAGAACGCCCAGCGCTGGGAAGTATTCCGCTATGGCAACGCCGTCCATAATACCCTGACCATCAACGACGGACTTCAGCGTGTAGACGGCTTCGCCCCCATTGAACGACACGGCAGTTCACCCGATTTTATGCAGACGACCATCGACCTGAGCGACATCTACAAGGGGTCTCTGGCAGAAGCGACCCGAGGCATTGCCATTGTCAAAAAAGCGTATGTCGCCGTGCGGGATGAGCTGAAAGCAGGAAGTACTGATGCCACCGTACGCTGGACATTGCTGACGCCCGCAACGGTTAACATCCTCGGGCCAAACCGCGCAGAACTGGTCATAAACGGCAAAAAGTTGCTGTTACAGGTGCAGGAGCCTGCCACCATCACCCTGCAAACCTGGCCAACCACGCCGACCCACGACTATGATGCACCTAATCCGGGATCAATCCGTGTGGGTTTTGAGGTGAAGCTACCAGCCAATACCGCCGGCAACCTGACGGTTCTGCTGATTCCGGAAGGCAACGCGACCGGCAATCCGGCCGCCGTTCCGCCCCTGCGCCAGTGGCCGTGAGGCTTGTTGCGGTTAAGCTTCGTTATCTAATGTTAAGCAGTGTTAACGACCTGCGGATTCTGTCAGAACACGCGTTACTTTTGCGTTGTAGGTTCAACTCCCCAAGGGTTTTAAACCCTTGGGGAGTTCACCACTCGTCAATCCATGAAAACACGAATCCGATCCATATTCTGGCTGATGACCGTCTGTATCCTGGGCATAAACCTGTTCCAGGCCTACTGGCTGTTTCAGACCTATCAGCTGACGCTGGAGCAGTTCAGGCGGGCAGTACGGGAGGCGCTGTTTGAAAGCTTTCAGAATAACCAGTTGTCGGCCGTCGAAAAGCTGGTTGGTCAGCGGCATAAGGGACAAGTTACCGCCCGCGTCACGTACCGCGCTCTGTCTGATAAGGACTCAACCGGACATAAAGCCTTTTTTTACAGCGAGCAACATAGTGAAGCCTCCCGCCTGAAACACGAACTGGATACCGGCAAAAGCATCCGCCGTATTGTTATTAACCTGAACAGCAAGTCGGCCAAACCATCCAAAAATGCGGATACACTGGCCCGTAAGCTCTCTGACCTGTTCATTTACCGGTGGTCGGGCAAGGATCAGTTTAACCTCAACCAGTTCACGAAACAATACGAGGCCGAACTCACCAACTGGGGCATTACCGACCCCGATTTTGTCCTCGACACGCTATCCCGCAAGGGCCGTTTTCTTCAGACTTCCGACCAGCCGGGTATTCAGCGGCCGGGGTATCGCGTACAGACACCGCTCGTTCCGATCAATCCGGTGCGGGGGCAGTTTATCCAGGCATCGTTCAAAACCCCTACCGTCTATATTCTGCGGCGTATGGGCTGGTTGCTGGCCACATCGGTCCTGTTACTGATCCTGACGACGGGCTGTTTTCTGTTTATGCTGTCGACTATTCTGCGCCAGAAAAAGCTCTCGGATATCAAAAACGATTTTATCAACAACATGACCCACGAGCTGAAGACGCCCATTGCCACGGTGTCGGCGGCGGTGGAGGCCATGCAGCATTTCGGAGCGCTGAACGATCCGAAGAAAACCCAGACTTACCTGACGATCTCGCAGAACGAGCTGCGCCGGTTGTCAGATCTCGTCGAAAAGGTGCTGAACATGGCCGTTGAAGAGCAGAAGGAAATGGTGCTGCAACCCGACTGGATTGATCCGGCCGGACTGGTGCTGGAACTGGTGCAGCGGCATCAGCTAAAAGCACCGAAGCCCGTTACCTTTCAGGTGAATGTCGAACCGGAACTGATAAAAGCCGACCCGATGCACCTCTCGAATGTGATTAATAACCTGATCGACAATGCCATTAAGTATTCAGACGACGAGGTAACGATCCGGATCAGCGGCATGTCAACGCCGGATGGCTGGCAGCTCACGGTCGCCGATAACGGGCCGGGGATTCCGAAAGGCTACCAGGAGGCTATTTTTGACCGTTTCTTCCGCGTCCCGACGGGTAATCTGCATCCGGTGAAAGGCTTCGGGCTTGGCCTGTACTATGTCCGTCAGGTAATTGAGCGGCATGGCGGTACCATCCGCGTACAGAGTGAAACCGGCGCATCTGAGCGGCGCGGCAGCGAATTTTTTATCTGGCTCCCCCTTTAACATGGCAACCGTACTTTTGATTGAAGATGAACAGGCCCTTGGCATGATTGTGAAAGACAGTCTGGAGGTGCGTGGTTTTACCGTAAACTATGCCTGCGACGGCGAAGAAGGCTTGGCGCTGTTCCGGCAGCAGCCACCGGACATTGTTGTGGCCGATATTATGATGCCGAAACTCGACGGATTCAGCCTGGCCGAGCGCATCCGGCAGCAAAATACGCATATCCCGATCATTTTTCTGACAGCCCGCTCGCAGACGGCGGATGTGGTGCGGGGCTTTGAACTCGGCGGCAACGATTACCTGAAAAAACCATTCAGTATGGACGAGCTGATTGTCCGGATGAAGGCCCTCCTTAACCGCCAGTACACTACGCTGATCCCGACGGGCGACCGCGTCAGCATCGGGCGTTACGAGTTCGACTACCCTAAGCAGAAGCTTATTTTTGATGGTCAGGAAACCACCCTCTCCCACCGCGAATCGGAGTTGTTGAAGCGCCTGTATGAGCAGCGGAATCAGGTATTAGAGCGTACTACGGTGTTGCTGGAGCTTTGGGGTGACGACAGCTTTTTCAACGGCCGAAGCCTCGACGTATTTATTACCCACCTGCGCCGGTATCTTAAGCACGACGCTCAGGTTCAGATCGTTAATGTGCGGGGTGTGGGGTACAAGCTGATTGTGTGAAATAACTGGTATTTAGGTACTGATTGATAGTATTTAACATGCATTATCTTTTGATCTCCTCAAACGTCAAAGCAACACTTCCTGGGCCCTGATTAACCAACCCCGTGCTTTAGCGCGGGGATTCCGGTGAATAACACAGTAAAACAGGCATAGCGCTGATTTAGGCACAATAACGTGGTACTTCCAGTCAACACAAATAATAAGTTCAGGCCGGTTTAAGGAGTTTACTTCTGGCCCCAAACTGAAGTTTGGGGTTAAAAGAGGCCTACTAGTCTTGTATAACCATCACCTTAATTACAGATTTATCCCCCCGTCCACAACGGAATTAAAATCAATATTCTTACTTACCTGTTGCGGCGGGAATTTTCGTTCAAGATCAGCAAGCTGCTGTAAAACGGGATGTACAGATTAAATATCGACTTATACAGTACGTATTGACATTACTATTTTCAAATCACCAGTCCCAGCAGAAGGCCTCCGATAATCAGGACAAAAGGCGGGACTTTGGTGAATTCGAGCAGCGAAATCGTTGCGATAATCACCAGCAGCATCTGCCAGTCAAACGCCATGGGTTCGAAGAGCACAACGGCCGCCGCGGCGGTCAGACCGGAACTGGCCGCATTAACCCCCTCCAGTGAGGCACGAACGGCCCGGTAGCGCTTCAGCTGGTCCCAGAAATGAAAGACAAAGAAGATTAAAAACGTGCCCGGCAAAAAAATACCGAGCGTCGAGGCCATACTGCCCAGCAGCTGACCGTGAAAGCCTTCCTGCCGCATTGACAGTGCGCCGATGTAGGAAGCAAACGAAAATACCGGCCCCGGTATCGCCTGGACCAGCCCCAGCCCCGACAAAAACTCCTCGGGCGACAGGTATTGCTTAAACTCAACAAACTCATTATAGAGCATGGGCGTCAGTACCTGCCCGCCGCCGAATACCAGACTGCCGTTGCGGTAAAAGTTCTCAAACAACCGGATGGGCAGCCAGTTCGTCAACGCACCCAGAATCGCCGCCACCACCAGCACCCCGATCCAGAGAATGAAGTTCGACCATTCAATGTGAATTGGCTTTTTGTCCATTACCTGCTGCTTTTGGTAGGTAAACGCGGTTGTAATCCCACCCACCAGCAACACAACGGGGGTCATATACGGCGACCGGAACACATAGGCTGCGACCGCCGCCAGCACAAGCAAGACCAGATCCACACGGTTTTTCACTACTTTCTTCCCGATCCGGTAGCCGGCCGATACCAAAAACCCGACGGCCATCGGCTGAATAAACCGCGTAAAGGCTAACGACAGGTTATGCTGCTCCAGGTAGTAGACACCCATCGCCGCGATTGTCATTACGGTTACGCCGGGCAACGCCCAGATGAAAAGCGACAGATAGGCCAGATTCGGACCGCCGATCCGGAAACCCAGCGCGGTTATGGTCTGGGTTGACGTCGGGCCGGGCAGAATCTGGCAAAGGGCATTAAGTTCAAGCAACTCATCCTCAGTAAGGTAGTGCCGCTTTTTAACAAATCGCTCGTACATCATGGCCAGATGCACCTGCGGACCGCCAAACGTGGTTAACGCCAGAATCAGCACATCTTTCAGAAAGATGAGATACCGGATTTTGCGTACGGGCTTGACGTGAGGTAAGTAATTGGCCATTAATGAAAAAAAAAGAGGGTCAGAACCCTCACTCATGGCCACAAAAGTGCCAAAAAGCCGGGTTCTAACCCCACGAAGTAACAAAAAATTACGGAACTACGCTTTCTTCAGACCCAGTTCCCGTAATCGCTCATCCAGAAACTCACCGGCCGTCATGTCGGTGTATAATTTAGGATGCTCAGTATCAACGCAGCTCGCCAACGACGTCAGATTCATGCTGCCGCGCGGGTGCATAAAAAACGGAATCGAAAACCGGGATGTATTCATTTTCTCCCGCGGCGGATTCACAACGCGGTGAATGGTAGACTTAAGCTTATGGTTTGTTAACCGGTCCAGCATATCGCCTACGTTCACGACTACCTGATCCGGCAGGGCCGTAATCGGAATCCAGACGCCGTCGCGACGCAGCACCTCCAGCCCATCGGCGCTGGCACCCATCAGTAGTGTAATCAGGTTGATATCGCCGTGAGCCGCTGCCCGCACAGCCCCCTCGGGAACCGTGTTCGGATCTAGCGGGAAATAATGTATCGCCCGCAGGATGCTGTCGCCGCTTTTCACCTTGTCTTCGAAATAATCTTCGGGCAGCTCCAGATAAATAGCGATGGCATGCAGCAGGTTTTTACCGGCCGCTTCGAGCGTCTGGTAAGCCGTCAGTGTATTTTCTTTAAAATCCGGGTATTCGTCCGGGAACACATTGTCGGGCATATCACCAACCGGCTCCGGCTGGCCAACGTGATAAAACTCCTTTAAATCAGCCACTTTAAAGCCTTTGGCTGTTTCCCGCCCTTTGCCGACATAGCCACGCTGACCGTTTAGTTCGAGGTGTTCGTATTTGCGCTTTACCTCATCCGGTGCCTTAAAAAACTCTGTTACCGAGCCATACAGCTTATCCGTTAAGTCACTGGTAAGGCCGTGATTACGGATGGCTACAAAGCCGATATTATTAAATGCGCTGCCGAGTGCTTCGACAAACGCCTGTTTCCGGGCCGGATCGCCCGACGTGAAATCCGCCAGATCGAGCGACGGGATTTCATCATATAACACTTGTTCTGCCATAATTATCTTGTTTCAGGAGACGGCTGCGGGGATGAAGACCCGCCTGTCCCGTGCATTATACCAGTTGATATACGAAGTTACGACAAGGAAAGCACCCTTTGCAAATTATCGGGTAGTTTGCTTATCATACGACGCTGTCAGCCGCCGGCAATTATCCGGTTAACATTCTTACCAGTAGCCACTTAACAAAACGGGACACCACCCTGTCGGATGGTGTCCCGTTTTGTCTTATTTGACGAACCAGCTTATTTAAAGTTCTGGCCGATTTTATTCCAGTCGAATACGTTCCAGGCAGCCGCCACGTAGTCAGGGCGTTTGTTCTGGTATTTCAGATAGTAGGCGTGCTCCCACACGTCGAGGCCCATGATCGGTGTACCCGGCTTCTCAGCCAGCTTCATCAGCGGGTTATCCTGATTCGGGGTTGATACGATCTCAACGTCGTTGCCGGTTTTGATCAGCCATACCCAGCCCGAACCGAAACGGCCCGTTGCCGCTTTCGCCCATTCTTCCTTGAATTTATCGAACGATCCGAATTTCTTGTTGATCGCATCTGCCAGCGCTCCTTTCGGCACACCACCACCGTTCGGTCCTAAAATGCTCCAGAAGAATGTGTGGTTCCAGTGACCACCGGCGTTGTTTCGCACAGCGGCCGGCGTTTTGCTGTCAACGCTGCGAACCAGATCCTCAATCGACATTTTGGCCATATCCGTACCGGCAACCGCCTTGTTCAGGTTGTCGACATAAGCTTTATGATGCTTGCCGTGGTGAATCTCCATCGTCAGTTTATCGATATGAGGTTCGAGGGCACCTGAGTCAAAGGGCAGCGGCGCTAATGTAAATGGTCCGCCGGCCTGACTTGCTGATGATGCAAATGAACGCAGGGCGCTCATACCTACCGTTATGCCAAACGTAAGCTTCAGAAATTCTGAGCGATTCATACGCGTGAGATGGTTAGAGTAAAAAGTCTTTTTTGTAAGAACGGCCAATACTACACATTGTTTCGCTTTCCGGCAACCTAAACGGGCGAAACAAGGCAAATTCGGGCGTTTTCTTACCCAGTTTACTTATTCATATTTCCGCATAATCTGCTTCAGCGCCGGTTCAACAGCCAGCGCGTGCCCATGCCCGAAGGTAACCATCACGCGGTCATACTGCGCCAGAGCAGCATCAATTTTTGTCAGCAGCACACTGTCCCGAACCATTTTCGATGCCCTGCCCACAGCACAGTAGTAGCATTGATCGTTGATATAATCAAATTTCTCAACGTCATCAGTCAGGGCAATCTGTAGCGGATGCCCCATCTTCCGGCGATATAGCTGCTGATAAAAGGCAAACGATTGTTCCTGCTCAGGTACCCGTAATCCATTTTTGACAAACCATTCCGGCAGTTTCTGGTCATAGAATGTGTTAAACGGAATCTTTCCGTAAGCACCATACAGGTAGGGAATTACCATCCGCTCCATCACATAATACAGCAACAGGTCATGGACCGTGTATTTTTGCTGCATCAGCACAAACTCCAGACTATCTGCCAGGTCGCCGTTCATCATCGGGATACCGGCCCGGTCGCAGGCAAATTTCAGGCAGCCGGTTTCTCCGTTGTGCAGAATGGCCTCCTTTCGCGAAGGATATCGACGGGTTACCTGTCCGCCTTCGTTAAAGGCAATCTGCGGCTTTAAACCACCAAACAGTTGGTCAATCAGCGTAAACTGCCGGTGTGTGGTATCCTGTGTGTGCTCGCATCCGACAAAAATCAGATGTTTGTTTTTTGCCTGCAGATCAATGATATAAGGTGCTCTTATGGAGTCCATCTGCTTACCGACAGTTACATAATCAACCGTATCCCAATGATTTATAGTCGTTTTCTTCTCTTTTGTGCACGCCTGGCCGGCAATCAGAAACAGAGCCAGCACGCATATATAACTGTGGATTTTAGTCATTCAGGTATAAGGTTTACATTCAGCGGTCTAACATACTACAATATTCCGAGTCTGCCGGAACTTAACATGCCGCAAAAAAGTTAACACTGTTATAAAGGCTAACACACATCAATCATGGGCGTATTAGAACGGAAACTACGGCAGAAAGAAGAGGTACGAAACAGTATCCTCACAGCAGCCTGGAGCATTATCCAGACCGAGGGCTGGCAGGCGCTTTCGATCCGGAAAATTGCCGACGCCATTGAATACAGTGTGCCGGTCATTTACAATCACTTCGAGAGTAAGGAGGCCATCATGCTGGAGTTCGTTAAAGAAGGATTCCGGCAGCTGAGAGACCACATCCAGGCACAGCTCAGCGAAGAAGACCGGTCGTGTCAGCAACTGGAAATTGCCGGAAAAGCCTATTGGCAGTTCGCCTTTGCCAACCAGGCAACCTATCAGCTGATGTTCGGCATGGGCCTTCCGCCCTGCGAACGTGCCCGGCAGGTTCCGGAAATTCAGTCCTTTTCGACAATGCTGGTATCACTGATCCAAAAGGTGATCGACCACAGTAACCAACCGGACACCAATGCGTTTCTGAAATTTCATACGTTCTGGTCAATCCTGCACGGGCTGGTTTCGATTCAGATGATTAACCGTAGTGCAACCCCCGATGAGCTCAGTGAGCTGGTACTGGAAGATGCGATCTACGGATTCATTAAGGCGCTGGTCGTCTAATTTTTTTGCCTGTAAGTTAACAGTGTTATTTTTTGTAACAACGATATAAATTTATAAACTCAAGCGATATGGCAGCCATGGAAGTAGAAATCTGGAGCGACGTAATGTGCCCCTTTTGCTACATCGGTAAACGTAAATTTGAGCAGGCGCTCAGCCAGTTCCCGCAGCGGGATCAGGTGAAGATTACCTGGAAGAGCTTTCTGCTGAATCCGGACATGCAAACGGATCCGGACAAGACCATCCACGAATACCTGGCCGAGAACAAAGGCTGGAGCGTTGATCAGGCTAAAGCCATCGGCGCACAGGTGACCGAGATGGCCCGCGAAGTTGGTCTGACCTATGATTTCGACCGTGCCGTAGTGGCCAACGCCATCAATGCACACCGTGTCATTCAGCTGGCGAAAACCAAAGGTCTGGGTGATGCCATTGAAGAACGCCTGTTCCGCGCCTACTTTACCGAAGGCCGTAACATCGACGATGTTGACACACTCGTTGAACTGGCGACTGAAATTGGTCTGGCGAAGGACGATGTTGACGCCGTGCTACAGTCAGACCGCTTTCTGGAAGACGTTCAGCGCGAAGTCTATGAAGCACAGCAGGTTGGTGCGCGGGGTGTTCCGTTTTTTGTACTGAACCGGCGCTATGCGGTTTCCGGCGCTCAACAGCCTCAAACATTTCTGAATGCCTTACAAACGTCCTGGTCTGAATGGGAAAAGACGCAGCCGAAGCCCGTTCTTCTGAATGACGATGCCGCTACCTGCACCCCTGAAGACGGATGTGCTATTTAAATGACTAATGGATAATGTAAAATGACTGATGCATTGGCTTCATACTGTCAGCATAGTTAACCATTATACAGTATTCATCAACCATTATGCATTAATACCACGCCTCCCCATAATTCATATTACCTGGAAAACAAGATTTTTTAAACCTATGGAATTAATTGATGCATTAAACTGGCGGTATGCTGCCAAAAAAATGACCGGCGAAAAAGTGCCGGACGACAAAATCAACACAATCCTGGAAGCTATCCGGCTTTCCGCTTCATCCATTGGCCTGCAGCCATACAATGTGATTGTGATCGACAGTCCGGAGCTGAAAGGATTAATCCACGAAAAGGCGTGCCCGCAACCGCAGATTGTTGAAGGGTCTCACGTTCTGGTATTTGCGTCGTGGACAACGCTGGAAGAAAAACAAATCGACGATTACATTCAGCTGATTGCCGATACCCGCCATCAGGACCCTGAAAAACTGGCTCCTTTTGCGACATCTATCAAAGGCAACATTCTCAACCGTACACCGGAACAGAATGCCGACTGGATGGCGCGCCAGTCTTATATTGCTTTAGGTACCGGACTGGTTGCCGCAGCCACTGAAGGCGTTGACGCAACCCCGATGGAAGGCTTCAACAACGCCGCCCTCGACGAGCTTCTGAATCTGCCGGCCAAAGGCCTCCGCAGCGTGTCGATTCTGGTATTAGGTTACCGCGACACCGAACGCGATTTTCTGTCCAGCGCGCCGAAAGTGCGCCGGCCGGCCGAAGAACTGTTCATCGCCGCATAACGTAGAGCCGCAAGATGTTGCGGCTTTTTTTGATGCCAATTCAATGAACCGGGGCCGCATATTATTGCGGCTTTTTTTAAACCGTTGTAGAGCCGCAACATTTTGCGGCTTTTTTGTGCCATTTCTGCATCCTGCCGGCATCTGAGCCGCAAGATATTGCGGCTCTACGGTACACATCATTACTGTCCTGACCCAATGCAACAACACGTCAATTTGACACGTTCCTGTGCAAAAATCCGCTGTTTCTGGTCAAATTGTCAGCAAAACCGCCCTGGCCTGAGATTTGTTTGTATAGCTGTAACAAACAACAAATCCATAAAAATTAAGGATACCCAAGGCCATGAACTTTAATAACTATACGATAAAAGCCCAGGAAATTATCCAGCAGGCGGCACAGATTGCGCAGGGAAACCAGCAGCAGGCCGTTGAAACGGGGCACGTACTGAAAGCGATACTGGACGAAGATCCGAATACCATTGGTTACCTTGCCAAAAAAACAGGTATCTCGCCTAACCGGTTAACCTTAGCGCTCGACGCCATCATTAATGGTTATCCGAAAGTGTCGGTAGGTGCGGGCGGATCGAACAATATTTATTTGGGCAGCGATTTGAATGCTGCGCTGCAACGGGCCACCAGCCTGCTCAAGGAATTCGGCGACGAATACGTCAGTGTCGAAGTGTTATTGGTTGGTCTGGCCGGTGGTAAAGATTCCGTTGCCACGCTGATGAAGGACGCCGGATTCAGCGAAAAAGCTATAAAAGAAGCGATCAAAGAACTTAGAGGTAAAAACAACCCTGTGAAAGATCAAAACGCAGAAGCCAAGTATCGCTCACTCGAACGGTACAGCAAGAACTTAAACGAACTGGCCCAGGCAGGTAAAATTGACCCTGTGATTGGCCGGGACGAAGAAATCCGCCGGGTGCTCCAGATCCTGAGCCGCCGGACTAAAAATAACCCGATGCTGATCGGTGAGCCGGGCGTCGGTAAAACCGCCATTGTCGAAGGACTTGCCCAGCGGATTGTGCAGGGCGACGTGCCGGAGAATCTGAAATCAAAGACAATTGTTTCGCTCGACATGGGTCTGCTCGTGGCGGGGGCCAAATATAAAGGGGAGTTTGAAGAACGCCTGAAAGCTGTCATTAAGGAAGTCACTGACTCGGAAGGCGAAATCGTCCTGTTTATCGACGAGATCCACACCCTGATTGGTGCCGGAGCCGGTGATGGCGCGATGGATGCTGCCAACCTGTTGAAACCGGCACTGGCTCGTGGCGAACTGCATACCATCGGCGCCACCACGCTGAAGGAATACCAGAAATACATCGAGAAAGACAAAGCCCTTGAACGCCGTTTCCAGACCGTACTGGTCGATGAACCAGACGTGCAGGATGCGATCTCGATTCTGCGGGGCATCAAGGAAAAATACGAACTCCACCACGGGGTCCGGATTAAGGACGATGCTGTAATTGCCGCCGTTGAACTCTCGAACCGGTATATTTCGGACCGCTTCCTGCCCGATAAGGCGATTGACCTCATGGACGAAGCGGCGGCCAAAATGCGGCTCGAAATCGACTCGGTTCCCGAAGAACTGGATGAACTGAACCGTCGGGTAATGCAGCTCGAAATTGAGCGCGAAGCCATCCGCCGTGAACATGACATTGATAAGGAGTCGGTGCTGAACAAGCAGATTGCTGACCTCAACGAGCAGCGGAACAGCCTCAAAG
>NZ_CAMFHL010000230.1 GCF_945952095.1 uncultured Arsenicibacter sp. | reverse complement strand
AAGTAAACCGTTCAGTGTGTCGACGGCTCAGGGTAGTCAGGGATTCAACCTGCTCAAGTTTGTCATAAACCGAGCCGAAACCGAGACGTTTCGACTGCCTGCCACGCTGGCCCCCGCGCCCACCCTATCGGCAGCCGCGTCTACCCAAACGCGCACCTTTAACATCGGGGTGGCCATGAGTGGCATGGGTATGGGCAGCATGAAAGGGATGCATACCATCAACGGGAAGGTGTACAGTATGAGCCGGATTGATGAGCAGGTGAAACTGGGAAGTACCGAAATCTGGGAGTTTGATAACAGCGCCGGAGACGAACCTCACCCCATGCACCTGCACGGCACGTTTTTTCAGGTCATCAGCCGGACCGGTGGGCGTAATGGCATCACGGCGGCCGAAAAGGGATTGAAAGATACCGTATTGGTCATGCCTGGCGAGAAGGTGCGCATTCTGACCCAATTTAACACTCCCGGCCTGTTTGTCTTTCACTGCCATAATCTTGAGCACGAGGATGATGGCATGATGCTTAATTATCAGGTAAGTTAGATCAATTCATTTTTCAAAACCAACAATTTATAAAGCCATGAAAATTATTCGTTCCTTCATTATCGCTACCACGCTGTTAGTTAGTTCATTGATGGCTACGGCCCAATCAACGGCACCTGTCCTGACCGCGTATTACGGCGTGAAAGATGCTTTAGTAGCCACCAATGCGACGAAAGCTAAAACCGGTGCCACCACCTTGGTTATGGTCCTAAGCAAAGTAGATGCGGCAAAACTGTCAACTGCTGATAAAAAAGCCCTGGAGACGGCCAAAACCAAAGCCACCGCCATCAGCAAAACGACAGATGTGGAAACGCAACGGGAAGCGTTTGAAGAGCTTTCGGTCAGCATGATTGCTCTGGCTAAAGCTACTAAGCCAGCCAAAACGTATGTGCAATTTTGCCCCATGGCTGCGGAAGGAAAGGGAGCTTCTTGGCTCAGCGACAAGAAGGAAGTCCGGAACCCTTACTACGGTGACAAAATGTTAAAGTGTGGCTCGGTGAAGGAAGAAATTCTGTAATCACCTTCCGTAGTTGACCTGAAGACTTCGGGTCAACTACGGGACAAATAATCAACTTATGGCGGTTACGGACTTATTTATCAAAAACATGGTTTGCAGCCGCTGCATTCGCGCTGTACAGATTGAACTGGAGAGACAAGGCTACCAGATTCGGCATATTGAACTGGGTAAAGCAACCATTGAAGGTGAGTCTTTTGATCTCATCCGTATTCGTCAGGCGCTGATTGAACAAGGTTTTGACCTGCTGACAGAACGGAATGCACGGCTGGTGAGCCTGGTTAAAACATTGATCATTACACTGATTCAAAGTGGAGTATCAGCTCAGCTTAAGACGAGTCTTTCCGATTATTTAGCCGCTGAAACAAGAATGGATTATGCGTACCTGAGCCATGTCTTTTCAATTACAGAAAATCTAACGATTGAAAAGTTCTGGATTCGCCAGCGGGTAGAGCGGGCTAAAGAGCTATTGAGCTATCAGGAGTTATCCATTAATGAAATTTCCAAGACACTTGGCTACAGCAGTACCGCTTATCTGACTAACCAATTTAAACAGATTACGGGACTCACACCGGCAGCCTACAGAAAACGGCGTGCTTCCGACAGGAACCCGCTCGACTGGATATAAGCTCTGATACGATGGCAGGCTCGTTTAACAAGTTAGCTACCCGAATGCCTGGTTAGAGTAACCATTAATAAGTCGTAAAATGATAGAAGGTCTTATTCAACTCTCGCTCCGCAACCGCTTTATGGTCCTGCTGATTGCCGGGGGACTGTTTACTTGTGGAGCTTACTCGGTAAAAACCAGCAAGATCGACGCGATTCCCGACCTGTCGGAGAACCAAGTGATCGTTTTTACCGAGTGGATGGGCCGCAGCCCGCAGATTATCGAAGACCAGATCACCTATCCCCTGGTAACTAACCTACAGGGCTTGCCCCAGGTCAAGTACGTCCGGGGAGCTTCCATGTTTGGTATGAGCTTCGTCTACGTCATTTTCAACGACGATACGGAGGTGTACTGGGCCCGGGAGCGGGTCTTGGAGCGGCTCAACTATGCCGCCCGGCTACTGCCCGATGGCGTGGCGCCAACGCTGGGCCCCGACGGTACGGGGGTGGGCCATATTCTCTGGTATACCCTCGATGCGCCGGGCATGGACCTAGGCGAGCAGCGGGCGGTGCAGGACTGGTACGTGAAGTTCGGGCTACAGAACGTACCTGGCGTGGCCGAAATCGCTTCGTTCGGCGGTTTTCAGAAACAATATCAGGTTACGCTCGACCCCAACAAACTCACCTATTACGGGCTGTCGGCTCCCCAGGTCATTGGGGCGATTCGGGCCAACAACAACGAAGCCGGTGGCCGCAAGTTTGAGCTGAGCGGGATCGGCTATATCATCAAAACAACGGGCTATCTACAGTCCGTGGAGCAGATTCAGAATATCCCCCTGAAGACCGTCAGCAGCGTACCGGTTCGGGTGGCCGACGTGGCTACCGTGCAAATGACGGGCGAAACCCGGCTCGGGATTTTCGACCACAATGGCGAAGGCGAAGCAGTTGGGGGTATTGTGGTAATGCGCTACGGCGAGAATGCCGACGAGGTAATCCGGAACGTCAAGACCAAGATGGCAGAGGTAGCTCGGGGCTTGCCGGAGGGTGTCAGCTTTCAGATTGTGTATGACCGTAGCGGCCTGATTCAGGAGTCGATCAACTCCATTACCCATACACTTATCGAGGAAATGATCGTCGTCTCACTGGTGGTGATTCTGTTTCTGCTCCACTGGCGAAGTGCCATCAGCATTATTATTCAGATTCCCATTACCATCGCGACCAGCTTTATTCTGCTCAACGCCTTCGACATTTCTTCCAACATTATGTCGCTCACGGGTATCGCACTGGCCATCGGCGTGATTGTCGACAATGGGATTATCATGGCCGAGAATGCGTATAAAAACCTCGCTATCCGGCAGGCGGAGCTGAGTGATCCCCAAGCCTCACCAGCTGATAACGGTCATTCAGCTAACGAGGAGTACGGGCAACATCCGTCAGTGCAGACAACGCCTTCCCAACCTAACCGAATTTGATTATGTGGAAGAAACTAAAAAAGGTACTGGGCTTCGGCCGTACGTCCTATGTCCGCATTCCCGAAGAAGAGCGTTTAGCCATCATTGAGCGGTCCAGTGTGCAGGTATCGCGGGGCGTCTTCTATTCGACTATCATTATTATCACCTCGTTTCTGCCCGTATTTCTGCTGACGGGTCAGGAAGGAAAGCTCTTTCATCCGCTGGCCTGGACGAAAACATTCATCCTGCTGGTCGATGCTTTTTTGGTCGTTACCCTCGCTCCGGTGATGCTGTCGCTGTTCATGAAAGGGCGGTTCAAGGATGACCATGCCAACCCCATCAACCGGGTGCTGGAGCGCATCTACGAACCCGTTATCCGCTGGGTGATGCGCTGGCGCAAAACGACCCTAGGCATCAACCTACTGGCGCTGGCAATCAGCATCCCGATGCTGCTAAGCCTAGGGTCAGAGTTCATGCCGCCCCTCGACGAGCAAAGCATCCTGTTTATGCCCGTCACCCTGCCCGACGTATCCAACGCCGAAGCCAAGCGGATTTTGCAGGTGCAGGATAAACTCATCAAGTCTGTGCCCGAAGTCGATCAGGTACTGGGCAAGGCCGGGCGGGCCTCTACAGCCACCGACAATTCGCCCATCAGCATGATCGAAACCATCATCATGCTTAAACCCAAATCCGAATGGCGGGCCGGATTGACCAAAAAGGACCTCATCAACGAACTGGATGCGAAGTTACAGATTCCGGGTGTCGTCAATGGCTGGACGCAGCCCATTATCAACCGCATCAATATGCTGGCCACCGGCATTCGTACTGACGTGGGCATCAAGGTGCATGGGCAATCGCTGGATAGCATCTACGCCGTCTCTGAGCAGGTTAAAGCCGCCCTGGAAGGGGTACCGGGGGTGAAGGACCTGTACGTAGAGCCCGTCACCGGTGGTAAATACCTGACCATTGCGGTTAACCGGGAGGCACTAGGCCGCTACGGGCTGAATGTGGATGATGTCAACGGGGTGGTCGAATCAGCCATTGGGGGTTCGCCCATCGGGCAGACCATCGAAGGGCGTCGGCGGTTTTCCATCAACGTCAGGCTGGCGCAGGATTACCGCAACAGCATCGAACGCATCCGGCGGATTCCCATTGCCACAGCCTCCTTCGGGACCATTCCGCTGTCGGCTGTGGCGACGGTACAGTTTGAGGATGGGCCTCCTATGATTACGTCCGACAATGCCCTGCTGCGGGGAGCCGTCATGTTCAACGTGCGCGATCGGGACCTGGGCAGTACTGTCGAAGCGGCTATTGCGAAGGTAAACAAGGGGCTTAAGCTGCCGCAGGGGTATTTTCTGGAGTGGAGCGGTCAGTACGAAAACCTGATTCGGGGCAAGCAAACACTGCTACTGATTGTGCCAGTGGTGCTGGTGATCATTTTCCTGTCACTCTATCTGGCGTTTCACTCCGCCCGCGAAGCGTTTCTGAGCCTGATTACCATTCCCTTCGCGCTCATCGGCGGGGCGTATATGATCTATTTCTACGGGGTCAACCTGTCGGTTGCGGTGGCCGTTGGCTTTATCGCGCTCTTCGGCATAGCCGTTGAAACGGGCGTAGTAATGGTCATTTACCTCAACGACGCCATGAAACAACTGGTGGCCAAACGGGGCAACTCCCGCGAGACCATCAGCCGCGATGAGCTGCGCGAGTACGTGATTCACGGGGCGGCCAAACGGCTACGGCCCAAAATCATGACCGTGTCGGTAGCCCTGTTTGGTCTGGTGCCCGTTCTATGGGCCAACGGCGTTGGCAGCGATGTGATGCTGCCCATTGTATTACCCATGATTGGGGGTGTGCTGACTTCATCGACGCACATTCTGCTGGTGACACCCCTGATCTTTCTGATGACGAAAGAATATGAACTCAAAAAACTCGGTAAGCTGGATGTGCTGGAAACCGCTCATTAATGGGTTGCTGCTGACGGCTGGCCTGTTCGCAACGGCCCTGGGGCAGCAAACACCCGCTTCCGATGTAGGCCGGGTGCTCAGGATTGACTCCGTTCTGGCGCGCATCGATCAGGACAACCCGCTGCTGAAGCCGTACGGAAGCCGGGCGGCTGCGGCCCGGGCGTATGCAGAAGGTGCGCGGAGCTGGATGGCCCCGATGGTCGGCGTAGGTACGTTCATGGCTCCCTACCCAGCCCAGATGATTATGGATGACCGGGATAAGGGATACGGCATGGTGTCGGTGGAACAGGACATTCCGAACCGGGCCAAACAACGGGCAACGCAGGTCTATCAGCAGTCGAAGGCGGCCGTGGAGGAAGCCGGGCGGGGTATTACGCTGAACCGGCTCCGGTCGGATGCCAAAACGCTTTATTTCGACTGGCTGGTGCTCGAAAAACGACGGGGCCTGCTGGCCGAAAACCGGCGGATTCTGCAAACGATGAAGAAACTGGCGGATATCCGGTACCCGTATAATCAGGGCAGTCTGGGCACTATTTACAAAGCAGAGGGTCGATTATACGAACTCGACAACATGGTCACGATGACCGAAGCCGACATTGACCGCAAGCGGCAGGGGCTAAATACGCTTATGAATCGGCCCCTAAGTGATCTGTTTCGGATCGACACCACCTACCGGCCCGCGCCCCCCGAGGGTGTATTGCCCACGCAGGAGGAGATCGGCAGCCGTCGCAGCGATATTCTGCGCATGGACCGGCAGATTCTCAGTATGCAGGCTGGCATCGAGGCCCAGCGGGCGCAGGTCCGGCCCGACTTCCGCATCCGTTTCGACCACATGCAGCCCTTTTCCGGGGTAAAGAGCATGATGCCCACGCAGTTTACGCTGATGGGCATGGTGTCAATTCCCATTGTTCCCTGGGCCTCGCGGATGTACAAAGCCGAAATCAAAGGCATGGAAGCCGACATCGACGCCATGCGCTACGAGCGGCAGGGAATGCTGGTCGAAACGCAGGGGATGGTTGCCCAGATGCTCACCGACATTCGCAACCTACGTACCCAACTGGACAACTACGAACGCCGGATAATCCCGACGCTACGCAAAAATTACGACACGCAATTGATTGCCTACGAGCAGAACAAAGGCGATTTACCCGTGGTGATTGATGCCTGGGAAACGCTGAACATGACCCAGATGGATTACCTGACCCGACTGGCCGAATACTACCGAATGATTGTCAGCTATGAACGCGAACTGGAGAAATAAAGCCCTGGCGGGACTGCTGGCGCTGGCACTGCTGTTGCCGGGTTGCAACCGGGGCCACGAAAACAAGGAATCCCAATCACCTGCTAACCCCAACGGAACCAGCCATGAGGGGCATGATCACGCGACCGCCGAGGACGTGTACACCTGCCCGATGCACCCCCAGATTGTGCAGAACCAACCAGGTTCGTGTCCCATTTGCGGAATGGACCTGGTGAAACAGGCTCATGGCGGAGGGGATAGTCTGGCGGTGAATGCCGAGCTGGAAGCCTTGCTCCAGCCGACTAATTCCGTCGTCGTCGCCAACATCGCCATCGTACAGGCCGAACAACGTGCGGAGGCCGTGACGGTAGGGGCCAATGGGCTTATCACTTACGATACCCGCAGCCTGTACAGTATTCCGGCCCGGTTTGGCGGGCGTATCGAAAAGCTGTACGTCCGCTATCAGTACCAGCCAATCCGTAAAGGGCAAAAGCTGCTGGACCTGTATAGCCCCGACATCGTCACTGCCCAACGGGAGCTACTTTACCTGCTGGAAGCCGATGAGGGCAACACCCAACTCATCACGGCGGCTAAGCAAAAGCTGCGGCTGCTGGGCGTTACCGACGAACAGATTGCCACTCTGCAACGTACCCGGCAACCCAGCTATGCCCTGGCCGTGTTCAGCCCCTACGATGGGTACGTGGTCGAAGAGCAGGCTCCCGCAGCCCAAACGCCGGGCGGAGGTAGTATGCCCACCAGTGCAGACGCAGGTATGGCTGGAGGAGGAAGTGCTATGGGGGGGGGCATGGCCTCGTCCGGTACCGACGAAATTACGTTTAGCCAACCATCGGCCTCACCCGCTACCGGAACGCCGGGCGGCTCTCTGCTGATCCGGGAGGGGCAGTATGTACAGACGGGGCAGACGCTGTTTCGGGTGGTTAATCCGGGTCGGTTATGGGCGGAGTTTCGGCTCTATGCCCGCGATGCGGGTGGCGTGAAAGCGGGCGATCCGCTGACGATCTCGTTCGATGGCACCGGCATGCCGACTCAATCCGCACGGGTGAGTCTGGTGGTGCCGTTTATCGAAGGCAATGGTCAGTTTGTCACGATTCGGGCCAACCTGCCGGGCGGCCGCAATGTACGGGTAGGGCAGTTGGTTCGGGCGCAAATTCGGCGGGGGCGCAGTGAGGGGCTTTGGCTCCCTGCCACAGCTGTGCTTGATCTGGGTCGGGAGCAGGTGGTGTTTCTACAGGGCGAAGCCGCCAATACCTATCGACCCATCCGGGTACAGACTGGCCTACAGGCCAATGGCTATGTAGCCGTTTTGAGTGGTCTGTCGGAAGGGCAGACCGTTGCCCGCAATGCTCAGTTTCTGATCGACAGCGAAAGCTTTGTCAACGTATCAACCGCACAACCATAGCAATGATTCGAGGAGGATTTTATCAGGCTGCGGCCTTATTGCTACTGCTTCTTAGCGCCTGCCAGCCGGGCGAACAAACCAAGTCTGAGCCCGGCGACTCGACCCAGGTAGCCGCCGGTCATACCGGGCATTCGCACGCCGAAGACAGCGCCGAGCCCACTACGGGGACGACCTATACCTGCCCCATGCACCCCCAGATTGTGCAGGATGCACCGGGCACCTGCCCCATTTGTGGAATGGATTTAGTATCGGTGACAAAAACGGGGGAGAAAGCTACTGAGATCATGCTCAGTTCCAGCCAGATGCAACTGGCCAACGTGACTGTGCGGCCGGTATCCTCAGGCAGCATCGGCAACAGTTCGGTGCTGAACGCCCGGCTCGCGGCTGATGAACGACTGACCGATGTGATCAGTAGCCGGGTGGCGGGGCGCATCGACCGGCTGTACGTCAAGGAAATCGGCAAGCCCATCCGTAAAGGGCAGGTTCTCTACGAGATATACAGCGAACCGCTGTTAACCCAACAGCAGGAATACCTGCTGGCGGTGCGGCAGGCCGAAGAGCTAAAAGAGCCCCGTTACGAGGTTTTTCGGCGGGCGGCCGAGCAGAAGCTACGGCTGTACGGCATGACGTCCGGGCAAATTGCCCAGTTGGGTAAAACCCGGCAGGTGCAGCCACGTATACCGTTTTTGGCACCCGTTGGCGGTACGGTAACCGAACTGACCGTGAGTGAGGGGCAATACGTGGGTGAGGGCGCGTTGCTTTACCGGCTGGTAAACCTCAATCAGCTCTGGGTCGAAGCCGAACTGTATGCCGGAGAGGCCCGGTTCGTGAAGGTTGGCGATGCAGTGCCGGTAGAGGTGGTGGGCAACGAGGCTGGGCAACGGCTGTCGGCCCGGGTCGCCTTCATTAACCCCGAGTACCGGGCGGGTAGTCAGGTGCTGGTCATGCGGGCGGTACTGCCGAATCCAGGCGGGCGGTATCAGCCCGGACAGCAGGCGCGGGTGCTACTGCAACAGGGCGTTCAGCGTGGGCTTACCCTGCCCGTTGATGCCCTAGTCAGGGCGGGTGAGGGTGCTGTTGTCTTTGTGCAAACCGGCGAGGGAACGTTTCAGCCCCGCCGGGTGAAGACGGGTGCCGAGACCGATCAGCAAGTGGCCATCACAAGCGGTCTTACCGGCGAGGAAACCGTCGCCATGTCGGGGGCGTACCTGCTGTACAGCGAACTGATTCTCAAGAAAGGCATTAACCCCATCACGGCGGAGGTGAGCGAGGGCGTTAAATCGACCCCAACGACTGAAGCCAATCCAACGCCCGCCCCCAACACGGGGGGAGCGACGGCGTCTCATACCGCACCGGATGCGTTCAAAAAGCAGCTAACCAGTGTGTATGAAGCATCGCTGAAACTGACCGAAGCTCTGGTGGCCTCGAATCCGGCCGGAGCCAAATCGGCGGCGGTCAACGTGGAAAAGACATTGGCGGGGGTAGATATGCTACTACTGAAGGGCCAGGCGCATACCGACTGGATGACGTACCTGAACGCCATGAATGAGGGGCTTAAAACGCTCCGCAACATAGGCGATCTGGAAAAGCAGCGGACGGCATACGCCGAGTTTGAAGACGGCCTCTATCGCAGCATTAAAGCGTATGGGATCACCGACAAGCCGGTTTACCGTCAGTACTGCCCGATGGCCCTGAACAACAAAGGCAGTTACTGGCTCAGCGATGAAAAGCCCATTCGCAATCCCTATTTCGGCAATATGATGCTCACTTGTGGAGAGACGAAAGAGGAGATTAAGTAGCGATTGTCCAGGCAGTTTAATCGGACCGAACAGCAAAGGTTATTCGTTGAGATGCATGAGGTCAGAGTGACTACTATCATATTCTCTAGTAGCACCCGTCAGTTTAAATAGCTTTAGGCTTCGGTTCTTTTGTCATAGCATTTTTAGCACTCTTCCTGAAAGGGGCTATGTACAAATTTACATCTACTAACATTAAAATTTATTCCCAATGGACTCTCTAAAACGCATCTCGGCACTACTACTATTCTGTTGCCTGCTATTTACTCAAGGTTTGGCTCAAAGCCAGAACTACAAGCACATTAGCCATAATGGCGAAATCAAAGATGAACGGGGCATAACCATCGGCTCCGTTTCAAAAGACCAGATAATTAAAGATAGCAAAGGTGAAAAAATTGCCTTTGTGGATGGGCAGGGTAATTTGGTCGATGCCAGGACCAACAAAAAGTTGGGCCGGATGGGTAAAGATGGCAAGACGTATTACAATGCTCAGGGAGAGGTTGTGTTCACTGTAAAAGACAACGGCACTACCTGCGATATTTTCGATAACAATGGCAAAAAGATTGGCAATGTTCACAAGGATATGAAAGGGTCTGCCTGCGCATTAGCCTGTTTTGAAGGTAAACACACGAAAAAATCGAAATAGGCATGAGCCGGTCGCCGGTATTGCGCAGTGTTCAGCTTTTTGGCTATTACACCTTGTTGATGGGGGGAACACTGCTGTTCAGCCCGACCGGGTTATTGCCGTTTCTGTTTGGTGCTGAAGCAGCCGTAAACGATTGGGCCCGATTGCTGGGGTTTGTCCTGCTTTGTTCGGGCTACTACTACATTCAGGCCGCACGGACCAACGATTACAGGTTTTGCGCCTGGACAGTACACACGCGGCTGGCATCCATTTTGGTCGTAGCGGGGCTTGTCTTTGTTGACGAGGCCCCGCTACGTTTTCTGCCTATGGGACTGATCGACGCGCTGGCCGGCTTACTGACGGGCTGGTATATCGCTAACGAAAAGCAAGCGAGGTCTGACCGCTACTAATCAATTTACTGCTTATTCATACTCCGCTTCAGCAACTGCGCGTTCAGGGCCACAATCACCGTGCTGGCACTCATCAGCACCGCGCCGATGGCCGGGCTCAGGACGAAGTTCGGGTAGAGCACCCCGGCCGCCAACGGGATGGCAATCACATTATAGCCCGTTGCCCAGAACAGGTTCTGCATCATTTTCCGATACGTAGCCTTACCGAATTCCACCAGATTGGTAATGTCAGTGGGCTTGCTGTTGACCAGAATGATGTCGGCGGTTTCGGCGGCTACATCAGTGCCGGAGCCTACGGCAATGCCGATATTGGCCTGAGCCAGCGCCGGGGCATCATTGACGCCATCGCCAGTCATCGCCACAAACCTACCTTGCTGTTGCAGGTCTTTTACGATGGTCACTTTCTGGTCGGGTAACACTTCGGCATATACGCCGTCCAGACCCAACTCCTTCGCCACGGCTTCGGCTACTTTCTGGTTGTCGCCGGTGGCCATGTACACCTTGATACCCGCCTGCTGCAACCGTTGAACGGCTTCTTTGGAATCAGCCCGAATTTTGTCGGCCAGGGCAACGTACCCAGCCAACTGCTCGTCAATCAAGATGAAGACAACGGTTTCGGCTCCGCTCCCATACGCATCCTCAGGAAGGGCTATGCCTTTTTCTGTCAAATACCCCGGACTTACAATTCGCACGGATCGACCGTTTACAGTGGCTGACACGCCTTTGCCCGTAATAGACTGAAAATCGCGGATTTCAGGTTGATTCACGCCCCGATTTTTAGCTTCCCGAACGATACCCTGGGCAATTGGGTGTTGCGACTGCTGTTCGAGCGCTGCGGCCGTGGCCAACAAAGTGTCTTCGTCCATGTCGGCCCCTATAGCCTTAATTCGGGTGACACCAAACTCGCCTTCGGTCAGGGTGCCGGTTTTATCAAAAACCATCGCCGTGATTTTACGGGCCTCCTCAAAGGCTGTTCGATTGCGAATAAGCAGCCCCTTCTGCGCCGAAATAGCCGTTGAGATGGCAACGACCAGCGGAATGGCCACCCCAAGTGCATGTGGGCAGGCCGTCACCATGACCGTCACCATGCGTTCGATGGCAAAGGAAACTTCTTTTCCTGCCACCAACCACACAATGAGTGTAATGAAACCTACCGAGAGGGAGAGTAGTGTCAGCCATCCAGCAGCCCGATCGGCCAGCGTTTGAGTTTGCGATTTGGCCGTCTGTGCTTCTTCCACCATACGCACGAC
>NZ_CAMFHL010000229.1 GCF_945952095.1 uncultured Arsenicibacter sp. | reverse complement strand
CCATTAGGGCGTTTCGCAGGTTTACTTCCTGTTCGGATGTGAGTTTGATGATTTCCATGCAATAATCATATTTAAGGTTCGTGTCCGCTGGGCCTTAGCTATAAGGTAGCGTCTGGTTAGTTCTTCGGAAGGGGGATTCCGGTTTACAGCACAAAGGCTTGCCGAAAAGAATCGACAAGCCTTTGTGTGAATGCGTAAAATACGCTCCAGTCTGGGCAGGTGTCTGTTTAGTTTAGACATATCACCTCCTCATATATGCTCCGGACTACCTGGCTGGCAAAGTTCAGCCGGTATAGTACGAATTTGCCTTCGCGCCGTGACTCTACGACGCCACAATGTTTCAGCTTTTCCAGATGATGTGAAGTAAGTGACTGCTCGGCTCCGCTGGCTTCGGATAGTTCATTTACTGACTTTTCTTTCTCTCCGATGGCTTTGATGATTGCAATCCGTGTTGGGTGTCCTGTGCCCTTTAAAACGTCTGCCAGTTGCTGATACTTTTGCATTTGAGTAAATGATTAGTTGATTTTAAATGGAATTGTTACTTTAATACCTGCGCCGTTCAGACAGTACCAGCTGATACGGTCTAAATCCTATGGTCTGGGCTTCTGATAAACTGGTGGTCATGGTTGGTGGTAAAAAGTAAAACGTAGCTTTAGACTACGTTTTAAGATTTCGGTAACTCCTGTTTTGCTTTTTCCAGTCCGCTATCCAGCCAATGTGCCTGGGTGGCACTGAGCCGGACGACATACCCGCGCCGTCTGGCTTCTTCTACAATCCGGTCCTTTTCCTTGTTGTTGTAAAAGCCTTTAAGGGCTTCATCAATCAACTCAAGAGTTAGTTTGATTTCTGGCCTTGGGGTATGCTGTTCCATGGCAAACTTGCAGATCTCGTTAATTACCCATGGTGGCAACTTGCTCTTATCGACTTTCCAGTCGATAAGCCTGCCGTCGTGGCTCAACATCGCAATGCGTTCATAGTCGCCGTTCACCTGTTTTGCCCGGTTGGCTACTGATATACCGGTAGGGTAATTATAGAATCCGATATCGTACTTCATTTTTTTAAGGGCCCTTATGTGCCGGATAGAATTTGCTATGTAAGATTTCAGTTCCTGCTTTGTGTAGGCAGATTTCAGGATAAGGTGGTCCTGAATGGCAGTACGTCGAAAGATGAAACGCTGGTTAAATTCCAGCGTCATGTCTGCCCCGTTTCGGGTTTCTATTCGTTTGCCGGCAAACAGTTTGTATTTGGCCACAATCAGTTCGGCGTCCGGTCGTGACATACCGAACATTACGAAGTCTTCAACGTGAAAAAAGCTCATGATCTTAGATTTTAGATTTCACACAGTGGCCATGTGACATTTTGTAGGTCCGCAATTGCTCGTCGCTCCAGTCGCCGTATTTCTTTTTGGCCTCGGCTAATACCTCGGGAAGTAGCTTTTCTCCCTTTACTCCAAGGTTCCGCTCACGTTCAGCGTTCTTATCGATCTTCGCCTGCTCCCGTTTCGCCCAATAAGCCCACTGTTGCGGGTAGAACCTCTCCAGATATACCAACTCTGCATCGTTCTGAAACGGACACATCATGCAGTTGCTGGGCATGGGCACATCATGGCCAACCTGCCGGATATAGTCCTGGCAGGCCTGCCGGTCTTTGCGCTGCTCGATCAACGGGTATTGGTGCTCCACGTTCTTTTGCATCCAGACGGGCCGGTTATCCTTCACCACTTCGGGAAATAGTTCTAACTGTGGCTTGGCGGCACATCGGGATTCTTCACCTTTGGCAAAACCAATCAGTGATCTGAGTTTGCCGAACTGTTCGGCATACTGATAGAATACCTTTTTGCCTGCACCATCCATACCGTAATAGTTGCGCAGGTAGTCAGCCAGAAAGTTGTAACAGACTTTAATTTTCAGATTGTCTGTACAGGTTTTGGGGAATGCAGCCGACATAATGTTATCGTTCCGCTCAAACTGTGCCTGCAACGTGGGCCAACTGTCGGTATGGTATCCCATATTCCGCGTTAGGTGGTAAAACTCTACGCTCTGCCGGTCGCAGAACTGTTTTACCTTCCCGATGTGCTCGTAGGTTTCCGGAAACTCATTGCCGGTATCGGAGCAGATAACCAGAAACCTGTTATCTGCGACATACTGTTCCCGAAAGTGTTTGTTATATACGTACTGGTATAGCATATCAGTGGAGTCCTGACCGGCTCCAAACCAAAGTACTGTGATAGGTTGCTGCATAAAAAAAGCCCCGATTGCTCGGGGCCGCTAAACGAATGTGTAATGACCGAAGCAATACGTACTTTGCCTTGTTGCTATGTTTCCTTCAAATTTCCAGTTGCCTGCTTTCATAAATGGCACGAACATTTCTCCCTTGAAGGTCTTCACAACAAAGTCCTTTGTTTTTATGGCCACGATTTCGGCGTGACCGTAATCAAACAGCAACCTGCCGTTGTGGTTGAAGGCCTGGCAGTGTAGCTTCTGTCCTTTAGCCTGTGCTTCGGACAATTTTCGTTTGAAGTCGGATAGGTTATTGATTTCCATATTTACGAATTTGATAGTGTATTCATGAATTTCAGGAATATGTCATTTCTCAGGTTCCCAACGTGCTCCCGCTGGTCCTCTGTCGGCAGTGCTTTCAGCCAGGCAATGAAATCGTCTATGCCTGCATCTTCTGTTTCGTACCATTTACCTTTCAGGTCGGCCGGTACAGTACCACGCCAGAAAAACCGGCCTGATCCGTTGCTGAGTAAGTGCGTTCCAAAGGCACCTACCTTCAACAACGGTGATAAAGCATTTATCATAAATTGACTGTTATATAGGGCCGCATGACTCGCCGTATGCTCCGGCTGGCAGCTGCCAGTTTTCTGTTATAATCGGTAATGTATACTCTGTTGAGGTTGCGACCTTTACCAACTCGGTGTCGTCGGTCTCCGGATAAGGCTTACCTTTCGCAATCAGTGCCGGCAACGATTGCTCCCGTTTCAGGGTGCAACCAAATTGCTGTTCCAGCGTAATCAGCTCGTCGCCCTGTCGGGGGCTGATTTTGTAGGCGCTGGCAAACTGATTGGCGTTGCCGAATATGCAGAACTTACAACTTACCCGGCTCCACCCTAAATAGTATGCCGGATGTGGCTGTACCTTGTGCCGCTCGATGATCTCCCAAATTTCCTGCTCTTTCCAGTGCAATACCGGTCGCCACCGGTCAACGTGGCGGGGTGTCCGTCCGTTTCGGAGGTCGGCTTCGTCTGGCTCAAACTGTGCATACTTAGCCCGGTTGGGGCTTTCCTCTCCGCGTTCCCCCGAAATAACAAGGGTCCGGATACCGTTAAACCGCTCCTGATTCCGGATCGCAGTTTTGCAGATGTCAATTTTCAGATATCCGCTGCACCAACGTACAGACAAGTCGGGGGATACCTGCGGGAATTTCAGCCGTGTACCTGGCTTTCCGGTCTTACCGCCTGCTGTGCGGTTGCCGCTGGGGGTCTCGAACGTGTTGGGCGCTGTAAGACTGTTCCGGCGTAACATTTCGCGCCGGAAACCTCCTTCTTTCCATGAATAGTAGATTGGCAGCCCAAAAGCCCCGGCAAGTTTCCGGCAGTAATCGGGTGTACATTCCCAATCCATCAGGATTGTATCGTGACCGTCGATGTCGTGGTGCCACAATTCAATTTTATGCTTCGGGATACCCAGGTCTAACAGGTTTAGCAGGCAGGCTACTGAGTCTTTGCCTCCGCTGAATGCAACTATGTAGAGGTCGTAACTGTGAACGTCGATCATGCTTTATTGTCGTGTTCTGCAATGCAGCTACTTATGCTGTTTGTCGTGTATAGATTTATAGCAATCGTTTGCCAGTATATTGGCCTGAATGGAATACCTGTTTCGGTGCAAATTATTTCGTCACCCTGGTAAGCGTAAGAGACACTCGCGCCGGTCTTCTGGCAATAATAAAGACGGAAAGTGTTCTTTTCTGTCCTTATCAGTTCTATGTTAATCTTTACACCTCTTTGCTCATAGTCGGTTAATTTTCTGATCGCGTTTTCGATCAGAGGTCTTACCTTTTCTGCGCCTTCTGATATTGCCCGCTGGTAGGCCTGGGCTGTTGTTTTTGCCCGGCTGTATCGTTTCATAAATCCAGAAAAGATAAATTCAAGGTAATATAGAAGGTATCATCATCCTCCGGTTCCGGTTCGCGTTCGCTTACCGAATTCATCAGCTGCTGCGGCACTTGTACCGGCTGGTACTTGCTGACCATAAATAACAGGCTAACCAGTTCCTCCGCCATCATATCCTGATACGGAATGTGTATTGGATGGGGTAAATGACCGGTGCCAATTGCTCCCTGTGGGCCAAAAGCAAAGACTGTATCGGAGTGGTTGGTTGTAATCTTCTCACAACCTCCCTCGGATAAAACTCCGCCCGGCATATGGCAGGCAATGTAATGTTCCGGGTTTGCTGTAAACAAAATCAGCCGGTCGTTTAACCGGCTGGCTGCTTCTGAAAGTTGGGTGATAACTTCGTTTCGTACGAAGTTGATCATTGATTTATACTGTTCCATGGGTGCTGATAAAGCCAATTACAGTGCCTGATTTGTGTAAGTTTAGGTTGTTATGGGCCAATACCATCATAACCCCACTTTTCAGCCGGATATACGGCTCATTGCCATAAACCGGATGCTGTGTGTGATAGGTCGCTGTTTCCCAATAATGGCCTTTTGCCGGTGACCAGGTGGCAAACTCAACGGTCTGACCTTCTTTAAAATCAGTATCAGTTGTTATCTCCATTCCCTCTACCTGTATAGCAAAATCTTCATTCAGCTGCTGTTCTGCCTGCTTCCAGGCCTTCAACTCATAGGCAACTGCATACCCTCTGCCTTTACCCATAATATCCTCCACCATATCGCCAAAATCTACAAATGGCTCAATCTCGCCCATAAGTGCCTGTATCCGGCTTTTGTCGCCGTCTACATAAACACTATTACAATGTTCTACCCATGGGTCATCGTTGAGGATGGCCGATGGTTCCCGCTCAAAATGCGTTTTTGGCATATACTTTTTCATGATCTCATGCAGCTGTAGATTTACCGGCCGTGTGACCTTTTCATATGCCTTATTTGCCAGGGCAATGTATTTGTATGAATGGTCGGCCGTATGCCTGGCTTTGGCGTTCAGGTCAACTAATGCCTGAAAGAAGGCAGGGTTATTGGCCTGGTGAGACCATTTCAGAATATCAAATACCATGCTTTTCGCGTTTCCGGCGTGAATCTGTCCGTACTTTTCGCTGTAGCCGTGTTCGGCTAATAGCTGACTCAATTCAGCTGTAAGCTCTTTAGTTTTCATCTGCTGTAAGTATTTCGGTGAACCTGCGCCTGGATCATTCAGGCGCAACGCTTGGCTTTTACATCTTAATCACCCTAGGAAACTGTAGTCTACTGTCCCTTCCTTTTCTGAACCAGAATGGGAAAATCTTTCTATTTGCAGGCCTCGGGCAACGATTCCGCGCATAGTTGCCAGATAGTCGGCCGGAATCTTTTCGATTGCCTTTAGTACTGCGGCTTCTGTTTTCTTTGGTTTCCGGAAAGGAATTTTTTCTCCGCCCATGGCGTGAAACCGCTCTTTGGGATTATTGGGGTCTGTTTCCCGGAAGATGTTTTGGCCTCCCTCTCCGCCAAAGTGCTGGAACTGAACGTTGAGGTCATTTTCGACCACAAACGAGACCATTGTAGGGTTGTTTATACTCCTGAGTCCTGTAAACAGGAATACCACAATTTTATTTGGGTTGTTCCACAATTCGATAGTTACCTGCCTGGGCAGGTTTTTCGCTAAGATTTTAGATACTTTGGTTTTTAATTCCGCTATCTGCTCGTTTGTGTAAGTCATGGCTTGTTTGAGTTGTTGGGGGTGTAATAAGATTTGAGGAATTCAGTAGTCCGGAAAATTCCCTCTACTGTTTTCTGGAGGTTCCAACTATTGCAGTATTTTATACCGTTTGGATGGAATATAACCCATCCTCCCGGCTCGCTTCTGTTGCCGGCATAAGGTTGTATGACAATTTCTTGTCGTGCGGTTGTGGTTTTCAGGCCTTTAAGGCCTTCAAGTTTCAGTTCGCAACCTAACCCGCAATCCTTGCCTTCATCAACGAACCGGACCGGTTCAAAACCTTTCTCTTTCAGGTAGAACCACGCATTAAGCGTGATTACGTCTTTTGTTCTTCTCATGGTTGCTCGGAACTATGTTTCGGGGTGGCTGCTAAAGTGAAAAATAAGACTGCGCCGGTTCCGCTAACAACGCTTAGGCAGAACAGCCAAAAGGCTGTCCACCCGTCTACGCAGAATGTACAGGCACACAGAGCATAGAATGCCGTAACAGCCGCTACGGCTGCGCTAACGGCATACATTATACGCATCATGATATTAGTGGGTTGAACGGTTTAGATTTTCGTAAGACTGAATGAACTATAAGGCTGAATCCGACTATGATTCCGGCGCAACCGAAACCTAGCAGGCTAAAAACCTGTAACCATGTGGCTTTTTCTACCCGGAATACGGGACTGTGAAGGTCATAGGTGCCAATTATCAGGCTCATGTCGGCACTTGCCAGACAGAAAATAAAGCCTGCAACAATGGCCATCAGGCCAGAAAAGAAATAGAATCGATTACTTGTCATTAGGATATGGGTGTTGAGTTACAGAAACTGGCTTCTGCGACACTCCCGATTGAGGAGTGTTTCGGCCGCTGCCTACGGCCATCATCAGGCAGACTATTACTAGTTGATATTGATTGCTTAGGCCCACACATTAGCGTTATCGAGCCATATCGTGTGGTGGATATGTGGTCGCTCTTGCCTTACGTGTTCGATCAGGGCAAGTTCCAACTGCTTTCTATTGGCATTGTCATTGTCGCCGTTGTGCTCATAAGCCAACACGACTACCGTATCACCTGACATTTGGTACTGTATAAAACCAACCGGAGTTCCGTTTTGCATCACTTTCAGAAGTGGGTGATTGTTGCTCCAACAATCTGTTTTCCCCTCAAAACGAGTAGTTGTCATCAGTTCCAGATATTAGCGTTGTCGAGCCACAAAATGGCCTGAACTGTATGGGCCGTCTCGCGTTCCTTTACACACTGACGGATTGCACTTTCTATGATTTCTGTGTAGTTTTCACTATCTCCTGTGTACTCGAAAGAGAGTACTACAACGGTATCCCCTGCAAATTGGAACTGTGCAAACCCAACGTTCTCTCCGTTTTCTGTATAATGAATCGTTTTGGCGTTTACGCTCGGTAAATCATACCCTACGAATTTGTAATCGACTATCATAACTGTAATTTTCTAAATGACTGAGATAAATGATTGCCGGCAATAACCAAATGGAAACATCTTGTTATTGCCGGTCGCTGTATTAATCCTGATAATATTCCTCGGGGCATTCTTTCCAATGGTCAAACATCACAGTATCCACTGTGCCTGTCTTCTCCACAAAATCCATATAGGACTGCTGATTCTCTTTACTGTCCGATATTCCGTCGCCTGCAACAATTGCGTAGAGGTAGCTTTGCAGATCATCCGATATATTCTCTGACAAGAATATACAATCCGGAATATTGCTCTTATCAATCAGTTTAACGGGCAGCTCTGTATCCAGCCGCTCCTGTAGCGTCTCGTGTACGTCTTGCCAGTCTGATAGAGAACCTAATTCGTCTTCAAGATCGGCAAGGTCAATCCACTCTTTTGTAATTCCGTTCGATGCTAAAACCATTGGGCGAATCATATAATTAGTTGTTTTGTAGTTGATATTGATTATAAAATGTTATACTAAACAATCATCGGCAAACGAAAGGTATGTTTCGTCTGTGCCTGATAGGATGATGTGGTCTAAAAGTGGCATATCTAAGTCTTTCCCTATCGTTTTCAGCCTCTGTGTTATGATTTTGTCTGCCTGTGAAGCTATCAGGCTTCCGCTCGGATGATTGTGTGCAATTATCAATCCGCTTGCCCCCGCCAAAAGAGCATGAGCAAAAATGATTTTTGGGTCAAAGGCTGTTCCACTGACTCCACCCTCGGATAGCCTTGCATACCCTATTGTCTTGTTCGCCCTGTTGAGGAACAAAGCATAACCGCTTTCAAAGACACCAATCGTATCAATGTCCCATATTTGCCGGAATACATCGGCAGAGTCTTTAGACCTTTTTATTACCTTTTCCGGCACCGGTGCATCCTGTGCCCGTATTGCCGTCAACTTCTGACGGTATATCAGTCCGTCTTTTACTGGCTTTTTCATTAGGTTAGTTTCATTAAGTTGGCAACTCCATAAGTACTTTGTTCATCAAACCAGTGCCATATTTCAAGCACTGCCGTTCCTTTTGGCCAAATGTGGAACGGTTCGTCAATCTCGTCTTGCTCATCATTTACCGGTATGTTACCCAGATTATGCCATAGGTCCCGGATAAATTCGTTAGTTTCTTCCATTACCATAGGTCCGTTCCAGTCCAATGTGAATCATAATGATAGCGGCCGCTCCCAACGCGAACACTGAGAACAGGCATTTGAAATAGTAATATTCCCCACCGTTGGAGAATAGCAGATAAAGCCCGGCCAAAGCCAGAAAAAAGGCAGCATATCTCATGATTTTATGAACGTTTGTTTAAATCGGATAGGAAGACAATAAAGGCAACGATCATAAAGACCGCCATAACTCCGTGATTGTAGCCGAACCGGCAGATCAGGTACAGGTAGAGGACCGTACCAATAGAAACACACATTGCTTTCATAGTTGAAATTGATTAGAAGATTGTAATATCATCCGGTGTATCCTTATCGGGTTCCGGCTCAATTGCTACATAGATGCCGGTTTCGTTTTCATCCCAATTGCTCAACTGCAAAATAGAGCCATCCTCAAACTGCAATCGGTATGGCTCATAACTCTCCCCCGAATGAGGGAGAATCTTATATTTGGTTGAAAGCGAAATCAAGTGCAATACCGTTTGGTCAATCGTCATTGATCGAGCCGTAAACAGTTCAGCCAGCTGTTCAGCTATTTGCATATTAGTTGATATTGATTATTCTATGTTTCGGCCTTTCGGACTCATCATGGCGAGGCACACACCCCACGACATAGAATCTTTCTTCGTAGGTTGCGAGGTTGGAGACTTATCGTTAAGCAAGCTACCCGCATGGATAGTCAAGCCGCCCTAAGATGCTCACGTTTCGCCTAGACCTATCGGAGCCATTCCAGCCCCAATACCCCGGTTACAGGTATGTATGTATAGCGGTTCGTAGCGTTCCGCACTTGCAGACAGGCAGGGTATCGGTAGGACATAATTTACCCGTTCGGAAAATCCCGTCTGCTTTACTGTATATTCGTCCCGTTCGGACAATACAAAGGTACAAACGTTTGTTTGTTTGTCAATACTGTATGTCTTGTATTGCTCGTATTATTTGAAAGTTTATATAAATTAACCTTTATTGGTGCAACAATCTTCAAAAAGTACAATGCACAAAAAAAGCCCCAAATCGGGGCTCTGTCACTCAATAGTACAATACTCTATTTGTTTAGTTCAATTAGCCTATTCAGCCGCTCTTTTATCTCAGTCCCGAATATGTCCTTACGCTTCTGGAATCCGTAATTGATCAGACGGTGTATTATCTCTGTTCTGTTTAGTCCCGTCATAATCTCTAAGTCGGTCAATAGCTTATCCTCATTCTCCCGATACCGGATTGTAGATGCCGGCGTGAGCTTATTCTCTTTGTCTGTCTTCGGCTTTGCCATAATGCTTGATTTTGTCGTCGTGGTGCAAATATAGTAGTATTACGGTATATCTTGTATATCTTGCATGGATCGTGGCTCAGAATCGACATTTCGGGCTATTCCTGACAGGTCTGTTGGGGATATGATGAGGGGATTGGGCTCTGTGATGGATTGGATTGGATTGGATTGGAACGCGAAGCGTGAACAGGTGGGTGACTGAGACTTGCCCCGTTCCTCCGTCACTCTGTCACGTTTCACCATTCTTCAACACAACTTCACTCATACACACACAGTTTACTATCAGAATACGATACAACTCATGAGTAAGACTAACGAACGATACAACAACAACCCGTACAGCTACCCAAATCTCTCTCACAAATCGACTTTGTACTGTGCTGACGACTATCACACCACGAAACTGCAAACGTGTAAATCGTGGACTATTCGCGTTTTTCTCTGCCTTATCAGTCGTTACAATCCGGATGAGGGTAGAATCACGCTGACAGTTCCCGATTGTGTCAAAATGTCAGGGTTATCACACAACAAAGTACGAGACGGGATTGCTGAGTTGATACAAATCGACGTTATCAAAAGAGCAAGGGGAATTGGAGAGTACTATGTTAGTCCGTCTTACGTCCGGACAATCGGGATTTCTGTCTAGCTTCTGTCTCCAAACTGTAAAATCCGGTGTGTTGCCGGCAGTCCAAAGGATGGTAAGGGATTCCTTTTCCGGATCAGGATTTAGCATGGGGGGGGGGTGTGAAAAAACGGGCCGCGCCGGGAGGGGGGGAGGGCGTTAGTCCCATGACCCTGCCTACGGCAGTTTCAAAACACCTCCTCTCCTCTCCTCAACATACATCACAAAACCACAAACACAAATCTCATTTGCCAGTGAAGACTACACAAACATCCGCAAATCGTTTTTCTGTCGGACACCCTAGTGCCTGTACAATTAACGACAACCTTGCCTTAGCGGCCACAAAATGGACCATTCCGAAAAAGCCCAGCTATCGGGTACACAACGAGGCTACTGATGCCATGATAGCAGGTAACACCATATCACTTCCGGATAAAACGTATAACTACGACAAAAAAGCTGCCAATCAGCGTCTGCGTGACACTCTACTTAGCGAGTATCTGCTGAAAGCCGGCAGGGCAGCTATGCAGCAACGTCAGCCGGTTCCGGACATAATTGATACACTGGAGGCCCGTTTGCGGGTAAACCACTTCCTCTACATGACAGGACAGGGCCGGCCTGACACCAGCGTTGACCTCAGCCTGCTACCATCGACAATTACGAAGCACAGGCCGTTGATAATGGGCTTAATGGATGCCCCATTTAATCACAGGCCGTTAAAAGAGTCTGCCGGCGTTTTGATTGTCAGTGACTATGCAAGAGTAGCTGCAGAGCACATTCACTGGCAGCTATCCAGACAGCTAAGATTGGATTGAGTAAATAGATAGATAAGGCATAAAGGCGTATGATACTGGTATTCAGTGTTGTACGCCTTTTTTATATCATGGTATCTATGATAGTATATCACCAGATATGTGAGCATCTATCACCAGATATGTGATTAATAGTTGATATTGATTATAAATTCTGGTAGGTTTGCCTGTGTTTGAAGTCAACCACCTCAACATGAAAGTCGGATATAAGAATGTTAAGCTGGTCAACACATTCCTTGATCAGGATACGGGTGAGGTACTTCGGAGCGAAAAGGAAACAGTGCGTGAAAAGATTGTCATTGACGATAAAGAGGAGTTTGTCTTAATGTATGCCGGCGTGGATCAGCTGTTACCTGAACTTGACAAGGTATCGATCACCCTCATCATTGAGTGCTGTATGCGCTGTGAGCTAAACAGCAATCTCATTGCACTTACCAAATACATCATTCAGGAGATCGGCCGGAAAAGCAAACTGTCGTCTGGTACCATACGCAACTCGATCACCAGACTGGTAAAAGCCAGGGCACTTATTCGGGTAGGCTCCGCCACCTACCGGGTAAATCCCAGATACTTCTGGAAAGGCAGTTCCGGCGACCGTATCAAAACAATGCAATACATCATCGAAAACGAATGCAG
>NZ_CAMFHL010000228.1 GCF_945952095.1 uncultured Arsenicibacter sp. | reverse complement strand
GCCGGCTCAATTCAAGTTGTAAGTCCAGCCCACGGACAGCCTGGCCGTGTCCGGTCCCAACGGCTGCCGGATGCAGACCGGCAAGTTTTTCAACCGAATGCCGGGCGGCCTCCCAGTCGATGGTAAAGTAGGCCGGCGGGCCGTGTACTTCTATTTTCTGCGTTGCTACGGCATAGGCAGAATTCTGGTTTGTCGTGACAAACGCATCGCCCGCAATAAGGGTCCGGTCACTGTCGCGGAACAGAGAAACGTGGCCTGGTGCGTGGCCAGGCGTATGGAGAAAGCGCCAGCCGGGCAGCTCGCGGATTGTACCGCTATCCGGAACCGGCCGCAGGTTGGTATTGATATCAATTGGCTTCGTCGGAAAAATCCAGGACATATACGCCATCAGGCCCCCGCCAATGCCCGGATCTGGTGGCGGGTAGCCTGCCTTACCGGTCAGGTACGGGTGTTCAAGCCGGTGCGCATACACCGGTACCTGCCAGTTCTCCAGTAAGTTTTCAAGTGAACCAACGTGGTCACCGTGGCCGTGTGTCAGTACGATGGCACGGGGCGGATTATCGTCGCCAAACAAGGATTCGGCTTTCTGCCGGATGGCATCGGCATAACCGGGCAGCCCGGCATCGACGAGTACCCACGGATTTCCCTGACCAGGATGGCCGATGAAAAATACGTTGACGAAAGCCGTTTTTATACCGCGTACATCGTCCGTGACGTCGTAGGCGGTAAGCGGTTGAGTTGTGGTTAAAGCTTCCATAAAAATCGAGTAATTATGTAGGCTTAACCGGCTTGTATTCGAAAGGTTTAGAAAGTACTACTTTAGGCAAGAGGGTTTATTAAACTATTTACCACATCAGTCACATAGGTACACAGAGAGCGGAACTCTATATTTTTCTATGTGGCTGATGTGGTAAAGTAAAGGAAAGTCAGCGTATTAGATGTTAAGCGCGCTCTTCCCAGACCTGCGCCACATTCACGATGACTTCAACGGCCTTGTACATGTCCTGTACCGAAACCCACTCCTGGCGCGAGTGAAAAGCGTGTTCACCGGCAAAAATGTTCGGGCAGGGAAGGCCCATGAACGAAAGCCGTGAACCATCGGTGCCGCCCCGGATACTACGCGGTTCGGCCAGTAAACCCGCCCGCCGGATGCCTTCCAGGGCATTGTCGACTACCGCCGGATGTTGGTCCAGTACCTCTTTCATGTTGCGGTACTGCTCAAACACCTGAATGGTTGCCGTCGAATTCGGGTAATGCTGTTGCAGTATCCGGTTGGTCAGGTCTTCGAGGTAATGCTCTTTTTCGAGTAAACCTGCCACGGTAAAATCGCGGATGATAAACTCCAGCACCGCCTTATCCTGATTGCCCTCCATGCGTGTCGGGTGCACAAACCCTTCCTTACCCTCTGTGGTTTCCGGTGAGAGGCTATCTTTGGGCAGTGCCGCCAGAATATCAGCGGCAATCTTCAGCGCATTTTCAAGCTTCCCTTTCGCAAACCCCGGGTGCGTACTGACGCCCTGAATGGCGATTTTTACGGCATCGGCCGAGAACGTTTCATCCTCCAGCGTACCCAGCGACTCCCCGTCGATGGTATAGCCGAAATCGGCGCCCAGCCGCTGCAAATCCACTTTTTCGGTGCCACGGCCCACTTCTTCGTCGGGTGTGAACAGGATCCGGATCTGACCGTGTTTTACCTCCGGATGCGTCAGCAGGTAATGGGCAGCATCCATAATTTCAGCCACGCCCGCCTTGTTATCGGCTCCGAGGAGGGTTGTCCCGCTGGCTGTAATGATGTCATTGCCAATCTGATTACTCAGGTCGGGGTGATCGGCCAGCCGGATTACCTGAGGCGGATCGGCCGGTGTTTCGCGGTCGGGCAGTACAATATCACTGCCGTCGTAGTTGTAATGAATAACCGGCTTCACCCCGGCTCCGGTTACGTCCGGTGAGGTATCTACGTGTGAGCAGAAGCAGATAACCGGCACGCCGGGCTTATCAGTATTCGCCGGAATGGTAGCATACACATACCCGAACTCGTCTGATTCTGCATCGGTAATGCCCATGTCCAGCAGTTCCTGTACCAGCAAGCGGCTCAGGTCTTTCTGTTTTTCAGTCGACGGATTGGTTGCCGACTGCGGGTCAGACTGGGTGTCGATCTGTACGTAGCGTAAAAAACGGTCAACGACGGTGAACGAATAGGCTTTCATAAGCGGGGAAGGTTACCGGTTAGCTTACTAGCGAAACCAGATCGGCCGGTGAATAGTTGATGTTTTTCAACGTTTTCTGATCGGCTGTCCGGTAGACAAGGTATTTGCCGTCGGACTCAATGTAGTGGCATTCGACGCCTTTGGCCTGATAATGTGCCACGGTAGCTTCTGCTTCTTCCACTGTATGACAGGCTTTGCTGAGGTTCGACCGTTGTACTTCGTCGAACAGCGTTTTGAATTTTTCGCCCAGACCAAACTCAAGGATGGCACCGGCCAGTACGTATTGCAGATCGCAGAGTGCGTCGGCTACTTCAACAATATCGTTTTGGGCAATGGCTGTTTCGAGTTCTTTTAATTCTTCGGCTAACAATGCGACCCGCAACTGGCAACGGTTTTCGGCCGGAATTTGAGGGGTTTCCAGAATCGGATGATGAAAGGTACGGTGAAATTCCGCAACGTCGTTTAAGGCGTCTGGTGACTGCATAAAGAGACTATGATTCGGACTGTGATTAGTATGATTCAATGAGTAAGTGATTAAAAGATGCTGCTGATTCGGACTATGATTGGTATGATTTAATGATTATGCTGATTTTGGATCAATGCTCGTGCTGAATCAGGGTAATAGTTTAAATTTATTGTTGCTTACCCGCTTAAACTGGAGACTTCGGCTGCCAAAATTAATGAGCAGGCCGATTTCCAGATTATAGGCTTCGAGGTAATTTATGGCCTGAGCGAGATGAACGTCTTCCAACCGGATAACCGCCTTAAGCTCAACAGCCAGTATATCTTCAATTAAAAAATCAACGCGCCGTTTGCCGATCAAATGTTGCCGGTAGTAAACGGGCATCACGAACTCGCGTTTATGCTCAATACCAGCCAGACCGAGCTCGATAGATAAGGCTCTTTGGTAAATTACTTCCTGAAAGCCATTTCCGATCTGTTTGTGTACCTCCATGGCGCATCCGATAATCCGGCCGGTCAATTCAGAGTGTTTATACTGGTGGTCAATCATCGTCTCAATGTTTTGGTGAGTGAATACGCTAACGTCTGTTCATCAGCGCAGAACCCTATTTAGACGATACAACCCTGGTCAGGTAGCTGCGTATTTTATAATTAAATGAGCTTACTGATTAAAATACGATCCTGTCGCTCCTTCAATCAAACAACTCACATAGTCAGAAATCCTGCCACTCATTCAATCATAAAAATCATAGGTCAGGAATCCTGTCACTCATTCAATCATAAAAATCATAGGTCAGGAATCCTGCCAGTCATTCAATCATAAAAATCATAGGTCAGAAGTTACTCTTGAAGAGTTTAATGGCAATGGCGAGGAGGATGATGCCGAAAATTTTCCGGAGCACATCCAGTCCGCCGGGGCCGATGCGTGTTTCGAGCCACTCCGAGGCCCGTAGCACTAAATAGATCAGAGCCAGATTGATCAGAATGCCGCCGATGATGTTTATGGTCTGATATTCAGCTTTAAGCGAGAGCAGGGTTGTCAGCGTACCGGCACCGGCAATGAGCGGAAAGGCAATCGGTACAATATGGGTCGCGCCGCCTGTTGAGACTTCAGCCTTAAAAATAGTCCTCCCCAGAATCATCTCCAGCCCGATCAGGAAAATGATCAGCGCACCCGCCACGGCAAACGACGATACATCGACGCCGAACAGTTTCAGGATGCTTTCGCCCAGAAACAGAAACAGCAGCATCAGCAGACCCGATGCCAATGTGGCTTTCTCCGACTGAATGCGTCCGACCTTCTGGCGCAGGTCAATAATGACCGGCAGCGAGCCGACAATATCAATCACCGAAAACAGAATGAGCGTTACCGAGATGATTTCTTTAAAGTTGAGTTCCATAGGTTGATGACATGATAAGAAGCGGCAAAGATCGGCACATTACGCGCGGAAACCGTATTCCTGACGTAAAAAGTCTTTTAATTTCCCCGTTTCCTCATCGGTAATGGCCGGAAAATTGGCAATCCGGAATGTATTCTCCTTCCAGTCGCCGTAGCCGCTGCCGAGTATCAGGCCGGCTTGTTTAGCCTTCGTTTTCACGGCTTTAATGTCGGCGCTGTCACCCGTTACGGCAATGACCGTGTCCGACCGTACAGAGCCGTTGGAGTCGTCGGCGCCGATCAGCGGCCGGAACGGTGAGCCGGCCATTTCCTGCTCAAAGAAGGTGTACCAGCCGGCGGCCCGTTGCCGGATCAGCTGATCGGTTACGGCAATGTCCGGTATTTGCTGCAACACCCGCATGAGCAGGTAAATGCCCAGCCCGTTGGGCGTGTAAGGTGTCTGAAACTTGCGGAAATTGTCGTGTATGAACAGCAGGCTGTTGTAATGCGCCTGCTCACCAATACGTTCGGCCTGTTCGAGCGCCTGCGGAGAATAGACCAGTACCGCCAGCCCCGCCGGCAAGCCGAAGCACTTTTGGACTGAGGCAAACCAGACGTCGGCCAGCGCCCAGTCGAACTGAAGCCCCGCCATCGACGAAACGGCATCAACGGCAATCAGGCCGCTGAACTCCTGCCTGAATCTCCTTATCATCGGCATGGGAACCTGCGTGCCGTTGGAGGTTTCATTCTGCACCAGGCACAACACATCGGCTTCGCTGATGTTGTAGGGTGGTTTAAGGCGATGCGCATACTGGCGCCACTTCTCGCCGAACGCCCCGTTGGTGGCATGCAGGCTGGTTTCGGCTGTCAGCGATTGGGCGACTATTTCCCAGCACTCGGTTGCCGAAGAAGTAAAGGCAATGTGGTAATCTGCCGGTATGCCCAGCTTTTCCCGCAGGAGCCGCATCGTTTCGGCTACGACCTCCATAAACTCCGGACTGCGGTGGTTCTGGCTGACAATGCCGTTGCGCAGCGCTTCGGCGGCATAATCAGTGACCTGCGGATAGATTTTCGACGGGCCGGGATAAAACGTAATCATAGGCTGAGCAAATAACGGACGGCCATCTCGTAACCCATCAGCCCCAGACCCACCACAACGCCTTTGCATTTAGCCGACAAGTAGCTGTGGTGACGGAATGCCTCACGGGCATGTACATTGGAAATATGCACCTCAACGGCAGGAGCCGTCACGGCCGATAATGCATCCGCAATGGCAACAGACGTATGGGTATAGGCGCCGGCATTGATCACGATACCGTCGATAGAAAAGCCCAGTTCGTGAATTTTATCGATCAGCTCGCCTTCGTGATTTGACTGAAAATAGTGAATTTGCACGTCGGGAAACTGTTGTTCCAGCGTTTCAAGGTAGTCGACAAACGTGCGGCTGCCGTAAATATGGGGCTCCCGTTTGCCTAACAGGTTGAGGTTGGGGCCGTTTAGTACCAGAATCTTTTTCATGCGTAATAAAGGAGTATGTGGCAAAGTTATATAAACGCATTCAAGAACTACCTGACCCTCGAGCGTTCGTTGTCAGAAAACTCCGTGGAGGCCTACCTGCACGATGTGGCGAAGCTGTGGGAGTATTTGGAACTGATGGGGCAGGAGCTGGGCCATGACGTACCATCGCCGTTTCAGGTGACGGAAAAACACCTGATGAATTTCCTGAAATACCTCGCCGAAATGGGGTTGTCGGCCCATAGTCAGGCGCGGATTCTGTCGGGGCTAAAGGCATTTTACAAATATTTGCTGCTGGAAAACCTGATTCAGCACGATCCGACGCAGCTGGTCGAAGCTCCGAAACTGGGCCGTAAACTGCCGGATACGCTCAGTTTTCCGGAAATTGAAGCGATGCTGGCGGCCATTGACCTGTCGACGCCGGGTGGCACACGCGACCGGGCAATACTTGAAACACTGTACAGTTCGGGCCTTCGGGTGTCAGAGCTGCTGGATCTCCGGCTGACCAACTGCCACTTTGATGTGGGGTTTATCCGGGTATTCGGGAAGGGGAGCAAGGTGCGGCTGGTTCCGATCGGGAAAGACGCCATGCATTATACGAGTCTGTACGTTGAGCATGTCCGGCGCGGACTGGATATACAGAAAGGGGCTGAAGATCTGGTGTTTCTGAATCTACGGGGCGGCAGTTTGTCGCGGGTGTCGGTCTTTAAAACCATACAGCGGCTGGCGCTGGAGGCCGGTATTCAGAAAGCGATCAGCCCGCATACGTTCCGCCATTCGTTTGCGACGCACCTGATCGAAGGCGGTGCCGATTTACGGGCCGTGCAGCAGATGCTGGGCCATGAATCAATAACAACGACCGAGATTTACACCCATCTAGACCGTGATTACCTGAAACAGACACTGATTGATTACCACCCGAGAAGCCGGCGGTAAGGGCACAAAAAAATCCCCGCCATCACGAAAGCGGGGATTCCACTGTCTCTGTTTTAACCCTAGTCCAATACACTATTTTATCTGTCTGTACTTAGAGTAAATATAGCGATAATCATGCCAATTTCCTAGTTATCTGAAGAAGTTTTATCCCCGATAAAACCTTGATTACTGTTTTTGAACAATAAGTTAAAAGAAGTCAGACTTCCGTATATACGAGTGATGTATTGCTGGATGTTTATTTTGGCTTCATCGTCCAGTTCACTGGCGTTGACGCGCTGTTCGAGTACACGCAGCCGGTCACGGATCATAACGATTTTGTGGAAAAAGGTATCAATCGGAATTTCTTTGGCAGCCAGATCATTACGTCCCGGTTTCAGGATCAGTTTACCGCCTTTCCACTTGTCGCCGAGCGGAATAATTTCCGTCTGGTCAACCCATTTCTGCAGAATCCTTGATAAAGACTGCTCCACATCGAAGAGGCTGACCAGATCGCTCTCCGGTTCAAGCTGCTCAATAATGTCGAGCGGCGTATCAAACTTAACGACTTTAACGCCGTGGTCTACAAATGTGATGATATAGCCGGTTGATTTAAGATTGATAATAACGCCTACACCAAATTCGCTGTGCCGGATGCGGGAGCCAATACCCAATAATAGCTGCATAGTACGGAAATCTGTTTTTTAAGGCCTTAACAGGCAAACCATGTGCCAATATACCTGAATTGGCCGGTAAATATCAGGCCTTCACCAGCCGGCAAACGAACGTTCCCTTGGATGTGGTAACCGTAGTTTCATCAACCAGCTGAAAACCAGCCATGATTTCTGCCCAATACGTATCGCTGTGCTTATGTTGATTAATGGTAATCAGCAATAGACCATCCGGTTTGAGATACTGCGTATACCGTTGCAGGGTTTTCAGGATGTGGCTGCTGTAATAAATTGACTCACTGAAAACGATCAGATCAAACGTTCCTTCAGGTGTATAGCGGTCCATATCCGCGACCAGATAGGTGCATTTCGGGTCGGCAGCGGCACGGGCAGCCTCAATAGCGCGGTCTGAAATATCAAGTCCGACAAACCGGCCATAATTCTGTTGCTGGAGGCGTTGTTGCAACAGGCCTTCTCCGCACCCGATTTCAAGAATATCAGGTTGGTCCGGTTTTAGAAACTTGATATACCCGACCACTACGCTGAAGCGTCCCAGTTCATCGAGCGCTTTCAGCCCATGCCACAGGCCTTTGTCGTATTGGTAATTCCAGCGGTCGCGGTTAATCCGGAGCACTTTTCGTTTGATAAGGGAAAGGAGAGAACTCATGACGCCTTCGTTTATGTGCCAAAGAAACGTGTTTTTCCTTAACTTGCCTATTTCAACAAACAACCCGTATGTCAAATCAACTGACGAGTCAGAAGCATTTGTTTGCACTTCCCGCCGACGTTCATTATATCAACTGCGCTACCCGCGGACCTTTCAGCCAGACCGTCGCCATGGCCGGTCATGAAGCCATTGACAGGCAAATGAACCCGTTTGGCCTGCCGCCGGATGCGTTTTTTTCGGGAGCCGTCAAGGTACGGGAACTGTTCTCGCAGCTCATCAATGCAGGCGATCCGGACCGGATCGCGGTTATTTCTTCCGTATCCTATGGGATGGCCGTGGTCGCCCGGAATCTGCACCGGAAACCGGGCCTGCGGGCGGGCCAGCATATCCTTCAGATTGATGCCGAGTTTCCGAGCGATGTGTATGCCTGGGACCGGGTGACGACTGAACTGGGTTTAACGATAAAAACTGTTCCGATGCCGCAGGTACCCGCCGGAGAGTCGGTCAGTGCCCGCTGGAATGATGCGGTGCTGGCGGCGATTGAGCCCGATACGGCGATGGTGGTTGTACCGCACGTACACTGGATGTATGGCAACCGGTTTGATCTGGAAGCAATCGGCGAGCGGGCCCGGTCAGTGGGTGCGTGGCTGGTTATTGATGGTACTCAATCGGTTGGTGCACTGCCGTTTGATGTGAGTGCGATTCAGCCGGATGCCCTGGTGTGTGCGGCCTATAAGTGGATGATGGGGCCGTATGCTACCGGGCTGGCTTATTTCGGCGAAGCGTTTGACGGAGGCGTACCGTTGGAGGAGTCATGGATGAACCGGCTTGACAGTAATCAGTTTCACCGCCTGACCGACTACCAGCCGGCTTACCGGGAGAAGGCATACCGCTACAACATGGGTGAGCACTCGCATTTTACGCATATGCCGATGCTGGAAATTGCGCTCACCCAACTGATACACTGGCAGCCGGAACGCATCCAGACATACTGTGCCGGCTTACTGGACAATCACCTGCCTGAACTCACAACACTGGGCTGTCGTATCGAACCGGCATCCGGCAGGGGGAATCACCTGGTTGGCGTCTGGCTCCCTGAAACGGCTGACCCGATGGCGGTACAGCAGGTTTTACAGCAAAACCGGGTGTCTGTCTCGGCGCGTGGCCGTGCGCTGCGGGTTGCCCCGAATGTATATAATGAACCTGCGGACATGGCGGCTCTGACCGAAGCGCTTTCCGGATGCCTTTTTTAGTTGATTGTTGTTACTGGTTGTTCTGGTGGTTACTGGTTGTTTTGGTGGTCGCTGGTTGTTCTGGTGGTTGCTGGTTGTTGCTGGGTTCTGAAGTGTAGTGGTGGCACGACAACTCAGAACTACCAGAACTATCAGCAACGATTAAAACGTTGGTTAACGCAATAACTCAGAACCATCAGCAACAACCAGCAACGATTAAAACGTTGATTAACGCAATAACCCGGAATCATCAGTAACCGAAAAAGTCTAGATTGAATACAGTTCGAGCGGCAGGCCGTCGGGGTCAGCGAAAAAGGTGAAGCGTTTACCGGTGAGCTCATCGATGCGGATCGGCTCAAGCTCAACGCCTTTGGCTTGCAGGTCGGCTACGGCTTCATCAAGATCATTAACCGAAAAGGCTAAGTGGCGCAGACCGGCAGCTTCCGGCCGAGACGGACGTTTGGGCGGATCAGGAAACGAAAAAAGCTCAATCTGATACAGCCCGTTCACCGCCAGATCAAGTTTATAGGACTGACGTTCGGCCCGGTATACCTCCTGAATGATGGTCAGGCCGAGGATTTCGGTGTAAAACTGTTTTGCCCGCTGGTAGTCTGAGCTGATGATGGCAATGTGGTGTACGGCGTTTAGCAGGGCCATGCGTCAAAAATTAGTTCGTTTTAACGGTATCAAGACCGGTTGTGTCAATTGCAGTACCGTCAATAACGGCATTGGTATCCCTGATGGCCCCGCCTGGCAAGGCACGTTCGAGTTGCTTGCGCTTATTCCAGGGAGCGGTCGTCCGGCGCGCCATATCGATGGTAATCAGGATAACAACCAGTAAAAAAGCAAGAAAGACAATTATAAAAATGCGTTTGTTACGGTTCATTGCGGTAACTGTTTGGGAGCAATGTAATAACTCAGGTGTCCAGTCCGGCCCGATACTTCGGCCCAGTTCAGGTCATCAAAAGTAATAGCTGCAACCGAACCTTTACTCATTGAACCCACATCCTGATGGGTTAAAAATTCAGAAAAGTAAGAAACGTCGGGATTGTGGCCCACAATCATGACCGAACTACAGGTTTCCGGCTGTTCATTGACTTCAGCCAGATAGGCTCTCGGGCCTCCGTCAAACAGGCGTTCATTGTAAACAATACGGTCGGTCTCATAGCCCAGCTGTTCGGCAATTACCTTTGCTGTATCGCGTGCGCGGTTAGCAGTGCTGCTGATGATGACATCAGGGGCAACGCCGTTACGTTTCAGGTGAGCACCCATCCTTGCCGCAGCCATAATTCCTTCGGGTACTAAATCACGATCATGGTCCTGTTGAAAAATAGCACGGTCTTCGGCTTTAGCGTGTCGGACAATGTACAGGGTTCGGCGCATGGGGTATGTTGGTTAATGAAGATAGTTGATACTGATTCTGGTACCTAAAGATGGGAAATATGTACTGTTTAACCTTTATGACTCAGATTTTTAGTTAGCTATATACGTTGAAATACCGGGAAAAACACCCGTTTTGTTTAGCGAACACTTAACAAAACCCCTCTGCGGTAGCCCTACAGACGGGCTGGCAGAGGGGGTAAGTCATTAACTGTAAGACGGTTTATCAATATCCGGTTTATTCAGATTGCGGTTGGGGTGCTTCATTGGTAAATCAGCTGCCGGATTATCCCCATCCATGTATTTCTCTTCAAATTCGTCGGGCTCCGGTTCCGGAACGTCATCCATCTGAGCCGCCGGGCCATTTATCCCCTCTGCCGACCGATCACTCATGCCCTTGGGCGAAATGGCTTGTTTCGCCCTGATTTCGTCTTCATTTGGTTTGTTCTCCATAACGATAACTGGTTTCTGAAAAAACTATACCCACCCTGAATTGTTCAGCGTGAAACGTGGCTTTTCCGCCGCCTTGCTGCCAGATGTAACCGCATCAGGTTAGAATGCCGTGAGGATTTGAACAATTTTACATCTTACTTTGTAGCACATATAGACAGCCACCGCTGTCTGCGGTTGTTATTGTTGATAAACTATTGCTACCAGATGCATATCGGATTTATTGGCCTGGGCAAAATGGGGTATAACCTCGTTGTGAACCTGTTACGGCACAAACACACAGTTGTCGGCTACGACATTAACGAAGAACTGGTTAATGGCATCAAAGCTGAAGGCGCCGAAGGCGTTACTACTCTCGAAGCACTTTATGAGGCATTGCCAGAGCCGCGTGTATTGTGGCTGATGATTCCGGCAGGGCCGCTGGTTGATACGGTTATCAATCAACTGCTTGCCTTTCTGCATCCGGGCGATACGCTGATCGACGGCGGAAATTCGCATTACCAGGATTCGGTTCGCCGCCATCAGTTTCTGAAGGAGCGCGGAATTGGTTATGTAGACTGTGGTACTTCGGGCGGTATGTCGGGCGCACTGAACGGTGCCTGCACGATGTACGGCGGAGATCCGGAAGTTGTTGAGCCGCTGCACCAGGTATTTAAGGATATTTCGGTAGAAAACGGCTCCCTGTACACTGGTCCGGCCGGGAGCGGCCATTTTACCAAGATGGTGCACAACGGGATCGAGTATGGCATGATGCAGTCGATTGCCGAAGGCTTTGAAGTATTGGAAAAAAGTCAGTTCCCGTTTGATTATGAAGCCGTTGCCCGTTTGTGGAACAATGGCTCTGTAATCCGCAGCTGGCTGATGGAACTGACTGAAAATGCGTTCCGGAAAGATGCAAAACTGGATGAAATCAAAGGCCGCATGCATTCGTCGGGTGAAGGAAAATGGACCCTTGAAACGGCCCTTGACCTGGGCGTACCGACACCGGTAATTGCGCTTTCACTCCTGATGCGCTACCGGTCATTACAGGATGATACCTTCACCGGCAAAGTGGTTGCTGCCCTGCGCAATGAGTTCGGCGGACACGCGGTAGAGAAGAAATAAAACTACAGATTAGCTGTTAAGGCCCCTGGTGAACAAAGAAGCTGATAACGCTGCTCTGTTTGCCAGGGGCCTTAACTTGTTT
>NZ_CAMFHL010000227.1 GCF_945952095.1 uncultured Arsenicibacter sp. | reverse complement strand
CATCGCGCGCTCCTTACAGGGTGTCGAGCTTGAGCATACGGCCTGCCAGCGCCTGGTTCAGCGAAGCAGCAGGGCGTTCCTGAAGCTGTGCCTGTTTTACACCCGCTACCGCACCCGTCAGATCGGACTTCTTCTGCGTACCGTAACCGATTACGACGATCTCGTCGAGCATTTTGTTATCGGCCTGCAGCGACAGGTTAATGGCCGATTGATTACCGACCGGTACTTCCTGCGCCTTGTAGCCTACAAAGGAGAATACGAGTGTTACGTTACCGTCCGGAACATCTAACCGGTACTGACCATTCGGATCCGTCACAGCTCCTCTGGTAGTACCTTTAATGACAACACTTACACCCGGCAACGGCGCATTACTTTCGTCTGTCACTTTACCGGTAACCGTTCTGTCGACCATGTTGACAGAAACTGTAGTGGCTTTAATGGCTAATTCTTTGAATTCTGTTCCTTCTGCGTAGGAGAAACCCGTACAGCATAGTGCGAGTAACAGTGGGGTTGTGGACAAGCTCACAATCCTGCGTGGCAGAGAACGTGATCGTAATGGTTTTACCATAAGCTTGGGTTGCCGGCTAACCGGCAGTTTAGGTTTGTTAACAATTGAGCGATAAGAAGATTATTTATTAATAAACCAACCACCCTGCTTTACCTACTCATCACTTTTTAATGTTTGTCAAAAAATCTGCATATTCTGTAAAGATTGCACATATGCTTAACAGTGCCATAATACACTAAAAACAACATAAACCATTGATAAACAGCAAACTAAACCATACAGTAAGACATTAAAAAAGGGATGCAAAAATTGCATCCCTTTTTTAAAAAACGATTAAATAATATTACAAATTCTGTTTTTTCAGTTCTCTTACTGCAAAATCTGCGGCCCTTGCCGTCAGTGCCATATAGGTAAGTGACGGGTTTACACAAGACGATGAAGCCATCGCTGCACCATCTGTTACAAACACGTTTTTGGCCCCCCAAACCTGATTATTTCCGTTCAGTACCGAGGTTTTCGGATCGCGTCCCATACGGGCCGTTCCCATTTCGTGGATACCAATGCCCGGGTTTTTCGTCAGGTCATTACGGGTTTTAATGTTTTTGGCGCCGGCAGCCTCCAGCATATTGGCCGCTTCGTTCATCATCGCAATCCGCATACGCTGCGCGTTTTCGCCCCAGCCTGAGTCGAACTCAATGACCGGCAGGCCCCACTTATCTTTCTGGCCCGACAACCGCATCCGGTTATTCGAATCAGGAAGTGTTTCCCCGAAACCACCGATGTTGAAGGTCCACTTGCCCGGCTCGGTCAGCGCTTCTTTAAAGTCGGCGCCGAATCCTTTCATACCGGCTCCACGTTCCCAGCCCTGACGGCTGCCGCCGCCCTGATACCCGAAGCCGCGTACAAAATCACGCTTGTTATCGTTCCCCCAGTTAGCAAACCGCGGAATGTAGATACCGTTTCCGCGACGGCCATAATAGTAGCTGTCTTCCATGCCCTCAAACTCACCCGACGCACCGGCGTTCAGGTGGTGGTCCATGATGTTGCGGCCCAGCTGATCGGAGTCGTTGCCCAACCCGTTCGGGAAGCGCTTCGATGTCGACTGCATCATGATCCAGGCTGTATTGATCGCCGATGCATTCAGGAACAGAATTTTCGCGTAATATTCGTGGTGTTGTTTCGTGTTCTGATCGATCACACGGACGCCAACGGCCTTATTCAGCTTATCGTCGTAAATAACCTCGTACGCAATCTTATCCGTGACGATGGTCAGACGACCGGTTTTGGCCGCCGCCGGCAAGGTCGCCGACTGGGTGCTGAAGTAAGCCCCGAACGGACAACCCCGGCTACACAGGTTCCGCGACTGGCATTGGGCGCGGCCCAGATCCGTATGAATTTTAGTCGGTGACGTCAGGATCGCCGGACGACCGATGGTCATGTGGCGGCCGGGGAAATGGGTTTCAATCGCTGATTTTACTTTCTTCTCAGCGCAGTTCATCTCCATCGGCTTCAGGAACTCACCGTCCGGCAACACGTCCAGACCCTCTTTCTGGCCGGACACACCCACAAACCGCTCTACGTATGAATACCAGGGCGCAATATCCTTATACCGGATCGGCCAGTCCGCACCGTGCCCGTCTTCGAGGTTTGCGGTAAAATCGCGTTCATTGAGCCGGTAACTCTGACGTCCCCACATCAGGGAGCGGCCACCGAGGTGATACCCCCGGATCCAGTCGAACGGACGCTTTTCGAGGTATGGGTTTTCCTTATCGTTTTCGAACAGGTAACGGGTTGGTTCGTTGGCGGTATAACCCGTCCGGACGCTGGCCCAGTACTCTTCCCGTGCGATATTATCGACGCGGCTGCGGTGCAGAAACTCCCACGGATCTTTCATGGCCGTTTCGTAGCCCGATACGTGTTTCAGGTCACGGCCGCGCTCCAGCATCAACACCCGCAGGCCTTTTTCAGTTAATTCTTTGGCAGCCCAGCCGCCGGAAATGCCCGACCCTACCACAATGGCATCGTAGGTCGCAGCTTTTTTGGCATCTATATTAAGGTACATGTTTCTGTAGTTAAAGGGGGTTGTCTGAACATACGGTTAACGGGGTAATCCAAACCCCGGTCAGGCTAGGTGGCCCAGGCTTTCTGGCCTTTTTCGTATTTCACGCAACCTTCATACCGGCCCGGAATTGCGATATACCGCAGGGCTTTGGTTGCCCCGATTTCCGACGAGAAGTACCCGAGCAGGGTCAGCTCTTTCGTCAGCGAAAAGAACGGCACCGGCGGATCAGACTTTTTCTTTTTCTCTTCTTTGATCTGACCGGTTTCGGCATCAACATCCTTTGCTTTCCCTGCCTGACGGCCCGCTTTCGCCTCTTCTTCGGCAGCGGTTTCAAACTGCGTCAGAACAGCATGTTTCTGTTCATTCGACAAGGCCACAAACGGCTTGCTGTAGGTTTTCTGACTGGCTTCATCTACCGCGACCAGTCCTTTCCGGAAATGATCCTGCTGTTCAGGACTGTAACAGTCTTTCACCATCAGTTCGATAAACGGCCCGACACCGGCGGCTTTCGCTCCGGGAGTTGTGGTCGTCGGAATAATGGTTTCCGCAATATCAGCCAGCATTGTCTGCTGATCTGCCGTCAGCGAAAAGGTAGAGGGGGCGGCTTTACCCGGCTCGCGCAGGATAGCCGCCATGGTTGGGGCCGACAGGGTACTGCCCATCAACAACGCGACCCGTTGTAAGGCATCTCTTCTGTTCAAGGTAAAGTAGATTTAAATTGTGATCGACTCTTATACGCTTATAAGACAATTTTTTCAGCGTTTTACTTACTTTATTGTCTCACCTTCGGGCAAACCTGAGTTCGTTTGACCTACCAAATTACTCCATTTTATTCTATGAAAAAATCATTTTTGTCACTTATTCTGTCCTGCCTTAGCCTGTCTGCACTTTTTGCTCAGTCCGGTGCAAAAAAAGAAGACTGGCAGTCACTCTTCAACGGCAAGGACCTGAGCGGCTGGGACATTAAAATCGCCAACCAACCCCTCAACGACAATTATAAAAATACGTTTCTGGTCGAAGACGGTATGCTGCGCGTCAGCTATAAAGAATACGACAAATTCAACGATAAATACGGCCACATCTACTACAAAACCCCTTACTCCCACTACCGCATCCGGTTCGAATACCGCTTTCAGGGTGATCAGGTGCCGGGCGGGGCTACCTGGAACGTACGCAACAGCGGGATTATGTTTCATTCGCAGTCAGCGGCGAGCCTGACCTTTGAACAGCATTTTCCGGTATCGCTCGAAATGCAGTTACTGGGCGGGCTTGGTAAAGGCACCCGCCATACCGGCAACCTTTGCTCACCCGGTACCATCGTGGATATGAACGGTAAATTCGCCAATGCGCATTGCATCGACTCAGATTCTAAAACCTATGACGGGGATCAATGGGTTAAAGCAGAAGCGATCGTTCTGGGCGACTCAGTGGTCTACCACCTCATTGACGGCGATACGGTACTGGCCTATCAGAATATCCGCATTGGCGGTACGCTCGACGGCGATTTCCGGAAGATGATGAATATCACCAATGCCGATGTCTGGGCGCCGAAGCTGAATAGCCAGCTGAAAGAAGGCTATATCGCTCTTCAGGCTGAAAGCCATGCCATTGATTTCCGTGGCATTGAGCTCCTGAACCTGAAAGGCTGTATGAACCCGAAGGCGGTCAATTATAAATCATATTATGTCAAACACGATCCTTCGGCCTGTAAATTCCGGAGGTAAACAACCACAAATACCATGAGTCATATTGATTTCCAGCAAGTTGCTCAGCAGTTACGGCAACCCGAAGGTGAGATGGGCCGCGATGTCGGCCAGAAAATGAACCGGAGCAACGCGTTTATGTATGCGCTGACGATGAATCACCTCGACCTGCAACCCGGTGAGCACTTACTGGAAATCGGTATGGGAAACGGGCACTTTACCGGCGACCTCTTAGCCAGTCAACCGACAGCGACCTACGACGGCTGCGATTTCTCGGAAACCATGATCACCGAAGCAACAGCGCTGAATCAGCCCCTCGTCGATGCGGGTCGGGTACGGTTTCACCAGGCTACGGCTGACCAGCTGCCCTTTGCCGGTGAATCGTTCGACAAAATTATTACCATCAACACCATCTATTTCTGGGAAAACCCGGCCGATGAGCTGCGCGAAATCCTGCGGGTATTGAAACCCGATGGCCTTTTTTTTATCGGCATCCGTACTAAATCCAGCATGCAGCTGCTCCCCTTTACGCAGTACGGCTTTCATTTGTACGATTCGGCCGAGCTGACTGACCTGCTTAGTGCGCAGGGTTTTGTCATTGAGTCCGTTATCAAGGAAGAAGAACCGGCGCATGGTATTGCGGGCGAGGTATTTAACATGGTAACTATTCTGTTAAAAGCCCGGCGGCCAACGATTATCGGGGCGTTGCAGTGATAATACCGTCGAAATCCTCTATTTTCATGGTTTCATTTCGACGTATTTTTAAATCGACGTACTCAATTACTTAATCTGAAATGGTTTCATCTCCAAAACCTCAAACCAGCAACAGCTACATCGGGCCGTTGCTGATTATCGGTGCCCTGTTTTTTATCTTCGGCTTTGTCACGTGGGTAAACAGTGTACTGATCACGTTCTTTAAACAGGCGTTCAGTCTGAACAACCTGCAGTCTAATCTGGTGGCGTTTGCCTTCTTTATTTCCTACACGCTGATGGCCATTCCGTCGTCGGCGGTTCTGAAAAAGACCGGTTTCAAAAACGGGATGTCAATCGGTTTGCTGACAATGGCCATTGGTACACTGATTTTCGTACCGGCGGCCAAAGTGGTTTCCTACCCGCTGTTCCTCGTAGGTCTGTTCCTGATTGGCATCGGCCTGACAGTGCTCCAGACGGCTTCGAACCCTTACGTCACCATTCTGGGTCCACGCGAAAGTGCTGCCCAACGGATCAGTTTCATGGGGGTTGCCAATAAACTGGCCGGTATCTGTAGCCAGCTGGTATTCGGCGGTATCCTGTTAAGCAGCGGCTCGGCCAACCTTGACAAGGTAGTAACTCCTTACCTGATCCTGACCGGCGTACTGGTTGTACTGGCGCTGTTAATCCGCTTCTCGACCCTGCCGGAAGTTTCCGAAGAACAGGAGGACGACGATACCGCGAGCGAAAAAACGACCTATACCAGCGTATGGCAGTTCCCGAATCTGGTTTTAGGCGTACTGGCCCTGTTCTGCTACGTGGGCGCCGAAGTAATTGCCGGTGATACCATTATCAACTACGGTACAGCCATCGGCTTCTCCAACGATGAAGCCAAACACTTTACCTCGTACACGCTGGCGGGCTTGCTGGCCGGTTACCTCCTGGGTATTGTCCTGATTCCGAAATACATCTCGCAAACAACGGCGCTGCGCTTTGGTTCGGTGCTGGCCATTATCCTCACGGTCGGCGCGCTGCTGACATCCGGCTTTTATTCCATTCTGTGCATTGCCCTGATGGGTTTTGCCATCGCTCCGATCTGGCCGGCCGTGTGGCCGTTAGCCCTGAACCGCCTCGGACCCTTTACCAAAATCGGTTCGGCCCTGCTGATTATGGGTATTTCGGGGGGCGCTATTCTGCCGCTGGTACATGGCTACCTGACCGATGTTACAGCATTTAAAAACGCCTACGCCTTGCTGCTGCCGCTGTTCGGCATCATTCTATATTACTCGCTGGCCGGTTATAAAAAGACACGCTGGTAATTTGTCTCCTTCGCGGAAACGACGGGCTTCAGTCCGTCGTTTCCGCGAAGTTCTCCCCCCCGCTCCCGAACAATTCTCAACCGATCCGGGTTTTACATCTAGACCAGAACACCGCTTAGCTTCGGCTTTTTCCGTACCTTTGCCGGATAACGAACCTGGTTCTGTTAGGTATGCCCGACACATTGTTGACATCGCCCGCCGAGGCACTCATTCCCGCTCTTTACGCCCCCTCACTTACCGAATATAGTCGCCGGAAAACGGTCACGGTTTCCGTTGGCGATGTACCGCTTGGCTCCGATTACCCGATCCGGGTACAGTCGATGACTACTGTTGATACCATGGATACCCCTGGCTCTGTTGAGCAGTGTATCCGGATGATCGACGCCGGTTGCGAGTACGTCCGGATTACGGCGCCCAGCGTAAAAGAAGCTCAAAATCTTGAAAATATCCGGAAAGAACTGCGTCTGCGCGGGTACAATACCCCGCTCGTAGCCGATATTCACTTTACGCCTAATGCCGCCGAACTGGCCGCCCGCATTGTCGAAAAAGTACGGATCAACCCCGGAAACTATGCCGACCGGAAGCGGTTTGAGCACATCGACTATACCGATGCGTCCTATGCCGCCGAGCTGGGGCGTATCCGTGAAAAATTCCTGCCACTGGTCCGGATCTGTAAAGAATACGGTACTGCCATGCGGATCGGGACCAACCACGGTTCGCTGTCTGACCGCATTCTGAGCCGCTACGGTGATACGCCGGTTGGTATGGTTGAATCCGCGCTCGAATTCCTGCGCATCTGCGAAGACGAGAACTACTACAATATCGTACTGTCGATGAAGTCGTCGAATCCGCAGGTGATGGTTCAGGCCTATCGGTTGCTGGTGCAACGGCTTGCCGAAGAGGGCATGAAGCCGTATCCGCTGCACCTCGGTGTCACTGAAGCAGGTGAAGCTGAAGACGGCCGCATTAAGTCGGCAGTCGGCATCGGAACGCTGCTCGAAGACGGGCTGGGCGACACGGTCCGCGTTTCGCTGACGGAAGAACCCGAGTTTGAGGTGCCGGTCTGCAAAACGCTCATTGACCGCTACACACACCGGTCTGCAACCGCTCAGCCGATCGAGCCGCTGACATCGGCGCTGCCACACAATCCGTTTCAGTACAGCCGCCGCACCACGCAGGAGGTAGCAAATTTCGGGGGCAGTAATGTGCCTCGCGTTATCGCTGATTTCAGCCATCATCCGGTAACGGAACATGACGACCTTAAATCAATCGGTCATTTTTACCTGCCGGTTCCCGACAAGTGGCGGATGAACGACCTGGGTGCCGATTACATCTATACCGGTGCAACGCCGGCGGCCTTTATGCTCCCCAACGGTCTGAAAGAAATTCAGGATTACGCCGTCTGGCAGCAATCTGCCGATCAGCAGAACTGCTTTCCGTTATTAACGGAAGCGGAATACCTGAACGCCGGAAAAGACGCCCTGCATCCACGGCTTACGTTTGTCCGCATTTCGCCGGAAACGGTTTCGCAGCCGTTACTGGATGCGTTAAAGCAGGATCAACAGGTGGTCTTAATGGGGCAAACAGCGAACACACACGCCATGCCTGCCCTGCGCCGGTTGTTTATTGAACTGGTCAATCAGGGAATCACGGTACCGGTAGTGCTGGTTCGTGGTTTTGCGCATGCTTCTGATGATGACCTGACGCTTTATGCGGCCACCGACTTTGGTGGTTTGCTGGTCGATGGCTTCGGCGATGGCGTCATGCTGACAAGCACCGCCGACGCAACGGCCGACGACCGGAAACGATACAACAGCGTTGATTTCGGCATTTTACAGGCTGCCCGGACACGGATTACCAAAACCGAATACATTTCCTGCCCGTCGTGTGGCCGTACGCTGTTCGATCTTCAGGAAACCACGGCAAAAATCCGGCAGCGGACCGACCACCTGAAAGGTGTCAAAATCGGGATCATGGGCTGCATCGTGAACGGTCCGGGCGAAATGGCTGATGCCGATTACGGCTATGTGGGCATTGGCCGCGATAAAATTGCGTTGTACCGCGGCCAGCAGGTGATCAAAAAATCGGTACCGGCCGACCGCGCTGTTGATGATCTGATTGAGCTGATCCGGGAAGATGGCCGCTGGCTGGAACCCGTTGCCGCCGAAGTGTAGTTTCAAAGTATAGATTCGTTTACGATGAACAGATTCATAGATTATTTCAAGATTGGTCCGGTATTCAGCTATTTTATCCGGGTATTCCGGAAACCGGATCCGAACGCGCCGACAAGTCAGAACCTGCGCATGATGCACGGCATCAACCGGATTTCGATTGTCATGTTCCTGTTTTGTCTGGTGGTGATGATTGTCAGAGCCTGCACCCGATGAACATTGAATCGCTGCGTGATTATTGCCTGAGCCGGCCGGCTGTCACGGAATCATTCCCGTTTGGTGAGACGACACTGGTCTTTAAAGTGGGCGGCAAAATTTTTGCCCTGACCGATATCGAATCCCGGCCGGTACAGGTTAACCTGAAGTGTGATCCGGAACTGGCCGTGCAGCTTCGGGAGGAGTTTGATGCGGTAAAGCCGGGGTATCACATGAACAAAAGACACTGGAACACAGTCATCGTTGACGGCGGTATCCGCGACAGCCATGTACGGGAATGGATTGACCACTCGTATGAGCTTGTCCGGAAAAGCTTACCCAAAGCGGTTCGCGACAGTCTGGATACCGGCCCCGCAGCATAAAGCCTGACATCTGACGGATAATTGATCCGGAAATTGTATTTTCGTAGACGCGCCTGGACAACCGAGCTTATGGAAATCTCGCTTATTTTTTTGCTTTATTTCTTTTACCTGGTCATACGGTATTTCACAATGGATCACGATACCCCTGCCGACAAGGACCGGATCCGTTTTGAAAAAGGCATTTTATTGCTTCAACAACGTGAGTTTGAACAGGGATACGAATATTTTAATCAGGCTGTCAAACAAAACCCGAAATCGGCCCTGGCCTACGCGTTCCGGGGAAAATGTCAGCTGGCTAATCAGAACTACTATTCAGCGATTTACGACCTGACACAGGCTCTGAACCGTGATAATACTCTGGCCGACAGCTATCTGGATCGCGGAATTGCGTATTATTCCGTCGAACAATATCAGGATGCCTTCCGGGAGTTCGACAAAGCGGTCTGGCACTTCCGCGGCGAACAACCGGACGCCTACCGGTGGCGTGCCATTGCCCGGCTCCAGCTCAGCCAGCATACCCAGGCAGAAAGCGACCTGAACCGCGCCGTTATGCTCGGCGACGAAAATTCAGCCTATATGCTTCAGCAACCGCCGTTTGTACGCGGTGTGGTTAATCAGTAAACAAACAGAGGGCCGGTCTGCTTTTCAGCGAACCGGCCCTCTGTCATGTATACACTTTTCCGTTTACTTCAGCTTACTCAGCTGCGTAGTATTCCGCTTCGTATCCATTTTAGCCGTTTTTGCCATTTCCAGAGACTTCTGAGCCGCCTTCAGCCCGTCTGCTTTTTTACCGGCCCGGCGGTACGCTTCTGCCTGCTCATAATACAGATCAGCCTGATCGTTCGTCGTTGGCTTCATACCCAGCGCCTTATTGCTCCATTTAATAACCGTTGGTACATCGGCCGGATCAGGACTGTTCTTGTTGAAGTACCGGCAGATATAAATAAATTCCGGTACGGTCAGCGGAGCCGTGTTGGCCTGCTTATCCATCCGGGCAGTGGCCTTTTCCGTTTGTTTTGCGCGGAAGTAGGCACCTACCTCCGGCAGTAGTGTCCGGTTAGCGGCAACTTGCGGCGGAACACCGATTTTCACCAGCTGATCCCTGATCCGCAGAATACGCGACGGCTCATAACGGCCGGCACGGCTGCAATACAGCGACGACATAATGATGTTTTCGGCCACATCATGCACCGGTTGCGGGCCGTACTGTTTATAGGCTCCCTGATTATTGATAAAATACACCGCGAGCGGGTTATCGGAATCCATAATCAGTTTTTGCAGCACCAGCCAGTTCGTCTGGTTCGCGTAGGTACTGGCCGGCTGCTGTTTAGCATAGGCCTCCATTGCTTTCAGATTACCAACAGTATCCGTCGTCACTTTGGCATACATTCCGTAATCGATCAGGAAGTTAGCTTCGCGCTCCCCTTTCTCAAAACGCTGACGGAAAGTCTGCGCCCGCTTTTTCGGATCAGTAGCAACGGTGCCGTGCCGGATTACTTCGTCGGCCGAGTTATTGCTCATCGCGTAATGAATCAGGGTCTGCTGTCCGTCGAAATACAGGAAGAGCGGCAGCGAAGGCACATACAACCGGTGTGCTTTCAGCCAGTCCTGCGTCGACTGATTCATCAGTTCGAGCTTTTTACTGACAAACTTTTCGTTGTAAAACTTACCCACCCGCGGGTCTGCCAGTGTCGGCATAAAGCTTTGGCAAACGTGGCAGTCGGGCGAATAAATCTCGACAAAAACCGGTTTCCCCGTGCGGCGGGCATTCTGGAAAACCTGATCAATTGATTCGGACCGGAAATCAATTCCTTTCTGGGCAAATACCGTCGTGACAGAGAGCAGTACGACAAAAAACCAGTTTAATCTATTCATGAAAAGCGTTCTCAGACGGGTCTACGGCTTAGGATTTTATTTCTGACGACGGATTTCGTCCTGCACCCGACGGCTCAATACCTTACACAGGCTTAAAATATCATCGGCCATTGCCTGATCTCCGGTGGCATTGGCGATATTGGTGGCCAGTCCGTCCATCATTTCGATGGCAAACCGCTTCATATCAAACACTTCCATATCTTTTGTCCAGAGTGCGATCTGTAGCGTACTGTTGTGATAATGATCCCATACACCGATGGCCACGGCGCGCGAGTCGCTCAGACCGTCATTTGGGTTCTCGGTAGCATCCCAGTAGATTTTTTCAGGGACGCTTTCATTATCTAACTCGATTGTAAAATTGATTTCTGACTTTTTCATAAACACAAAAGTAAAAAGGAACGCGGACATTCCTGCCCGCGTTTGCCATTACTCATCCGGTTTCCGGACTTATTGCGCGCCGAATACCTTTTTCAGGAGGTCCGTAATCCGCGCCTGCGGATTTTCCCGGATCTGTTTTTCCTCCTGCGCAACCAACAGGAAAAGACCGTCAACCGCCTTATTCGTTGCATATTCCGTCAGATTCGGGTTTTCCTTTTTCACTAACGGCAACTTGTTGTAGGCATTTACCAAATCTGCGTAATATTTTGTGGCATTATTTTTTTTGAGTGCCCCATCGATAATGGGGGTAAAACGGGTCACCAGTTCGCTGCCGCTGGTCTTACGCAGGTATTGCGTGGCGGCATCGTCCTGCCCTTTCAGAATCTGCACCGCATCCGGAATAGTCATTTTGGTAACGGCATTCAGAAAGACCGGTTTTGCCTCCTTGGCCGCATCCTCGGCAGCGCGGTTCATCGACAGGATAAACTGATCGACCTGTGGCCCCAGCCCGATCTGCCGCAGACGGGCCTCTACTTTCTGGGCTTCCGGCGGGAACGCCAGCTTTATCAGCTGATTTTTAAAGAACCCGTCAACTGCCGACGCCTGATCAGAGCCTTTGCTTACCCCGATTTTCAGGGCTTCTTTCAAGCCTTGCCCGATCTCGTTGCTGGTGAGCGAACCGGAGCCCGATGAAACGGCCTGCGAAGCCTTTTCAAGGAACTTACCGAACTTGTTCAGACCGCTTTCTTTTTGCGTTGAGTCCTGAGCACTTACCTCGTGGATACCAATCAGGCTACCAAAGGCAACAAACCAAATAATCTTTTTCATCGCACCGAATGATTTTTACTACCTTTGAGACGGGCAAAAGCCCGTAAAGGTTTAACGAAAACTTAGCTTTTATCCGTGAAATACTAAAAAAAATATGGTTTAACCCACCCTTTCGGGCTTCTATCATCCTTTTTCAGTATCACTTTTTC
>NZ_CAMFHL010000226.1 GCF_945952095.1 uncultured Arsenicibacter sp. | reverse complement strand
AGCCTGACTGTTTTTTGGTAGGTGTAGGCATACCCTCCCGCATCAGAAACCTGATGGCTGAACTCAATCCGGTCTTTCCGCTGCCGGATGGTACGCGTACCGGCATCGGCAATTTCGTAATTCCGTGAAAAGGCATAGGGTTTATCATCCGGTTTCCGCAGCACCCCGACACCAATTTTTACGAACGTTTCGCCGGCTTTTGCTTCCGCAAAATTCAAGGGGACAAACTCCTCTGCCGGACCATTAATGGCATCGTGCAGCTTCGGATCGTAGCGTTCAAACCAGTTTTCGACAAAGGAGTGTCCTTTATAAGTCAGGCGTTTAAACGCCCCCGCCCAGTCAAACCGTGTTCCCTGATAAAAACCGGTTGCGGCATCCGGCAGATAGAGCGTCGCATCAATTTGTCCGTTTGACAGGTCGGCCTGCGGCCATTCGGTCACCGACCAGCAAGCCAACGCCAACACGCCCGTCAGTAAGCTACTTTTATTCACGGTTTTCAGGAGTTAGGTATTCGGATAATCAGGCCCCGGTATAGCTGGCTGACAAGTCAAAGCCTGCCAGCCAACAATTATACCGTTTTTTATTTGCAGACCAGGGTTTGTACCAGTATCGTAAAAGGACAGTCTGAGCTGACAGGCGGGCGACACAAGACGCGGTCACCAGTCGACGACCGAGCCGTCGAGCGCGTTGTATGACTCAGGATTTTTCCAGTCGTGGCCGATTTTGTCTTTCAGCTGCGCTTCGTCCAGTTCTATGCCCAGCCCCGGTCCTTTCGGGATCAGCACGGTCCCGTCATTCTGGAGCTTAAACGGCGTTTTGATATAGCCCTCCCCGAGCGAGACCTGCTCCTGCACCAGAAAGTTAGGAACACTGGCCGCAAGGTGCAGGCCTACAGCCAGTGAAATCGGCCCCATTGGGTTATGCGGGGCAATCGGTACGTAATAGGCTTCAGCCATCCCGGCAATAATCCGCCCTTCGGTGATGCCACCGGCATGACAGAGATCGGGCTGAATGATGCTTACGGCCCGTTTTTCGAGCAGCTCCCGAAATCCCCATTTTGTAAAAATCCGCTCTCCGGCCGCAATCGGTAGGTGCGTACCACGGGCGATGTCGGCCAGCACATCCACATTCTGGGCCTGTACGGGCTCCTCAACAAACATGGGCTTGAATGGCTCCAGCTCTTTGATCAGCAGCTTTGAGGTCTGCGGCGGTATGGCCCCATGGAAATCAATGGCAATGTCCATATCATCACCACCCGCATCCCGCAAGGAGGCAAAATTATCGACTGCGTATTTGACGAATTTGGGGTTCTCGACAATCTGGGCCGGATTCTTTTTGGCTACCCCCGTCTTGATTACCGTATACCCTTCGGCTTTGCGCTTTTTGATGTCGTCGGCGTTGCTCGCCCGGCCATAAATCCGGACACGGTCACGGGTCGGACCACCCAGTAATTCATACACCGGTACGTTCAGCAACTTGCCTTTAATATCCCAGAGCGCATGATCGATTCCGCTCAGGGCACTGGTCAGGATCGGCCCGCCCCGGTAAAAGGCATGCCGGTAAATAGCCTGCCAGTGGTGAACCACCTGTCGCGGGTCCTTACCGATCAGATAGGGTTCCACCTCTTTGATGGCCGTCTGAATAGTCAGGGCACGGCCTTCGAGCAGCGGCTCGCCAAGCCCCACAATGCCAACATCGGTATGTATTTTGAGGAAAATCCAGCGTGGTTTAACCAGAAAGGTTTCCAGCTTTGTGATTTTAACTTTTCCGTAATCCAAAAAATGTCCCGGGGCCGCCGCATAGGAGGTTTGCGGCAATACCATCGTGCCCATACCGGCGACGCCAAGCACTGACTGAATGGCCGATCGACGGGATACGCCTTTTTTAGCTGAACCAGATTGCATCAGACGTGAGTTTAGAGGATTATTTAATCGTTTAACCAATACGGTAATAGACGTACTATTGGCGGATAACCGGCCGCATGATTCCGGTTACCCGCCGGTATGCGTGTTTATGGCCGGATAATGGTGCCGTCCATTTTCCGGACCTGCCAGTTTGATTTTGTGGTGATCGGGTATTTGGCGGCTTCCTTCTCGTTGATATCGACACCGAGGCCGGGCACCTCATTCACCGACATATAGCCCTTGTTCATCGTCGGGCAGCCGCTGAATACTTCCTTCATTTTATCGGAAAACTGTACGGCCTCCTGAATCCCGAAATTCCAGACGGCCAGATCAATGTGGGCGTGAGCCGCGTGTCCGACCGGCGACACATCGCCGGGGCCGTGCCAGGCCGTCCGGACGTTGAACCACTCGCCCAGCCGGGCCACCTTCATGGCTGGTGTGATACCGCCGATCTGCGATACGTGAATCCGGATGTAATCGAACCATTGATTGACCATTGGTTCTTTAAACTCGTTGATATTGTTGAACAGCTCGCCCATGGCAATCGGTACGGAGGTTGACTGCCGTAGCTGGGCAAACCATTTCATGTTTTCCGGCGAAAACGGATCTTCGATGAAAAACGGGCGGTAATCCTCCAGCTTTTTAATCATGTTGATGGCTTCCATCGGCTGTACCCGCTCGTGAATGTCATGCAGGAGCTCAACCTCCTCCCCGCACTGCTTCCGGACCACATCAAACATTTTCGGCACCGATTTCAGATACCCCTGCACATTCATGAACTGATCGCCTTCGTACCCGAAACCGGCCGCCTTGAAATCGGGCTGGTCCTGATTGAACCCGACACCGCCGTATCCGCCCTGCTGAATCCGGATATACTTGTAGCCCTGTTCCATGAATTTCTTCACGCTTTCGGCAGCGGCTTCGGGCGTATTACCACCGGCATGGGTATAACACGGGATGGCAAACCGGACTTTACCGCCCAGCAGCTGATAAACCGGCATATTGGCCCGCTTTCCTTTTATGTCCCAGAGAGCCTGATCCAGTCCGCTAAGCGCATTATTCAGCACCGGCCCGTTGCGCCAGTAAGAGCTGACATAGGCCGACTGCCACATGTCTTCGATGTTGTCGACATCCTTACCAACACAAAACTCGTTCAGATAGGTATTGATGGCAGTCACCACGGCCACGGCCCGCTGGGTGAAGGTGGCACAGCCAAGGCCATACAGCCCGGGTTCGGTTGTTTCGACCTTCACCACGATCAGGTTAGAGCCCTGGGGTGCGGTGGCAATGGCCTTAACACTCTTGATTTTGACAGGAGCAGTGCCCACGGCGTAGTGCGGGGTACCTTGTTTTTCGCGGGCTTCGGCCGTACCGGCTGCGCCCATCATACCGAGCAGGCCGGCAGATGAGCCAAAGCCAAGCATTTTCAGTGTTTCGCGCCGGTTGTAGTCTGTTTTATTCATAAGGGCAAGGAAAATAGTGTTCCGTTTCGTATCGATAAAGGGTTGATCCGGCAGGACTTACTACTCCTGCCGGTCATATCCGGTTATTGTTTATCCCACCAGACACGGGTATCAAGCGTATTCGGTCCCTGCCGCGTTATGGCTTCGTTCAGCTTACCGGAATTCACGACGATTTCGCTGTCCGGATACGGCATCCGGCGGATGAAATCGCCCTTCACCTCAGACCCCGGATACGGATTTTTCTTCAGGGCCGGATAGCCGCTGCGCCGGAAATTAGCCCACGCCTCGTTGCCGTCGAGGAAGCTGGCCACCCAGTATTGCGTATTGATCAGATCAAGTCCCTTCGCCGCATCATACGGATGCGCATCCAGATAGGCTTTTATCGACGCTTCCGGAATCGCCGACCCGTAGGATGCCATTTGCTCCAGGTTGGCGCGGATACCTCTGGCATAGTAATCGGCTGCGCTACCGCTCACCCATCCCCGCTGTGCGGCCTCGGCCAGCAGCAGCTGCGTTTGTGCATAGGTAACATGGAACTCCGGTGAATCCAGTTTCAGCACCGTATTCAGGTTAACCTGGGTGTAATCCCACAAACTCACCACGTTATTGGCGGTAAACGTCTGGGCTATCGTCACATCGTTGTATCCCATGGGCATTCCGACCTGTACCGACGCATCCGATGATGCCCGTGACGCTACCTGCTCCTGACCGCCTTTTGCGCCGACATACCGCACCGCAAAAATGGGAAGGCGCGGGTCTTTATTGTCTTTCAGGTAATTGACAAAGGGGGCGGCGAGATAAAAGTTGGTTTTCTCACGGGCCTGTAAGTGATTGGCAATGTAGTTGTTATACAACGACGTATGGCGCAGCACCGAGTTATCGGCATTGGACTCAAACACACCGCCTGCCACTGCCTTTTTAACGTAGGCCTGTGCGTTTGCCTGATCAACCTTTGTCATCCGCATGCCCGCCCGAAGCATGAGGGTGTAGCCCAGTTTCCGCCATTTCGCTACATCACCGCCGTACAGGATATCGGTAACAATCGGAGACTGGGCCGTTGTCAGGGCGGCAGATGCCTCTTCAAGTTCCTTCAGGATGTCTTTGTAAATATCCTGCTGGGCATCGTATTTCGGGTTAATAATTTCCTCGGTATATCCCTTTCCGGCCTCAAAATACGGTACATCTCCATATGTATCGGTAAGCAGCATAAACACATAGGCGCGCCAGATCCGGGCAGCCTGGTAGGTATTTACCTGTAAGGGATCCGCTTTGGTTTGTTCCAGCACCGACACCAGCTGCTTGATTACGTTCCGGTAAAAGTTGGTCCAGACCAAGGGGGTATTCCCACTGTTGACCTGATCATAGTTCGCGCCGGAAAGCGAACTGCCGTAGGGCGTAATGATCTGCTGGACAATGCCGAAATTGTAACACAACATGCCCAGGGTGCCAAAGCCGTCGAGGTAACTGGTATTGATAATAGCCTTATTGAGCACCATTGGCGCCGCGAGCGACGTGGGGTCAACCTTGTTGGTATTCAGCTCGGTAAAGCCCTGATCACAGCCCGTTAATACGCTGGCACCAAACATCAGATACAGGGTATAAGTCAGTTTCTTTTTCATAATGATTGGGTTTTGGATTAGAAGCGGGCGTTCAGGTTAAAGCCAATGGTGCGGGTTGGCGGCAGTCCGGGCCAGAAGTCCAGACCGACCGAGTTATCGGACGACACCATGGCTTCTTCCGGATCCATATTTTCCGTCCATTTCTTAATAATCAGCACGTTGTTGGCGACGGCACTCAGCCGCAATCCTTTCAGGAAAAACCGCTCCGGCAACATCTTCCCGAAATCGTAGCCGAGGTTAATCTGCCGCAGTTTCCAGAAACCGGCATTGTTCACAAAATCCTCATTGATGCCGAGCGGGTTAATCGACTCGTAGAATGGCTGAACAGCCGCCCGCGTTTTATTGACCTCCCCGTTTGGATTTACCCCGTCGCCGATCACATAGCCAACGTCACGCCCCGGCAAGGTCCGCTTCGAGAGGCCGTGGCGCAGGTAGTTAATATTCCGGCCGGCAATCATTTTATGGCCCAGTTTGAAATCGATCAGCGCCGAAAGAACGATACCCCTATACGTAAATGTGTTTGTGATGCCGCCGAAGTACTTTGGCAGGGCATTGCCAACGTTGACGAGCGTATTGTTCCGGAGCGGCATACCGCTATTGGCATCGAACACTTTCCGCCCCTGGGCATCCCGCAGGTAGGTGAAGGTATACAACTGTCCGATTGGCTTACCAACCACCTGATTCAGGACACGCCCGCTGCCCCCGCTGACGGTAATAACGGTATCGTTCGGGGAAAGACCCAGCTGCAATACTTTCGAGGTATTGTAGGAGACGTTGGCGCTGACATCCCAGCGGAAGTTTTTCGACGAAACCGGCGAGAAGTTCAGCAATACTTCCAGCCCCTGATTCATGCTCCGGCCCACGTTGATGAGCTTACTGGTATAGGAAGAGGCATCGGAAATCTGCGCCGCCAGAATCTGGTCGTTGGTCGTTTTGTGGTAATAGGTAAAGTCAAAGCCGACTTTATTGTTGAACAGCTTCAGTTCCAGACCGATCTCAGCTTCCTGAATCCGAAGCGGCCGCAGGTTCTTGTTCGGCACCACCGACGCGTTGATCCCGCCAACCGGCACCAGCTGACCCGACGGATTCGGGAACGAGTTATTATCGACCTGATAATACAGCGCGTTGGAGTACGGGTTTACGTTATCCGAGCCGACCTGCGCATAAGCGGCACGGATTTTACCGAAGGACAGCCATGGAGGCAGATTTTCGAATGCCTGTGAGAACACGAAGCTGCCCGTAAGTGACGGATACAGAATGCTCCGGTTCGACGGCGCCAGCGTTGAAAACCAGTCGTTCCGCGCCGTAGCGGTCAGGAACAGGTAGTCATTATAGGAAAACGTGGCACTCCCGAACAGTGAGTTAATCTTTTTCTCGGCGAGGCTGTAGACCGGATTTTTCACACGGCCGTTAGCGACCGTATACAATCCCGGCTGCACAAAATCCTGTACGGTCACGCTGTTGTAGTCATTCCGGGCATACCGGGTATTGCCGCCAACTGTCGCGTCGATGCCGAACTTGCCGAACGTTTTGTTGGCCCCGAGAATGAAGTCAATATTACGCTCGGTATTCTGCCGCACATCCTGCGTATACGACCCGTTTACGTAGCCGGTTGGGGCCTTCGCAATCGGCGCATAGCCGTTCGGAATGTTATAATCCTGATTACGAACGTAGTAATCCTGTGCAATCCGGCCCTGGAGGTATAACCAGTCTGTAAGCTGGTACTTCAGCGCCACATTGCCGAAGACCCGGTCGCGGAGGATATTCTCGAAGTGGTAATTCATCGAATAGTACGGATTGTTCCGCACCAGGAAGCGGGAGAAGACAAACTCATCGCCGTTCGGCAAGGTCTGATTCTGCCGCAGCGCATCAAACGGCATCGAGTTGGCCAGCGTAAAAATCACCGTTGACACCGAAAAATCCTGTGCATTTAGCTGCGGCGGATTTACGTTGTTTTCCTTCGAGTAATTGATATTTCCGGTGGCTGTCAGGCGCTTGCTGATATTCTGGGTAAACCCGAGGTTAATCACCTTCCGGTTGAAGGTGTTATTTTCCATGATCCCCTTGTTATCGGTATTACTGAACGACAGACTGAAGCCACCTTTCTCGCCGTTATTGGCGACCGTCACGGTGTTAGTAAAGTTGGTGCCGGTTCGGTAAAACTGCTTTACCCGGTTGCGGACCGGTTCATACGGCCATGTTTCGTTATCAAACAGAATCTGAGTCATGCCCGGCTGAAATTTTTCGCCGAAACTCCAGACGCCGGATGTCGGATTGGCGCTCGTCGGGCGTTTACCGCCTTCGCCCTGCCCGTATTCATACTGGAAATCGGTGAAGTCCATGGCCGTTTCCGTCGTAAAGTTCATGTTGTAGGTAACACCCAGCCCTTTACCCACGCCTTTGTTTTTGGTGGTAATCATGACAACACCATCCTTTGCCCGTGACCCGTAGAGGGCCGCCGCCGTACCGCCTTTCAGGACAGTAATCGTCTCAATATCATCGGGATTAATACTGCTTAACCCATCCCCGCCATCGGAATTGTTCATGGCGCGCTGCGCGTAATCGCCGCCCAGCGAGTAGTTAGAGTTATCAATCGGGACTCCGTTTACCACAATCAGCGGGTTATTCTGACCGCTGAACGAGGACTGTCCCCGAATCCGGATTTTAGACGTACCCGCCGGTCCCGATCCCATGCTGGTTATGTTGACCCCGGCCATTTTGCCCTGGAGGCCATTCATGAAGTTGGTCGTCCGGTTGACCGAAATCTGCTCAGAATTAACCGTCGCGGTAGCATAACCTAGTGTCTTGGCTTCCTTTTTAATACCAAGTGCTGTTACCACTACTTCCTCAATCGTTTTGGCATCTTCTACAAGCTGTACATTCATTACCGACCGGTTACTGACCTGAACCGTTTGTGTGACATAACTGATGAACGAAAAGACCAGTGTTCCGTTTCCGGATACATTAATGGCATAATTGCCCTCCGCATCGGTTGCCGTACCGACCGAAGCTCCGTTGACAACGACATTTACTCCCGGCAGCCCCTGATTATCAGGCCCCGTTACTTTCCCTGTGACCCGGTTTGTTTGTGCATAACTATAGACATAGCCGACTAGCCATAGCACAAGAAATAAGAAAGGTTTTCTCATGGATTTAGGAACATTAAAAGGTTAAAAAGCTGGTTGAGCGGACAGAACAGTTACGGTGGTTGCGACCCGCCCTGCGGCGGCTTAACAATCCATTATGCTGATAACCAAGGGAAAATGCGTGTGAATTACCAATTATGAATGGACCCGTCGGGGGCTTTCAGAATCGGGTGCGGGTACTTTGTATTTTCTTTTACCTCAAAGAGAAACGTTGCTTTTTTAGGATCAAATTTTACCCCCAGACCAGGTTCGGGGTTCAGGTAGAGCTTTCCGTTTTTGAAATTGATAAAATCTTCGTTGAAGTAAGCGGGCCGTTCGGGTTCACCGCCGCCGAGTTCCATCAGGCACCGCATCGGGCTGCTCGACCCCAGCACATGCACCAGGGTTGCGGTTGCCAGCGGGCCGGTGAAGTGCGGAATCATGCCGACATAGTGCGTTTCACACATAGAGGCCAGTTTTTTAAACTCCGAAATACCGCCCGTATTCGGCAGGGTAAACCGTGTATAATCAATCAGATGCTGCTCAATGAAGGTATTACTATCCCATTTATCCCCGAACTGCTCGCCGACTGCAATGGGTACATTCGTCATCTGGCGGACCGATTTATACACATCCGGATTTTCAGAGCGGATAATATCTTCTACAAAATAAGGCTCCAGCGATTCGAGGGCTTTGCATATTTTGACGCCTTCGGTCAGGTCGAAGCGCGTATGCAGGTCGATAGCCCATTTGCCGCCCCCGCCGACTGCGGCATCAATACGCTTACACAACTCAATGGTTTTCTTTGCGTTGTCATAAAAATCAAATGGCTGCTCACCGTTGCCACCGGTCGGGCCGATCCGGTACGCCCGCAAGCCTGCTTCTATACAATCGCGCGCCCGCTCCTCCTCTGTTTTAGCTTTGGATGCCTTAAAGCCGGTCGCATAACATTCCACATAATCGCGGGTAGCCCCGCCCAGAAGTTCATAGACCGGTACGCCGAGGGCTTTTCCTTTAAGATCCCACAATGCCATATCGATAGCTCCCTGGGCGTGCAGCTTTTCACGGCCGGGCGGATAGAACAAGCCCCGGTACAGGTTTTGCCAGATATGCTCAATCCGGAACGGGTTCTCCCCGATCAGCATCTGGGCGAGCTGCTCGACCATGTCTTTCGACCCGCCTTCGCCGATGCCGGTAATCCCCCCGTCTGTTTCAATTTCTACGATGCCCCGCGCCTGGTTGAACAGTGGCTTTGTATAGCCCGGCGCCGCATAATACCTGATTTTCGTGATCTTGAGCTTCGGAAGCGACGCCGCACTCAGCGCTGGTGCAGCTGCCTGCACTAATGTTGATGATGTTAGTGCGGTAACTGTACCAGCCGCCAGTGATGTTAAGAAAAGTCTACGTTGCATAAATCAGAAAGATGGCAAATTCACATTGCTTAAACGTTTAAGCAATGGTACAAAAAAAATCAGAAAGGCATTTTTTACACTTTTGGCCTTGACGATTCACGGGCAATAAGCTGTGCATCTACCGTAAAATGCTGCGCTTCGCCTGACTCCCCGCTTAACCGGGTGATCAGCATACTAACTGCTTTTTTACCCAGAACATCAATAGGCTGGCGCATGTAAGAAATAGGACAGTAATATAAATCAAATACTTCTGCCTGTCCGAAACTTACAACACCAAGATCTTCCGGTACGCGTAATCGTAATTCGTTCAGATATTTCAGCCCGTTGACGGCTAAACCATAGGTTGAGAAAATAATGGCATCAATGGGTTCTTCTGTCTGAACAAGCTCATCAATTGCCGTTCGTATTTCAGACTCAATCGCATTAAACTGCACTTCCTTGAGCCAGGTCGCTTTCGGCTCAATCCCATGCTCTTGTAGTGCTTCCTGATAGCCCCTGATCCGTTCCTTAACGTGAAACATGGCCGATTTATACGCGATAAACCCGATGCGCCGGTACCCGTTCTGAATCAGGTGGCTGCCTGCTTCATGGGACGCCTTTGCATTGTTTGTTACCACAAAATCCGTGTTATACTCCGGAAAGTGGCGGTCAAGTAAAACAAACGGCAGCCGGATGTTTTGCAGGTGCTCGACAAGCCGCCCGGAATTTTCCGAGGAGACGATGATAAACCCGTCTACCTGGCGATTGATCAGCACGTTCATCAGATCCCAGGCTTTGTCGGCGTCTTCGTCTGAACTCCCGATTATGATCGTATACCCGTTTCGCCGGGATTCATCTTCAACTTCTCTGGCAATATTGGCAAAAAACGGATTGGAAATATCCGCAATTATTAACCCGATCGTATTCGTCCGGCCATTCCGGAGGCTTTTCGCCAGCAGATTGGGCTGGTAATTTAATTCTTTAGCAATCTCACGGATCCGGTTGGCCATTTCCTGCCCCACACGACCTTCTTTTTCTTTCCCGCTCATGACATACGACACCAGCGCCGTTGACACGCCAGCTGCTTTCGCTATATCACTCAGGGAAACTTTGTCAGACTTCATAAAGAATTTACTGACTCAAATATAAGTAGCTTAAACGATTAAGTGCAAGGAATAAGACAACTTTTTATAAAAAAAATAATTTTAATTAATCAATACAATAACTCCCCTCCAACTAACCAGCAATCGGTCTCTGAAGGGGAGTCGAATCATTTTATTTCTTCGTTTGCTTCTCGCCTTTCACCGACCGCAGGTACTTGACCAAATCCAGCACTTCCTGTTCCGACAGGTTGTCGAATAAACCGACGGGCATCAACGACGTGGGCATTACCTCCCGCGACTGAATGGCGGATTTGTTGACAACCACAGCATCTTGCCCCACAATCCGCATCGTCAACTGACGCTCGTTTTCGGCAATGACGTTGCCTGAGTATGTGCGCCCGTCGCGGGTAGTGACGACGACGAGTTTGTAATCGTCCTGAATTTCGCCGCTGGGATTCAGCACGTTGAACAATAAGTAGTCGAGGCTGGCGCGGTTGGAGCCTGTCAAATCGGGGCCAATGTTGCCGCCTTTTCCGTACATTTTGTGGCAGCTTCCGCACGTCCGCTGAAACACCACTTCGCCCTTCACGGGATTGGCCGTCGCAACGGCTTTTTCGGTAATCATGCGCTGGTACTTGGCGTACGATTTTTCCAGCGATGGCTCTTGCTCAATCGGCCCCCACACTTCGATGAACCCGCTACCGACTACACGCAGCAACTGTCGTGCGGCATACGGCGGCACGTCCCGCTTGGGGATGACCTGATTTTTAAGGGCTTGCGTTAACTGCCAGCCGTATTTTGACCGCGACGAAAGGGTCTGAATGGCTTGTTGTTTTTCGGTCGCCGTAAAGTCTTTGTAATTCGAAATCAACAACTTCGCCAGCGGTTCTTTATCATAATCGGCAATGGCCCGAATCACGTCCAAACGCAGTTTTGGTTCGTTGAGCAAGGCGGGAATTTCGGCCACCAGTTCCTCGCGCTTGCGGACGGCAATGGCCTGCAACGCCTGCTGACGCTGTACCAACGGTGCATTTTTGTTTTTGAGCGTCACCATCGACTTCTGCGTGGCCTCGGTATCGCCAAAACGCTGGGCAATCTGTAACGCCAATTGGGCGGTTTCACCCCCGCTTTGTTTGAGTTTAGCGTACAACCCCGACCAGTTGGCAGGTGCTTTGAGGTCAAAACGGCCTTCCAGCCCGTCCCGCATCCCTTCCAGCATACTGACAACATTGAGCTTTGGCAAAGTTTGGAACTTTGCCAAAGCTCCCACTACGCTTTCTGGCGCATTGGCATCAATCAACCGACGGGCTACGTATTTTGACACCAGCGGAATTTGCGCCTGAGCGGCCAACTCCAGCGCCCGTTGCGGGTTGGTTTTTACCAGTGGTTCCAGTCCGAACCAAATCATTTTAGGCAAATTGTGGTCTTCGTTGTCTTCGCCGTGACGGGACAATTGCTCCGCTATTTTCCACGCCGTTTCAGTATCCACCCGCTGCATAGCCGATGCCAGATACAACCGAACGACGGGCGAAGCGTCGTCTTTGGCCATTTTCGCAAATGCGGCCAATGCCGCCGAGCTGGGGGCTTTGTCTTCGCACAACAACTGAATCGCCCACGCCCGCACGTATTCATCCTTATCCGCCAGCGATGCCTGTAAATCGTTGGCCGACAATCGGTTGGTCACGTATAACGCCCACATCCCCCGAAGACGAAAATCGGAATTGGCGTTTTGTTGAAAAATCGTCTGGAGTTCCGTCACCGCATCGGCAGCGATGCTTCCTTTGACGGCGCGTGACTGAAGAATCACCCGTGCACGGCGTGCGTGCCAGTCGCTCGGGCTGGTTTGCAG
>NZ_CAMFHL010000225.1 GCF_945952095.1 uncultured Arsenicibacter sp. | reverse complement strand
TACACGTAAGGAGTCGTCGGCAGCGTCAGATGTGTATAAGAGACAGGTGTACGGGTTGCTTTTTGTTCAGCGGCAGCAGCCAGCAGTGTTTCGTTGAAATCAACGAGTTCGATCAGGCAGGTTTCTGCGTTATCACCAGCACGGTTGCCCAGTTTGATGATACGGGTATATCCGCCGGGACGGTCAGCAATTTTGTCAGCTACTACGCCGAACAATTCCTTAACCGTCTCTTTGTTATTTAAGTATTGGAATACAACCCGACGATTTTGGTAGGTATCATCTTTCGCCCGGGTCAGGATTGGCTCTACGTACTTCCGCAGTTCTTTCGCCTTCGCCAACGTTGTCTCAATGCGTTTGTGCAGGATCAACGAAGACGCCAGGTTAGTAAGCAACGCTCCGCGGTGCGAGTGCGTACGGCTCAGGTGATTATCTTTTTTACCGTGTCTCATTGTTTTGATTGTTCTGCGTCCTGGGTTCTGTGTCTGCGTTTACCATAACTCAGCACGCAGTACTCAAAACACAGAACCAATTTTATTCTTCGTCTAAACGATATTTTACGACATCCATTCCGAACGTCAGACCTTTTTCAGCTACCAGCTGTTCAAGCTCCGTCAATGACTTCTTGCCGAAGTTACGGAACTTCATCATATCTGATATTTCCAGTTTTACAAGGTCACCCAACGTACGTACGTCAGCTGACTTAAGACAGTTGTATGCCCGTACTGACAAGTCAAGATCTGCAAGCGGCGTTTTCAGGAGTTTACGCATATGCAGCATCTCTTCATCCACAACATTATCCTCTTCAGGTTTTGTTGTTTCAAATGTCATGGTCTGGTCAGAGAACAACATGAAGTGTTGAATCAGAATATTGGCAGCGCCTTTCAGGGCATCTTCAGGGTGGATAGAGCCATCCGTTTCGATATCCAGAATTAAGCGTTCGTAGTCCGTCTTTTGTTCAACCCGTGTGTTTTCTACGCTGTACTTCACATTCTTAATCGGCGTATAAATCGCGTCAATAGGAATGTGACCAAACGACAGTTCATTTGCCCGTGGCTCATCCGCCGGTACGTAGCCCCGTCCTTTCTCTACATAAATTTCCATCTCCAGATCGCGTGTATCATCGATATTACAGATGACCAGCTCCGGATTCAGAACCTCAAAAGACGACGTAAAGCGGCTGATATCACCAGCTGACAGCGTTGCCTGATTTTTAATATGAACCGAGATCTTGTTGTCTACCATATCAGAAATCTTCTTGAACCGCACCATTTTGAGGTTCAGAATAATTTCTGTCACGTCTTCAACAACACCTTCGATTGATGAAAACTCGTGCAATACGCCAGGGAATTTCACACTCGTAATGGCGTAGCCTTCCAGCGACGAAAGCAGAATACGCCGGAGAGCATTCCCAATCGTTACACCGTACCCTTTTTCGAGGGGTTTAAATTCAAATACTCCGTGAAAGTCATTTGCTTTTTCAACGACGACTTTATCGGGCATTTGGAACGCTAAGATTGACATACGTTTCGTATTTTTTAGAGCAGTTCGCCTGCCAAAGGAGTAGATTACCCGATATATGCAAAAGCCGGCAGAACCCGAGGAGGAGTTCTGCCAACGTGATTACTTCGAATACAATTCGACGATCAACTGCTCGTTTACGTTTTCAGGGATCTGATCGCGGTCAGGGTAGCTAATGAACTTACCTGACAACTCCTGCGAATCCCATTCAACCCAGTTGTAGCGTTTTGCATTGCGGGCAGAAAGGCTATCTGAGATAGCTTCCAGTGACTTTGATTTCTCCCGAACGCCTACAACCTGGCCTGGCTTCAGTGAGTAAGACGGGATGTTTACGACTTCACCGTCTACTATGATGTGCTTGTGCGTAACCAGCTGACGAGCGGCCCGACGAGTTGGGGCGATACCTAAACGGTAAACTGTGTTATCCAGACGAGCTTCGCAAAGCTTCAGCATGTTTTCACCGGTGATGCCTTCTTTGATGGCTGCACGGTGGAACAGGGCACGGAACTGACGTTCCAGGATACCGTAGATATATTTTACTTTTTGTTTCTCCATCAATTGGAGCGCGTATTCCGACTGCTTCCGCTTACGGCCGCGTCCATGCATACCTGGAGCGTAATTTTTCTTTTGAAGCGCTTTGCTCGGGCCGAGGATTGGCTCACCAAACTTGCGCGCGATTTTGGCCTTAGGGCCTGTATAACGTGCCATTCGTTAAATGAAAGAATAACTGTGGAACATGAACAGACACAACCAAATGTCGCCTGCCCGTATTCATTTCACCCGTTTTTAAACGCGACGGCGCTTGGGCGGCCGGCAACCATTGTGTGGTAGCGGGGTGATATCGCGGATTGTAGTTACTTCGATTCCTGAATTCTGGATTGTACGGATTGCTGATTCGCGACCGGCACCAGGGCCTTTCACGAATACTTCAGCCTTCCGCATACCCAGTTCATGAGCGACAGCAGCACAGTTCTGAGCAGCTGTTTGTGCAGCATAAGGCGTATTTTTCTTTGAGCCTTTGAAGCCCATTTTACCTGCTGATGCCCAGGAGATAACCTGGCCGTTCATGTTGGTAATCGAAATGATAATGTTGTTGAAGGAGGCCTTGATGTGCACCTGACCAACCGATTCTACAACTACTATCCGCTTTTTCGCTTTGTCTTTGCGTTTTGCTTGAGCCATTGTTTTCAGAGTTTCGGTTTACAGCTTCTCAGCATAATCTCACGACTAAACCGGTTACTGTAAAGAGGAAACTGTTAACTGTTACTTAGTTGCTTTTTTCTTGTTAGCAACTGTTTTACGCTTACCCTTCCGCGTACGTGAGTTGTTCTTAGTGTGCTGACCACGAACTGGCAGCCCTTTCCGGTGACGGAGACCACGGTAGCAACCAATGTCCATAAGGCGTTTGATGCTCAGCTGGATCTCTGAACGCAGCGCACCTTCAACCTTATGTTCGTTGCTAATGATCGTACGAATCGCGCCAGACTCTTCATCCGTCCACTCGCTTACTTTCTTATCGAAGCTGATTCCGGCTTCAGAAAGAATTTTCTGAGCTGTGCTCCGGCCAATCCCGTAGATGTAAGTGAGCGCGATCTCACCACGCTTACGGTCTGGAATATCAACACCTGCAATACGTGCCATAAATAATTAACCTTGTCTTTGCTTGTATCTTGGGTTCTTCTTGTTAATAACGTAGAGCTTACCTTTCCGGCGGATGACGATGCAATCCTCGCTACGTTTCTTGATAGACGCCTTAACTTTCATTTTGATTTACGTTTTACGATTTACGATTTTAGAACTACGCCATACGGGTCTGTGCCGTCATTCGCAATCCGTAACTCGCAAATCATTTGTATCGGTACACAATTCGCGCCTTACTTAAGTCATAAGGCGACATCTCTAACTTAACGCGGTCACCTGGCAGAATTTTGATGTAGTTCATCCGCATCTTACCAGAAATGTGAGCAATTACCTCGTGCTTGTTTGCGAGCTCAACCCGGAACATTGCATTTGATAATGCCTCTAAGATTACACCATCCTGTTCAATAGAAGACTGTTTAGCCATAGCTGATATTAAGCCGTCACTACATGGTTCATGTCAATCATCAGACTGGTGTTGGCCGTTACCGCTTCGATATACTCAAAGGTTGTTAAAATCTCCGGTTTACCTTTACGAACCAGAACCGTATGCTCAAAATGGGCAGAAGGCTTGCGGTCAGCCGTACGGATTGTCCATCCATCGCGTTCCTGAACAATTGCTTTCTTTCCATAATTAATCATCGGCTCAATTGCCAATACCATGCCCTCTTTAAGCTTCGGGCCCTGGCCTTTCTTACCGTAATTCGGAACTTCCGGTGCTTCATGCAGGTCTTTACCAACCCCGTGTCCTACCAGTTCCCGAACTACCGAATACCCGAAACGCTCCGCATACGTCTGTACCGCATATCCGATATCACCGACAGTGCCTCCTTCAACAGCCTTAGCCAGACCAATATAAAGTGACTCTTTTGTCCGTGATAAAAGCTTGCGTGTACCGGAACTCACCTCACCAACCGGATACGTGTAAGCGCTGTCACTATGAAATCCGTGAAGCTTTACACCGCAATCAATCGAGATAATGTCTCCGTCCCGTAATTCGTAGCGCCCCGGTATGCCATGCACAACCACATCATTGACTGAAATACAGAGTGACGCTGGAAATTTATTGTAGCCTTTAAATGACGGTTCTCCACCGTTATCTCTAATAAACGTTTCAGCTACGGTGTCAAGTTCCTTCGTGCTAATACCCGGCCGAATCAGTTTTGCAACTTCCGCGTGTGCACGACCCAACACCTGAGCGCTTTGCTTTATCAGAGCAATCTCTTCTTCACTCCGGAGATTAATCATCGTGCTTTTACGAAACATTACGCTGCTACTGTTTCTGTCCGGCCCTGAATACGGCCGGATTTCATCAAGCCTTCGTACCGGCGCATCAACAGATAACTTTCAATCTGCTGCAGCGTATCCAATACGACACCTACCATGATCAGGAGCGAAGTACCACCAAAGAATTGTGCAAAACCAGTTGTCATCCCTAACAGGTTGGCAATTGCCGGTAAGATAGCCACGATGGCCAGCATAACCGCGCCTGGTAATGTGATCCGGTCGAGAACCAGACCAATATATTCCGAGGTAGCAAAACCAGGCTTAACACCGGGAATAAAGCCACCACTACGTTTCATATCATCAGCAATCTGATTCGGGTTTACCGAGATCGCTGTATAGAAGAACGTAAAGATGATAATTAACAAACCGAAGAGCAGGTTATACTGCCAGGTTGTATATGTCTGAAATGCATTCTGAACACCGGCAGCGAAATCACTCTTTTCAGCAAAAAGACTTGCCAGATAAGTAGGGATAAACATCAGTGCCTGCGCAAAGATAATAGGCATTACACCGGCTGCGTTCAGCTTCAGCGGCAGATACTGGCGCTGACCACCCACAACCTTGTTACCGATCACCTGTTTTGCGTACTGAATCGGGATACGGCGTACCGCTTGTGTCAGTACGACAGCACCCATCACTACAAAATAAAGAGCAACGATTTCAAGTACGAAAATCAGCAACTGTGCAGAACCGCGGGACATTGCTTCACCGGCAATTGCACCAGGGAAACGAGAAACAATGCCGATCATGATGATCATTGAAATCCCGTTACCGATACCTTTATCTGTAATCTTCTCTCCCAGCCACATACAGAAAATTGTACCGGCAGTCAGGATAAATAAAGATGATACAGTAAACAATCCACGGTCAATCAACAGGGCATCAGCCGGAATAGTTGTCCGGATGTATGTCATTGCCTGTACAGCTGTCACGAAGATTGTTAAAATGCGCGTAATCTGATTTAGCTTCTTGCGGCCTGACTCACCTTCCTTCTGCATTTTCTGGAAATACGGAAGTGCCAGCGTCAGAAGCTGGATAGCAATTGAAGCCGAAATATACGGCATGATACCCAACGCAAAGATGGACGCTTTGCTGAACGCCCCACCCAGGAAGGTGTCTAACAAACCCAGCAAACCTTGCGGGTTTAAATTCAGACGCTTAGGATCGACGCCTGGCAATACAATAGCTGTACCAAGGCGAAAAACCGTGATAAACAAGAGAGTATTAAGAATACGGGTCCTTAACTCCTCAATCTCGAAAATATTTTTAAGAGTGGTTATGAAACGGTTCATAAAGGTATCCGGCCGCTGCCGTGCTCACTTATTGATTCTGCTCTGCTTCCTTTGTCGGGACAACTGCCTTACCACCTGCTTTTTCAATTGCTTCTTTTGCTGTCGCAGAGAAAGCATGGGCATGGATTTCGATAGCAACAGTCAGTTCACCGCGGTTCAATACCTTAATCAGGTCTTTTTTACCGGCTAAACCATGTTGTTGCAGGAACGCCACATCAACAACCTTAGCATCGAATTTCTCTGCTAATGTCTGGATGCTGTCCAGGTTGATTGGCTTGTACTCAACGCGTGTCGGGTTACGGAAACCAAACTTAGGAACACGACGCTGTAGGGGCATCTGACCACCTTCGAAGCTCAGCTTGCGGCTGTAGCCTGAACGTGATTGTGCACCTTTGTGACCGCGGGTAGATGTACCACCCATGCCTGAGCCCTGGCCACGGCCGACTCGCTTGCGCTCTCTAACGGAACCTTTAGCCGGTTTGAGGTTTTCTAAATTCATTTTTCTACTGGTTTGTAATCGAAAATTGTGGTTCACGTCCAGAGGTAAATCCCCGATGGATAATGAACCACAAATTTACTTAAATTTCTTCTACTTTAACTAAGTGTTGAACCTTACGGATCACACCAGCGATAGCATTGTTATATTCTAACTCGATGCTACGGTTGATTTTGCCTAAGCCTAACGACTTGATGGCATTTTTTTGTGTTTGCGGACGGTCAATCGTGCTTCTGACCTGTGTAATACGTACCCGTGCCATTCTTTTTACGAATTAACCGTTGAACACTTTTGCAAGACTAACCCCACGCTGGAATGCAACCTGATGAGGAGCCCGCATTTTTTTCAGAGCGTCAATAGTCGCTTTCACCACGTTGTGCGGGTTAGACGATCCTTTTGACTTTGCCAGTACGTCACGTACACCGGCACTTTCCAGTACCGCACGCATCGCACCACCGGCGATTACACCTGTACCAGGAGCAGCCGGTTTTAACAGTACAAAACCACCGCTGAACTTACCTTCCATATCATGAGGTACAGTATGTTTCAGCAAAGGTACTTGTACTAAGTTTTTCTTAGCATCTTCAACTCCCTTTGCAATTGCATCGGTTACTTCGTTAGCTTTGCCCAGGCCATAACCAACGACACCGTTGCCATCACCTACAACTACGATTGCTGAGAAACTAAAACGACGACCACCCTTAACCACTTTGGCTACACGGTTAATGGCCACTACGCGTTCTTTCAGATCCGCTTCGTTTACTTTAGAAGGTCTTGCGTTCGTTACCATACCTTAGAATTTGAGGCCACCCTCCCGGGCACCATCAGCTAATGCTTTTACTTTACCGTGATACAAATAGCCGTTACGATCGAATACTACTGATGTAATATTTTTACCCGCAGCTTTTTCGGCCAGTCGCTGACCTACCTGCTTTGCAGCATCAATGGTAAAGCCATTTACTTCGCTCTTAATTTCGTTTGACGAAGCGAATGCCAGTGTGTGGCCGGCTACGTCATCGATCAGCTGAGCGTAAATTGCTGTATTTGAACGGAACACTGACAGCCGGGGACGTTCAGATGTACCTGAGATTTTTGCCCGGATGCTGTATTTAATCCGTTGTCTTCTTTCTGTCTTCTTAATTGCCATGTTATTTGATTCCAACCAAATTGGCCAAAAAATCTATTTATCAGCGTGAAGCGTTTGAATGAATCTGCCTTTTTGAGTACCGGATGATACAGTAAAGGTATCCATTCAAACACATCAAACTTATTTCTTAGAGGCAGACTTACCAGCTTTCCGGCGAATAACTTCACCAACGAAGCGGATACCTTTACCTTTGTAAGGCTCAACCTTACGCAGCGACCGGATTTTGGCAGCCACGTCGCCGATTAATTGTTTGTCAATCCCTTCCAGAATAACTTTCGGGTTCTGACCTTTTTCAGTTACTGCTGAAACTTTAATTTCACCCGGCATTGCCAGGAAAACGTTGTGAGAGTAACCAAGGTTCAGTTCAAGCACATTGTTTGCAACAGATGCCTTGTAACCTACACCGACTACTTCCAGTTCCGTTTTATATCCGGTGCTAACGCCAACAACCATATTGTTAACCAGGGCGCGGTACAGGCCGTGTAGAGCCTTATGACGCTTCTGATCGGTTGGACGTGTCACCTGAATCTGACCTTCTTCTACAGCTACCGCGATATCCGGATCGATAGCTTGTGTCAAGGTACCCTTAGGGCCTTTAACCGTCACTACGCTCTTATCGACCGTCAGTGTAACGTCGCTTGGCAGGGCAATTGGTTTTTTACCTATACGTGACATTGTTCAATACGAATTAGTAAACGTAACACAATACCTCACCACCTACGTTCAGCGTTTTCGCTTCCTTATCGGTCATTACACCTTTAGAAGTAGAAACGATGGCTACACCTAAGCCATTCAGAATACGCGGCAGGTTATCGGCCGGCCGGTACTGACGAAGACCCGGGCGGCTTACGCGCTGCAGATCAACGATAGCCGGTTGCTTTGTTACCGGGTTATACTTAAGTGCGATTTTGATCGTACCCTGCGGGCCGTTTTCATCGAACTTGTAGTTCTGGATGTATCCTTTGTCAAACAGAACTTTTGTAATCTCTTTTTTTATGTTGGATGCAGGAATTTCCACAATCCGGTGCTTTGCACGGATGGCGTTTCTGACGCGCGTCAGATAATCTGCTATTGGATCTGTATTCATCTCCTATGAGAGTTGCTCGCAAACCCCTTGTTTTAAAAGAGCTTGCAAAATTACGGAAACAGAACTACAAATAAAAATTTGCTAGCGTGACGATCGCTGCCAGATTTTTACCAGCTTGCTTTTGTTACACCAGGGATTTTACCTGCACCGGCCATTTCGCGGAATGTAACCCGTGAAATACCGAATTTGCGCATATAGCCCCGTGGACGTCCAGTTAACTTACAACGGTTGTGAAGCCGTACGGGTGATGCATTGCGAGGTAACTTATCTAATGCAGCATAGTCACCTGCTTCTTTCAAGGCAGCACGTTTAGCAGCATATTTAGCTACCAGTTTTTCGCGTTTCCGCTCCCGTGCCTTTACTGATTCTTTTGCCATTTTTTAAAGTCTTTACCGGGTTGGTTACTTACTTCTTGCTGCTGGCAAACGGCATTCCGAGTGCTTTCAGCAGTTCATAGCTTTCGTTATCAGAGCCCGCCGTTGTAACAAACGTAATATCCATACCTGAGATGCGCGTCACTTTATCGATGCTGATTTCAGGGAAGATAATCTGTTCTTTGATACCGAACGTGTAGTTACCACGACCGTCAAAGCCCTTGTCGCTGATTCCTTTGAAGTCACGAACCCGTGGTAATGCTACCGCAGTCAGACGATCAAGGAATTCAAACATCCGATCACCACGGAGCGTAACTTTCGCACCGATCGGCATGCCTTCACGCAGTTTAAAGTTAGAAACGGCTTTCTTTGCTACCGTTGCTACGGCTTTCTGACCTGTGATCTGCGTAAGCTCATCAACGCCTACGTCAACCAGTTTCTTGTCAGCTACTGCCGCTCCGATGCCTTTGTTGATAACAATTTTTGTCAGACGCGGTACTTGCATTACCGACTTATACTGAAACTTGTCCTGCAACTGGGCGACTACTTCGTTCAGATATTTTTCTTTTAATCTAGGTGTTGCCACTGTCTTCGCTCGTTTAAGAATGATACATCGACGAATTAAGCAATAAACTTACCCGTCTTCTTCGAGTACCGCTGCAACTTACCGGCGTCATTCAGGGCGCGGCCCGTACGGGTAGCTTCTTTGGTAGCCGGGTCGATCAACTTCAGGTTGCTGATATGAATCGAACCTTCTGTTTTTACCAGTTCCCCTTGCGGGTTCTGAGCGGTTGGTTTGATGTGCTTTGTAATCAGGTTCACACCTTCAACAAGTGCACGCTCTTTTTCAACCAATACTTGTTTCACAACGCCTTGCTGGCCTTTTGAGTTACCGGCAATGACCAAAACTGTATCGCCAGTTTTAATGTGAAATTTGTGGCGGGGTTTTGTCGTCTTTTTTTCCATCTTACAATACCTCCGGGGCTAACGATACAATTTTCATGAATTGTTTCTCGCGCAGCTCGCGGGCAACAGGCCCGAAAATACGAGTACCACGAGGCTCGTCGTTGTTGTTCAGTAATACGGCCGCATTATCTTCGAACCGGATGTATGAACCATCTTTACGACGGATTTCTTTTTTCGTCCGAACGACAACAGCTTTAGACACTGTGCCCTTCTTCATATTGCTTGACGATAAAGCCTGCTTTACCGTTACTACGATCTTGTCGCCCACCGAAGCATAGCGCTTGCCCGTACCGCCCAGAACGCGGATAACGAGCACTTCTTTTGCGCCACTATTGTCGGCTACGCTCAATCTTGATTCTTGCTGTACCATGGCTTATTTCGCCTTTTCAATGATCTCGACTAATCTCCAACGCTTACTCTTGCTCAACGGACGGGTTTCCATGATGCGGACTTTATCGCCGATCTGGCACTCGTTATTTTCGTCATGAGCCATGAACTTCTTCGTACGGTGCATAAATTTACCGTACATCGGATGCTTAACTTTGCGGTCTACTGCAACGGTAATGCTTTTCTGCATTTTGTTGCTAACCACACGACCAATCCGCTCTTTACGGCTATTCCGTTCTACGGTTGGCTGCTGATCTTGTTTTGCTTGCTCTTCCATTCGTAGTCGCTATTTAGGCCTGACGCGTTTTGATCGTTAATTCTGTATTCAGACGGGCGATAAGCTTACGGTTTTCACGGATGCGCATCGGATTTTCGATCGGCGATACGGCGTGTGCAAACTTCAGTTTCAATAACCGGTCTTGTTCTGCGGCGATCTGATCCCGCAACTGCTCGACAGATAATGCCTTGATTTCTTCCTTTTTCATGACTTGTGTCTAACGCTAGGCTTATTCTTGCTCCTGATAATCACGGCGCACCACAAACTTGGTCCGTACCGGTAATTTTTGAGCTGCAAGCCGCAGCGCTTCCATCCCTGTTTCGAGAGGCACACCTGTTGCCTCAAACAAGATGGTACCCGGTTTCACAACCGCTACCCAATATTCGGGAGCACCTTTACCTTTACCCATCCGAACTTCGGCCGGTTTCTTTGTAATCGGCTTGTCCGGGAAAATGCGAATCCATACCTGGCCTTCGCGTTTCATTGCCCGCGTAACTGAGATACGGGCGGCTTCTATCTGACGGGCCGTAATCCAGCCTGGCTCCAGGGACTTGATCGCAAATGTACCAAAAGAGATTTGGTGACCACGTGTTGCAAGACCTTTAACTCTGCCTTTCTGCTGCTTACGGAACTTAGTTCTTCTTGGCTGTAACATTTCTCTTGAATGTTAGCGTCATAAGTCGAAAGTCGAAAGATTTTGTCGCGTTATACGACGGGGAACTTTTGACTTCTGACTTCCGACTTATTTACGATTACCTCCTCCACGGTTGTTGCCGGCGCCGCCACCGCGGTTGTTACCGCCACGGTTGTTGCCGCCACCACGATTACCGCCACGGTCATTACGGTCGTTACGGCCACGGCCACGATCGTTGCCATCACGGTCACCGCGAGGGCCACGACGATCACCACGATCGCCACCACGGTCTCCGCGATCGCTACGTTCGCCAGCGGCAGCGGCACTTGCCATTGCTGCTGGTGACAGGTCACGCTTGCCGTACACTTCGCCTTTGAATACCCAGACTTTAATACCGATTTTACCGTAAATCGTCTGTGCTTCAGAAATTGCATAATCGATGTCAGCACGCAGTGTGTGAAGCGGTACACGACCTTCTTTGTACTGCTCTGTGCGGGCCATTTCAGCACCACCCAGACGACCTGACAATTTCACTTTGATACCTTGAGCCCCTACACGCATGGCAGAGCTGATAGCCTGCTTCATGGCGCGACGGAATGAAATACGCGCCTGTAACTGCTGGGCAATTGCTTCACCAATCAGTTTAGCGTCGATTTCAGGACGTTTGATCTCGAAGATGTTAATCTGGACGTCTTTGCCCGTGATTTTCTTTAATTCTTCTTTGATCTTGTCAACTTCTCCACCGCCTTTACCGATAACGATACCTGGACGGGCAGTGTGAATTGTCAACGTAATGCGTTTCAGAGTACGCTCAATAACAACCCGGGCGATAGCGCCTTTTGGAATACGGGCTGCGATATATTTGCGGATTTTTTCGTCTTCAACCAGTTTGTCAGCAAATTCTTTGCCGCCATACCAGCTAGATTCCCAGCCACGAACAATGCCAAGACGAAGACCTACCGGATTTACTTTCTGTCCCATTCGGTGTTACTCGTTATCAGATTTTTCCGTTTCTACCTCGTAGTCGTTTGTAACGTCTGTGCTATCAACCACCAGTGTAATGTGGTTTGACCGTTTCCGGATCCGGTGTCCACGGCCTTGCGGCGCGGGACGTAAACGTTTCAGCACAGGGCCGCCATCAACAAATACCGTTTTGATAAACAGATCGGCATCTTCGATATTAACGTCTTCGTTTTTTTGTTGCCAGTTAGCTACTGCCGACAGCAGAACTTTCTGCATAACGGCGGCACCTGCCTGTGGCTGGTATTTCAGGAGACCCAGAGCCCGGCTCACACGCTGACCACGAATCAGGTCAGCGATTAAGCGCATTTTGCGGGGCGACGTGGGCACATTTCTCAGTTTTGCTACTGCTTCCATGTTTTTTCGAGTGGTGAGGGGCGTCATCAGCGGCTAGCGGGCCAACCAGTTAATGACTCCCACCTGGTTTATCGTTTGCCCTTGTCTTTTTTTGCAACGTGACCGCGGAAGTTCCGGGTTGGTGCAAATTCACCCAGCTTATGGCCTACCATGTTTTCCGTTACGTATACCGGTATAAACTTGTTACCGT
>NZ_CAMFHL010000224.1 GCF_945952095.1 uncultured Arsenicibacter sp. | reverse complement strand
CACCAACTGCAATATCCACTATTTCTGTGCCATCCACGTTGAAACAGACCCCATCACCTATCTCGACGATTTTCCGGCATTTCCGGGATAAGATATAGCCATAAAAAATCCCGGCTTCATTTCGGTGAAGCCGGGATTTTTTATGTATACCGGAGCAGATTACTTTGTAGCAACCAGTTTCAGGTCAACGGTAAAGTCGTCGTAGATCGCTTTGTCACCGATGTTTTCGAAGAATGACTTCGAGCCATAACGGATATCATATTTTGTACGGTCCAGCGTAGCTTTACCAGTCGCTTCCAGACCAGCCGGTGTTACTTTAACAACTGACGGGAATGTAACGGCGTTAGTAATGCCTTTAATGGTCATGTTGCCGGTAATGTCGAAGTTTGTACCACCCTTAGGCGTAACTTTTGTGATTTCAAACTTCGCAGTCGGGTATTTCGCCGTGTTGAAGAAGTCTTCTGACTTCATGTGGCCGATAAATTTAGCGTTATAACCGGCATCTGTCAGATCAGAACAAGTGATGCTGTTCATATCGATCAGGAATGTACCGCCAACCAGTTTCGTACCATCAACCGAGATTGTACCGTTTTCGATTTTCACCGAGCCAGAGTGCTCACCGGTTACTTTTTTACCATTCCAGTTTAATACGCTTTTCTGCGCATCTACCTTCAGGGTAGCTGCTTTCTTAGCAGTTTTGTCAGGGCCGATAAACGCTAAGTTACCAGCAAGTAAAGCAACGGCAGCAAGGCCAGCGATGAATTGACGAGTTTTCATAGGGATTGTTTTCCAGGTATTATAATTATTAAAAAAAGTAAACTATTGTTTCGAGTCGCACTCCTTACGGAGTTTATCAAGCAATTCACTGATCACAACGGCCTCATCTTCCGACAATCGCTCTTTCAGGCCATCTTCCCATCCAGCCTGGCATTCGTCCAGCATGTTCAGCAGGTCCAGCCCTTTTTGGGTTATCACCACATCGACCGCCCGGCGATCACTCGGGCACTCTGTCCGTTCAGCCAGCTGCTTCAACAGCAGTTTATCGACTAGACGGGAAGCATTCGACATTTTATCCAGCATCCGTTCTGTGATGTCGCTCACTTTCACCGGATTAGGGTATTGTCCCCGCAGAATACGCAGCACATTATACTGTTGCAGCGTTACGCCATGCGGCTTCAGAATCTGCATTTGACCATCCCCGATCCAGTTACTGGTAAACATGATATTTACCAGTAACCTATGGTAAGGATTGCGGAATGCAGTTTGTTTTATATCCGTTTCAATTGACATGGTTCTTATGATCGGGGGTTAGTTAATAAGTCACCTGATATAACTTACAAAATAAGCACACCCATACATCAATGCCAGCAGTCTGCTGTTGTAATTTGTTGATGACGATGCAAATATAATGTCATTACATTAAATGTAACAACAGTTAATCCAAAAAAAGTTCTTTTCTGCTGAATGATTTTTCTTGTAGCTACTTTGGAAAGCTTCTTCTCAAGAAATAATGTATCCAAAACAAATTATTTAGTATATATTATAGTCATTTTATGTAATTTTTGAGTATATATTGTTAATAGTTGACTTATAACGATATCCATCAACACGTTTATGAGTATCAACTCTTTTTTCTAATCGCCCCCCTGCCGTAGCTGTACCTTAACTCATTTACTTTTCATCTTTAACACCCCAAATCCCTAAGGTTATGTCAGCTTCTTTACTCAAATCCGGCTTTAGACAGTCAGGCTTCTTTTCATGCAGGATGCGTTTGCTTTTTTTTGCAGCATTATGCACGGTTATTTTATTCAATAAAACACATGCTCAGAGTAATCTGGCAGGATGGAATTTTAACAATACCTTTGCTCCAACATCTGCCTCAGTCGTAACTGGAGTCACTGCATCATCGGTAACGAGGGGGTCAGGAATTTCAGAAGGTAACCTACTGACATTCCCTTCTTCATACTTTTCTACTATAGCAGGCGTAACTTTTTTCACCTCAAAGGGGTGGACTAAAAATCCTGCCGTTGACCCTAATGATTACATACAGTTTACCGTTACGCCTGCTGCTAATCGCGTTATGCGATTGACATCGGTAAGTATTCTGGCCGCTAACAATCAAGGCACCGGACCTTTAGATATTGCTCTCAGGACAAATCTGGATAGTTATGCAACAAATCAATTCTTAAGAACAGGGTTTTCCGAATCGTTATTAACACCTTTGAACATGCCATTATCAGCACCAATCAGTACAACAGGGGCAGTAACATTCAGAATTTACGGTTATCGGGGAGGTAGTAGTCTCGGGGATCTGACGGTTTATCTCCAACTTGACGATTTAAAGGTCAACGGTACGCTTATTTCAACAACATCGTCTTCACTTAGTGGCTTAAACGCAACATGTAGTACTGCTTCAACGTCGCAATCCTTTACATTAGCGGCGACCAATGCAACTGCTGCAGTAAGTCTGAACGCCCCGGCCGGCTTTGAATTAGCCCTCCGCTCCGGTGGCTCCTGCCCGACAACCGGTTATGCATCAACTACAACCGTTAGCCCAACAAGCGGAACCATTAATCAGGCAGTTTGCGTGCGCCGCCAAGGTGGACTGACGCAGGGTTCAGTTACTTCAGGGGCACAGTTAACCATTTCAGGCGGTGAGGTTGCAACTGTTACAGTTGGTCTGAGCGGCTCAACAACGGCCGCACCAATACTCAATATCTCCTCATCCTCTCTTTCTGTCTGCCAAGGCGTTAGCAGTACGCTGACAGCAGTTGCCAGTGGCGCCGGTGGTTATACATATAACTGGTCCCCTTCGCCGGATGCAGGTCAGAGTACCAGCATTATTACCGTTTCGAACACAAACACCTACTCGGTTAATATAACTGACGCCAATGGATGCACAGCAACCGCATCAGCTAATGTATTGATTAAAACACTACCGAATGCAGGTTTCTCAGGTCTGCCAGCAGCTTATTGTTTCGGTGCCTCTCCGTTGACTCTGACACCTGCCACTCCTGGTGGTATATTTGCGGTCAATGGCCCTGGCTCTTTAAATGGCAAGCAATACAGCCCACCGGCTTCGGGTGCAGATGCTTCAGCCATTGTAAGCTATTCGGTTACGGTCGATGGCTGCTCAGCGTCTACCAGCCAGACTGTAGCACTTGGTTCTAAACTGCCAGCAGTCAATAACTTTACATCGATTGGTGCGCTAGGAAATGGTACCTGTGCCATTAAACTCCAGGCAACCGGTGTAGGCACAAGTTTTGTGTTCACCGGTCCTGATGGATACAAATTCAGCACCGTTTACCGCGAAGCAGGAATTCATGACGCCATTGCAATTGAAATAACCAAACCCGGCACCTATACAGTGTCAGTAAACACAGGGGCCTGTCAGGTATCGAACCAGATTCAGATTACTGGCACTGCCTGCGGACAATAAATCTGATTATACTTTACGAACAGCCATAGACTTTTGACAGGTCTATGGCTGTTCTGTTTACCGGTATGGAATTATTTCAGGCGCATTGATATCAAAATCGCGGAAACGAAGGACGGGAACGGCTTCAAACGCAAAGCGTAAAGCCTGAGCATTGTTAGGAATATTCGGGTAGTAGGCAACCCTGACCTGGAAGCTGTTGAAAGTCAGGTTCTCATTCCGAAAACGGAATCCCAGACCGTATCCTTGATATAACGGGCCGGCCACCAATGATCTCTCCGGAAAACTGGCCAGCCCTAACGTCGCAAACGTAACAATAGCCACTCGGAATCCAACCAGATTTAGCTGAGAGAATAACACGTTTTCATAGCTCAGAAGCAGCCGCTTAGTTCCCCGCAAGTTATCGTTGTTGATACCCAGACCGTCCCGGCCGCTCAGCGTAATATATTCGTTGGTAAACCGGTCGACTCCGCGGGTGTATCGTACATTCAGGAAGTGGCGCATGTTACCCCAGTGCGTTTTATGCAACGGACTGAAGTAATTCCCGATAAAGCCAAATAGCCCCTGCTCAATATTGTTAGAGCGGAAAAAACCGCCCATACTAATCAAGGTATATAAATAGCCTGCCTTCTTCAGGTACTGCCCCCGCGAAAAGTTGATTCCCCCATATATCCGTTCTCCCAGCTCCGCCCGGTCAAAGCCACCCACGACAGAGAGCAGATTTCCGGCCGGCACATCTTCCGTACGGCCAAAACCATAAATCAGTACATCACGCACATAACGGCGCTGAGAGTACCCGACACTAAACAGTGTTGTCCGTGTATTCTGGTATAACTGGTTGGTATCTGCCCGTAATTCAGGCCGTTGAAAGTACTTATAACTACTGCTTCTGGCGGCAATAACCAACCTCGCCCGTGTAGAATCATTTGATAACCGGTAAAGTTTAAACGCCCGGCCCAGCCAGATATCACTATATAAATAATCCAGCCGGACGGTCTGGAGGCTGTCAAACCGGTCGAAAATATAGTTCCGGACTACATTACGGCTCAGCTGAATAGAACCGGCATATTTCGTGTCGGGTGTGATAAAATTCCGGAATAGCCGCAATGAAATCTGCTTCAGATCGCGCTGATAAAAGAAATCGCCCTGGGCAGTCAGAAAGGTTTTGACATTAAAAGCATTAATGTAGGGTATAATATACCGCCCCTGGTACTCCAGTTTCTGCTGCGGATTTTTCCCGTCGTATGATACCCTGTTGTAGAAATCATGGCCCAGGCCACGGAAATTCCGGTCATCGAGCCCGAGCGTAAACCGGTCAAGCCCGCCGACGCCGCCATCGGGTAACAGCGACCAGACATCCTGCGTAATCACATATACATCAACAAACTGCCGGCTGCCGGGCCGGTTAACGACCAGAATCCGGGCATCGTGAAAAAAAGACGTATTCCGGAGTACCCGTTCATTATCCCGCAGCTTTACCGGATCAACCCGGTCTCCTTCCTGAAAAAGCAGGTACTGCCGCCGGATAACGCTCTCACGGGTATTAACGTGTAACCGGCTGCCGAAACGCTCAAACCAGTTATGCGATTGCCGGAGGGTATCATATACACTGGGCCCAAACACATCCAGCCGCCGGATATAAATCGTCCCGATTACCTTCCCGTCATATTCGCGGAACGGATTATTCTCCAACGCATCAACCTCACCCGTCTTTAACTGACTATTATACACGTCACGGAAAAGAGCATCGTACATCTGCCGCGTAAGCCTGCGCTTATACATCCGCTGTTTGAACCGGGTATACAGAATGCTATCCGTCCGGCGGCGCATACTGTCGGTAACAGGTACCTTAAACCGTACCTGAACAGAATCCGTCTGGTGCCTGAAAAGTGTATCGTTCTGCGCATACACCCATGAACCGGTGACAATCCAGCAGATCATCAGGCTTACAGAAACAATACCGGCACGTTTCTTCATTGGGGTACACAACTCAGTCATTATGTCTTATAACTCTTTTGGCGGCCATTTGTCACGCCGCCGGTCAATCCCGGACGGCACTGATTGTACCGAAACCTACTTTATGGTAAAAGCCGCTGTCTTCTGCGGGCTCTGCGCTCAGCTTTTCTGACTATTCCGGTTCGGGCAAACGGTCTTTGTCTGTACTTTTGGGGTACGTATCATACAGTACCGACAACTTACAAAATTTACCAGACATGCTGCAACTTTGCTATCCACTTGTTTTAGCGTCGGGATCCCCCCGCCGGAAACAGCTGATGACCGATGCCGGATTCGACTTCACCATTGAAACCCGCCCCACCGATGAGTTATTTCCGCCGACGATGCCGGTCAACGACGTTGCCGAATACCTGGCATGTCAGAAAGCGGCCGAATTTAAAGCGGACCTTGGCGAACGGCTGGTACTTTGCGCTGATACAGTAGTTATTCTGGAAAACCGGATCATGAACAAACCGGCGGATGCTGCGGAGGCCTACCGTATGCTCCGTGATCTGGCAGGCCACTCCCACCGCGTCCGTACGGGTGTATGCCTGTTGAGTCCGCAGGGGCAGCAATCCTTTACCGACGAAACCATCGTCCATTTTGCCCATCTGACCGACGAAGAAATCGGCTACTATATCCGTGAATGTAAACCCTTCGATAAAGCGGGCTCCTACGGTGCACAGGATTTTATCGGGCTGGTTGGGATTGAACGGCTCGAAGGCTCGTTTTATACAGTTATGGGGTTACCCACTCACCGGGTTTACCAACTTCTTAAACAGTTTGTCCAATAAACTATACAGATTATCCTACCACTCAGCCTTAACTCCTGAATGGAGGTTAATATTTGACAAAACATAAAATTAATTTTCGCAAAGCAAGGTTCGTAACGTTTGTCATCCTATATTGCAGGCCAATACCAATAAAATAATGCAAAAAGGCACAGTTAAATTTTTCAATGAAACCAAAGGTTATGGTTTCATTAAGCCGGAGAACGGCGGTGAGGATATCTTTGTTCACGCTTCTGGTTTGATCGACCAAATCCGTGAAAACGATCAGGTTAAGTTCGAAGTAGAGCGCGGAAAAAAAGGCGTTAATGCCGTTAACGTTGAACTCGTTTAATCTTTCGATATAGCTCTTCCGATGAAAACACGCCTCCGGCGTGTTTTTCTTTTTTACAGCATACCACTGCATACATTGTAGTGCCACTTTCCTAAAACGCCCCCACCATTTCGCTTAATACGCTTACCCACAATCAATTAACAGCCTCCTTTTCTTTCTTCTGCTACTACGAAAGTGGAACGATTCCTGACAGGAAGCCCCTTACTTTTGTCAGGCTATAATCCCATTATTTATAGCGATACTTCAGTTTCGTATTTTCTTAACTACACAAGGATGCATAGCACTTTGTGGTCCGGACTCAATGCAACGATCTTTACTCTTTTTCGTCGGCTGGCTGTTTGTATTCGTACAGGCATCGGCCCAGGTTATCACCACACAACCTGCCTTCCCCACAGCAGATCAGGAAGTCACACTTATTGTCGATCTCAGACAGGCTAAAGACGGCCGCGCCGCAGGGTTGCTTGGCAAAACCAATGATGTTTACCTTTGGTCGGGTGCGGGCAGTACTGAAACCAATCCATGGGAGTTTGCACCAACCGGACAGACGGATTTCAGCAAGCCGTATGAACCTGGCCGTATGACAGCCTTAGGCAACGACCGGTGGCAGATTAAGCTGACACCGCGCACCTATTTCAACGTTCCGGCTGCCAAAACGGTTAAGCGGCTAGGGGTTGTTATCAAGAGCGGGGACGGCCGGTTTCAGACTGAAGACCTGTTTGTGTCTGTTTATGAAAACAAATTATCGGTAATTTTCACAAAACCGGCAGACCAGCGTTTTTTTGTGGAAGCTAACAGCGTCATTGATATTCAGGCTATTTCCTCCCAAAAAGCAACCTTTACCATTACACGGCAAGGCACAACTATTTTTACCGCCTCTAACCGGGATACCGTCAGCTTTTCCTTTTCGGCCGGTAACCTTGCGAATACGGTTTTCCCCGTCATTGTACAGGCAAAAACTGCCACCGAAACAGCGGCTGATACCTTTTTCTACAGCATCCGGCCGCAACCGAAAATCGCCGATTTACCGGCCGGCGTCAAAGATGGCATCAACTACCTCGCCGCCGACCGCGTTATCCTGTCGTTTTTCGCGCCTGAAAAACAGTTTGTTCACGTTATCGGTGAATTTAACAACTGGACGTATAGCCCCGCTTACCTCATGAACCGCACGCCGGACGGTAACCGCTACTGGATCGAACTGGGCAGCCTGCCCGCCGGTCAGGAGGTGGCATACCAGTACCTAGTTAACGGTACACTCGCCGTGGCGGATCCGTATGCTGACAAGATACTCGACCCCAATAACGATAAATACATTTCATCAACAACCTATCCGAACCTGAAGGCCTATCCGCAGGGCGCTCAGGGGATTGTCTCGGTATTACAGACCAATCAGACGCCGTATGCCTGGAAGACCGCCAGCTTCCAGCGCCCTGACTCGAAAAAGATGGTCGTTTACGAGCTGCTCGTCCGCGATTTCTCATCGAACCGTTCTTATAAAACGTTGACTGACAGCCTTTCCTACCTTAAACGGCTGGGCGTAAACGTCATTGAACTAATGCCGGTTATGGAGTTTTCGGGCAATGATTCATGGGGTTACAATCCGATTTTCTACTTCGCACCGGATAAAGCCTACGGAACCAAAGACGACCTCAAACGCTTTGTTGACGCCTGCCACAGCAACGGCATTGCCGTAGTGCTTGACATGGTATTAAACCAGGCAGATTATGAGTTTCCGTACGTGAAAATGTATTGGAACAACGACCGTCCGGCGGCCAACAACCCGTTTTTCAACCAGCAGGCTACTCACCCGTTCAGCGTTTTCTTTGATTTTAATCACGAAAGCACAGCAACCCAAAACCTGGTGCAACGGGTTTGCCAGTACTGGATTCAGGAGTTTAGATTTGACGGCTACCGCTTCGACCTCTCCAAAGGGTTTACGCAGAAAAATACCGGCAATGATGTTAACGCCTGGGGTACCTACGATGCCAGCCGTGTAGCCATCTGGAAACGGATTTATGACCAGATCCGTAGCTATGATAAAACCGCGTATGTCATTCTTGAGCACTTTGCTGATAATCAGGAAGAAAAAGAGCTGGCTAATTACGGTATGATGCTGTGGGGTAACCATAATTACGATTTCCGCGGTGCTGCCCGTGGTCAGGGTGGTAATTTCGAAGGCATTTCGTACCAAAAACGGGGCTTTACAAACCCGAATCTGATTGGCTACGCCGAAAGCCACGATGAAGAGCGGATTATGTTTGATCTGGAGCAAAACGGCATTATTGACGGCAGTTACAACATTAAAACCGTAGCCACAGCCCTGGAACGGTCGAAACTGGCAGCGGCCTTTTTGCTCTCAGTGCCTGGCCCGAAACTGATCTGGCAGTTCGGCGAACTGGGGTATGACCTGTCGATCAATGCCTGTTCGGACGGAACAACGATCTCAAATGACTGCCGCACCTCCGCCAAACCTGTCCGCTGGAATTATGCGCAGGACGCTCAACGGCTCAAACTTTACAAAACCTACAGCGAGTTTATCAAGCTGAAACAAAGCCTGCCGGCATTTTCATCCACCGATTTTACGATGGATTTCAGCACCACAATCAAGCGGCTGACGTTGCCGCATGTGAGTGGCAGTACCTTTCTGATCGGCAACTTTGAAACCCGCAGCCAGACAGTGAAGGCCGGTTTTCCATCGGGCGGTATCTGGTATCACTATTTTACGGGGCAGGAAATCAATGTTCAGGACCCGAACATGACACTGGTCCTTGAGCCGGGTGCGTTCCACTTGTTTACGCAAACCAAACTGCCCGCCCCTGAATCGGGTATCGTGCCCTTTACACTTACCGCAAGCCTGATTACGGCCGTACCGGAAGAGCTGCAACTCGACCTGCAGCTTGCTCCCAACCCAACGACCGATGAAATTATACTGAACCTGACAAACGGGTATCGCGGTGCGGTCACCATCACGCTGATCGACATGCAGGGCCGCGAGGTGGTGGCAAAGCAGGCGCAGAAAAACAGCCCGCAACTCCGGCAGCCAATCTCAACCCGATCACTGCCCACAGCTACCTATCTGATCCGGGTAACACAAGGCGACCAGCAGGCAGTGAAGCGATTTATTAAAGAGTGAAAGAGCGGCCGCTGTGCGGATAAAGAGCGAAAGAGTGAGTAAAGTCTGATTCAACGGAACCAGCGCTTTCACTCTTTCCATCATTCACTCTTCCGCTCTTTAAATACTGGTGCCACTTTCCTAAAGCGCCCCTAAATCGGCGTGACAAACAACTGAAAAACAATAGTTTAAAATTTTTTAGCGATAAAATACCATTCTTTCTAAAGTGGAACGACTGACCCACATCAGTACTTTACCTTTGCATCATTGAAATAGGACTTTTGTTATCCTTTTTTGAACAAAAGAACCCCGGCTCATTTTCTTAACATACTAGTTTCGTACACTCTACTCATGATGAAACAACATTACAAGCCTTTCCGGCAAGTGGATGTTAACCGTCGTTTCCGGCGGTTGTCGTCATTGATGATGCTGTTTGTTTTCGGACTGCTCAGCATGGCAGCAATGGCGCAGGATGTTACCATTACCGGTACCATCCGCGAAAAAGACGGTGCTCTCCTACCAGGCGCCAATATCGTTGTAAAAGGTACAACCCGTGGAACGCAATCAGACGTTAACGGCGCGTACAAACTCATCGTTCCGGCTAATTCTACGCTTATATATAGCTTCGTTGGTAAAACACCACAGGAAGTTGTTATCGGTAGCCGGACGTCGGTTGACGTAACACTGGAAGACGATGCCAAGTCACTTACCGAAGTTGTCGTCATCGGCTACGGTACGCAGCGTAAAAAAGACCTGACCGGTTCGGTAGTAGCCGTCACGTCGAAAGATTTCGTACAGGGCCAGATTACTAACCCTGAGCAGCTGGTGGCCGGTAAAGTGGCCGGTGTCCAGATCACCTCAAACGGTGGTGCGCCGGGCTCGGGTAGCCAGATCCGTATCCGTGGCGGTTCGTCACTGAACGCCAACAACGATCCTTTGATCGTTATCGACGGCGTACCGGTTGACAACAACAGCATTTCGGGCTCGCCAAACCCGCTGAGCATGATTAACCCGAACGACATTGAGACCATGACGGTCCTGAAAGATGCGTCGGCCACGGCAATCTATGGTTCACGGGCGTCGAACGGGGTTATCCTGATCACGACGAAAAAAGGGGTTAAAGGCGACCGGATCCGGTTTAACTTCAGCTCACAGGAATCGCTGTCGAAAAACTATAAGCAGCTGAATGTACTGTCGGCTGACGATTTCCGCGCGCTGGTCAACAGCAAAGGCACAGCCGCTCAAAAAGCGCTGATGGGTAAGGAAAGCACCAACTGGCAGGATGCCATCTTCCAGACCGGTTTCACCCACGACAATAACCTGAGTGCGACCGGCTCACTGGCGGGCATGCCGTTCCGGGCATCAGTCGGGTATCTGGGGCAGAAAGGTATTCTGAAAACGTCGGATCTCGGCCGTACATCCGGCTCACTGGGCATTTCGCCGATGTTGTTCAACAACCACCTGCGCATCGACGTAAACCTGAAAGGCACTATCGCAAACAGCCGTTTCGCCGATCAGGGTGCAATCGGTGCAGCCGCCTTCTTCGACCCAACGCAGCCAATCTACAGCGGAAACAACAATTTCGGCGGTTATTTCGAATGGCTGGATCCGTCAACCAAACTGCCGAATACGCTGGCTACTAAAAACCCTGTAGGAATACTTGATCTGAAACAGGATAAAAGTACCGTAAAACGCAGCATCGGTAACGCTCAGTTTGACTATAAATTCCACTTCCTGCCGGAGTTACGCGCTAACCTGAACTTAGGCTATGACGTTTCATCAAGCGAAGGCACGATTTATATCCCTACGTTTGCCGGGCTACAATATGCCCGTAAAGGCACAAACAACCAGTATTCTCAGACGAAGAGTAACAAGCTGTTAGAATTCTACCTGAACTATACCAAAGACCTGCGCAGCATTGCCAGCCGGATCGAGGTATTGGGTGGTTATTCATACCAGGACTTCATCCGTGAAAGCCCGGCTTATCCGGACGTGAATGCCGAAAACGTGGTGATCAGCCCGGCCGGTATTCCGTTCAAGACCCAGAACACCCTGGTGTCGTTCTATGGCCGTGCCAACTACACACTGAAAGACCGCTATCTGGTGACGTTTACACTGCGTAATGACGGTTCGTCTCGGTTCAGCCCAAGCACCCGCTGGGGTCTGTTCCCGTCGGCCGCCTTTGCCTGGAAAATCAAGGAAGAATCGTTCCTGCGTAACTCAACTGTTATTCAGGACCTGAAACTGCGCTTAGGTTACGGGGTAACCGGTCAGCAGGATGTCGGTAGCGACTACCCGTATCTGGCCCGCTACACCTACGGACAAAGCACTGCCCAGTACCAGTTCGGCAATGGCTTTTTCCAGACCCTGCGTCCGGAAGGCTACGACGCCAACCTGCGCTGGGAATCGACGACTACCTACAACGCTGGTCTGGACTTCTCGCTGTTCAAAGGCAAACTCAGCGGTACGATTGATGTGTACCAGAAAAAGACCAAAGACTTGCTGAGCGTAATTCCGGTTCCGGCGGGGTCTAACCTGACCAACCGTATCCTGACGAACGTGGGTAACCTCGAAAACCGTGGTATTGAATTAGGACTGAACGCAACGCCGGTATCAACGGAGAAATTTACGTGGGATGCCAACTTCAACATTACCTACAACGAGAACAAAATCACCAACCTGACCAAAGTACCGACACCGAACGATCCGGGCGTACTGATTGGCGGTATCTCCGGTGGTGTGGGCAACACGGTGCAGATTCACACGGTTGGTTATCCGACATTTGCCTATTACCTCTACAAGCAGGTGTATGACACGAACGGCAAACCAATTGAAGGCCTGTACGTAGATCAGGACGCGAATGGTATCCTGACGCTTGGTGACCGTTACCGCTACAAATCACCGAACCCGAAAGTATACCTGGGCTTCAGCTCAAACTTTACGATGGACAAGTTTTCGGTAGCGTTTACACTGCGCGGTAACATCGGCAACTACGTGTATAATAACATC